>NZ_SLUR01000002.1:0-446093 GCF_004340725.1 Curtobacterium sp. PhB128
GCTCGGCGCGGCTGCTGTGTGCGCGCCGAACACACCCTGGTGCAGGGTGGAGAACCAGCAATGTGCGGCTGGTGAGCGCTCCGGGTGTTTCCCGGTCTGTGCAAGCTATTCGGCGCCCTCCGCTGAACGGATGGGGATCCCGTACCCCGTTACCGCATCGTAATATTTGTTGTGGGAAATGTAACCTGTTCGAGGGTCGTGTATTTTGTCGGAGCCCGTCTCGATTGAGGATCGTTCTCCGGACGCGGGCCGCCAACTCGGTGAACCGGGCCAACAGGTTGGTCCCAGAGTTCCCCGATTTGACCCTCACGCCGCGTGAGGGCAGAACGTGGACCCATGAGCAGCTACTACAACGCCTTTGAGATGAGCCCGGTCCCCGCCCCCGGCCCTGACGTGGTCGCGCCTGAGCCGTTCCACGGGATCTACGGGATGCCGTCGTTCGTGACGATCCCGACAACCGACCTGGCCGCTTCCGTCGACTTCTGGACCCGCGGCCTGGGCTTCTTCGACCTGTTCAGCGTGCCGGGCCAGCTCGTGCACCTGCGCCGGTGGGCCTTTCAGGACGTCCTGCTGGTCCCAACCGCGTCCGCTCCGGATCAGGCGCCGGCGGTGAGCTTCAGCTTCGCGTGCGTCCTGAACCAGATCGACACCCTCGTCACCGCGTGCCGAGCCCACGACGCGGGCGTGGTGAGCGAGCCGCGGGACACGCCCTGGGGCACCCGCGATGTCGAGGTGATCACGCCGGAGAAGGTGCGAGTCGTCTTCACTGCCGCGAAACCCTTCGAGCCGACCAGCCAGACCGCCAAGAACCTCGAAGCGATCGGCATCACCGCACCTGACGCCGACGGCGAGAAGAATGGAGCGCATGCCTGATGACAGCGACGCCGTGGACCTGACTGTTGGTCAGGCCGCGGCGCGCCTAGGCGTGACGGTCCGGACGTTGCATCACTGGGACGAGATCGCCCTTGCGAGGCCGTCGTCACGGTCAGCTGCCGGGTACCGGCTCTATGCCGAAGACGACCTCGAGCGGCTGCGGCGCATCGTCGTCTACCGCGAGCTGGGGCTCGACCTGGAAGCCATTCGGAACGTTCTCGACGATCCGAGTGCGGCCGTTGTCATTGCGCTGCGCGCCCAGCAGTCCCAGCTTGCGGCGCGGATCGAGCATCTCAGCGCGCTGGGCGATGACCTGGCCCGGATGGCCGACGCCCACGAGCACGGGCTGCTCATGACCAATGAGGAGCAGACCGCGACGTTCGGGCCTGGATGGAATCCGCAGTGGCCGGCTGAGGCGCGGCAACTCTACGGCGATACGCCGGAGTGGCGGCACTACGCCGAACGCTCGGCGTCACGCACCGTGGACGACTGGCAGGCCGTCGCCGATGCGTCTGCGGCGCTTGATCAGGCCCTTGCCGACGCCATGGATGCTGGTGTCGAACCCGGCAGCCCGGCCGCGGACGCTCTCGTTGAACAGCACCGCGAGGTGTTCTCCGCCTACTTCCCGATCACCCGGCAGATGCAGGTCGTCCTCGGCCGCATGCACGAAGCCGATCCGGGGTACGCCGCACACTACGACGGCATCCGAGCCGGGCTCGCCTCATGGTTGCGTCGCATCATCGACGCCGGCGCACGCGCCCGCGGCATCGACCCCGACACCGCCACCTGGCAGTAGGACTCGCAGCTCACGGTCGCGCGCGGAGCGGCCGACGTCGACGTGGGAGCGAACGCTGCCCTGAGCCAACGTCTCGTGCGGATCGCCGGCCTTCGAGTGGTCACCGCTCGTTGGCGGCTCGGCGGATCCAGGTGCGGAACTCGACGGCGAAGTGCTCGAGGTGCTGCTCGATCACCGCCGGGGCGCAGGTCGCCGGCAAGGTGACGGACAGACGTGCGGTGAAGCCGTCCTGCTCCTCGTCGAAGGAGTTCGCGATCGAGCCGATCACCGTCCCGTCCGCCAACAGCATGTGCGACCGGCGACCGGCAGTCGCTTCTGCGGCGGGCAGCTCCTGCTCGACGACGGCACTGTCGTCCCAGGGGCGCATGAAGAACGAGCAGACGTACTCGTCGAGGGTCTCGACGATGTTCACGTTGCGCCCCGGCTCGGCGTGGATCCCGTAGTGCTCCGGGTGTCCGGCGAGCATGACGTCCTCGCGGGCGAACGCGGCGCCGAGCCACGCACCGAACTGCGCGGCACTGATGCCCCGTGCACGGAGCGTGGTCGTGCCGGTTGCCTGCTCGCCGCCGGAGCGTCCGAGGTGGGCGCGGAGGAACGCGTCACCCGCAGCGATCTCGTCCTCGAGCAGCTCGAGCAGCTGGACCCGGCCGAGCTTCCGTTTCAGGAGCGCGAGCGCCCGGCGGGCGGAGAACAGCTCGAACCCGTCGATGGTCGAGTCGGTGTCCTCGCCGGCCAGGCGGACGGTCGCGCCGGTCACCGTGCGGCCCGGACGGGGAGCTGGAGGTACGAGGCCTGGTCGCCGCCGGTGTGCACGACGTGCCGCCCGGTGTTCGCGCCGACGTACTCGCGGATCGCCGGCATGAGCGTGCCGAGCAGGTTGCGGGAGCTCACGATGAACCGCAGCTGCTCGCCCGCGTGGAAGCGCAGGCCGACCGGGAACAGGTCGATCTCGATCTCGGCGACCTGCCCGGCAGCGAGCTTCTCGACGCGGTCGAACGAGTGCGCGGGGACGTCGTCGGTCGACAGCGCCTCGTCGAGGTGCCGGGCGGACACGCGGAGGCGTCCGTCGGAGCCCTTGTAACGCAGGATCGTCGCGCCGTGGTCGGTGAGGTCGTGCGCCATCGCCGACTGGTTCGGCACGGTGAACGCCTGCAGCGGCGTTCCCCAGCGGTCGAGCTTCTGGACGAGGACGAACAGGTCCATGTCGTCGGCGCCCCGGGCCTCGACGAACAGGTGCGCCTTCGGGTACCCGACCAGGACGGTCTCCTCGTCGAAGCGGGTCAGGAACGAGACGGCGTCCGGGTTCGCGTCGACGGCGTAGGACGCTTCTGCAGGTGCCTCGGGCGCGGCCGTGGTCAGTGTTCGCGTCCGGGCGTCGAGGAAGTACTTCGTCGAAGCGGCGTCCTGCGGCGGGAACGACTCAGCCGGCACGGCGACCTCGTCTCCGCCCTGCAGGTCGAGGACCGAGTACCGGACGGTCGGAGTGGTCTCCCACCCGTTGTCGGCGCCCTTGAGGAAGTGGTCGAAGAACCGGCGGAGGTCCTCGACGTTCGCCGGGTCGTAGTAGTCCGGCCACTCCTGGGTGTTGTGGATCCGGAGCCACTTCTCGTCGCTGGCGATCCGACGCCAGGCGCGGAAGGTCCCGGCGGTGTGCAGGGTGTTCGAGTAGCTCGCGACGACGTACGCCGGCACCTCGATCTGCGAGAAGTCAGGGATCTTCTGCTCCCACAGGTCGGTCATCAGCGGGTGGGCGTCGACCTCGGCGAGGATGTCCTCCTTCTGGCCCTTCCCGAAGAAGCTGCCGTCCTGCAGCTGCTGCGCGAACCCGGTGTCGGGCATGCCGCCGCGCTTCACGAGGTCGCGGTAGACGTCGCTGACGCCCTCCCACGGGTTGATCGCGACGAGGTGCGGGGGCTGCTCGGCGGCGGTGAACCACTGCGACACGGCGAGGTAGCTCGTGCCGCTCATGCCGACCTTGCCGTCGCACCACTCTTGCTCGGCCAGCCACTCGATGACGTCGTACGCGTCGCGGCCCTCCTGCCGGTCCCAGAGCACGCTGTCGCCCTCGGAGTCGACCACGCCGCGGATGTCGACGTTGCAGATCGCGTAGCCGTGCTCGACCCAGTACGCCGGGTCCGGTGCCTCGAACTTCTCGAGTCCGGACACCGTGCTGTTCGGCAGCCCGACGAGCCCGAACACCCCCATCACGCTGAGCGACGTGCCCTGCGCCTTGCCGTACGGGCTCCATGCCACGATCACCGGCACCGGCTCGGTACCGACCGGGCGGAACACGTCGACGTGGATGGTCGTGCCGTCGCGCAGCTGCATCGCGACGTCCTTGTCGAACACCGTGTCGACGGGCAGCGGCTTGAACTGCGGCGCGATCCGGAACCCGGCCTCGAGGGTTCGGGTGCCGGGCTCGAAGGGGGTGAGCACACCCGTGCGCGGCGCGGGCAGCGGGGTGGAGGGGACGGTCATCCTCTGGTCGGTCATCGTGTTCTCCTTCCTGCGGGAGTCCTCCGTGGGCTCGTCGTCGAGGCGAGCGTACGTCCGATCCGGCAAGAACTCAACGTGTGTTGAGAAACCCGTCAGCGGAGTAGATTGCGGGCATGGACGGAACGACGGAAGCAGCGACGACCTCCCGCGTGGGTCGCCGTCCCGGGGCGGCCAGCACCCGCACGACGGTCCTCGCGGCGGCGAGTGCGCGGTTCGCCAGCGACGGATTCGCCGGCACGACGATCCGGGCCGTGGCGGCGGACGCCGGCGTCGACCCTTCGCAGGTGATGCAGTTCTTCGGGTCGAAGGCCGACCTGTTCGCAGCGGTGATGGCCGTTTCCCCGTCCGCGCTCCGGCGCTTCGACACGGCCTTCGAGGGTCCGGACGAGCATCTCGGCGAGCGTGTCGTCCGGGCGTTCCTGCAGGCCTGGGAAGGCGCCCCGGAGGAGTCGGAACCGCTGATGGCGATGCTGCGAGGTGCGATGGTCAACGAGGACGCGACGGCGCAGCTGCGGGACTTCATCCAGGCCCGCCTCGTGCACGGAGCCTCCGGCGCCGATCACGAGGACCGTACGCTCCGGGCCGGGCTCGCCGCGGCCATGCTCGTCGGGATCATCACGAGCCGGCAGGTCTTCGGGGTCCCTGCCGTGCTCGCAGCCGACCACGACACCGTCGTCGCGATCGCCGGACCCGCGATCCAGAGCGTCCTCGCCGGAGTCAGTCGAGCAGACGCCGAGCGTTCCGGGTCGTGAGTTCCCGCCAACTCGTCGCGTCGTGCGGCGGCTCGGCATCGTCGAGCGCGGCGATCTGCGCGTCCACGCCCTGCGTCGGCGTCCAGCACGAGTCGCTGCGTAGAGCAGCCGGTCCGTCCCGGCGACCTCGGCGAGTACTGGCACGTCCAGCGGGAACGGCGTGCCTGCCGTGTCGAACCAGAGCCGCCGCATCGCGTCCTTCCAGGGCATCGTGCCGGCGGTGGCGCCGAACAACTGCTGGAACAGGGCGATCCGGTCAGAGAGGACCGGCAGGGTCGCGCCCGAGTGCGGCACGATGACGCGCACGTCCGGGTACCGGTCGAGGACGCCGGCGAACACCAGGTCGACGATGCTCCTGGTGCTGTCGAACATGAACTCCAGCATCGGGCGAGGACGCCCGAGGGCGGTGTGCTCCCACCCGACGGGCGAGGTCGGGTGAACGAAGACGGCCGCGCCGCGGGCGTCGAGCTCGGCCCAGAGCGGCTCCAACGCGGGATCTCCCAGGTACTGGCCGTGCGCATTGGACTCGAGGACGACGCCGACCGCACCCGGTCCCTGCAACGTGCGCCGGGCCTCCAGGACCGCACTGTCGACATCCGGCACCGGGAGGGACGCGAAGTACGAGAACCGGTCCGGGTGCGCGGCCGCGATCGCGGCGGCTTCGTCGTTGAGCGTCCGCGCGAGCTCCGCGGCTCGGTCGTCGTCCCCGAAGTGCACTCCGGGCGACGAGACGGACAGGACCGCTCGGGCGATCCCGCGGCGGTCCATGTCACCGAGCTGGCCGGCGAGCGACCAGCTCGGCCAGGCGGGCATGCCGTCCGGCTGTTCGTACCCGGCTGCTCGGGCCGCTGCGACGTAGTCCGCGGTGACGAAGTGTGCGTGGACGTCGATCAGTTCGGACATCGATGGCTCCTCGTTGCGTGTAGTGAACGATTCTGTATCGTAGACCGCATGACCACGACCATTCGCAACGTCCGCACCAGCTCCGGCGGGGTGACCACAACCGAGGCTGTCGACGTCGAGTTCGACGAGCACATCAGCACGGTCCGTCCCGCGGGGACCGTCGCTCCAGCCGGCGGTCCGGTCGTCGACGGAACGGGGCAGTTCCTCGTTCCGGGCCTGATCGACACGCACGTCCACCTGGGCTCCCCGGCGGCGCTGTCGTCCGCAGTCCGAGCCGGCGTCACGACGATGGTCGACCTCGGGACACACCCGGACTCCCTCGTCGACGAGCAGCGACGAGCACCAGGGGCCCCGGGGCTCCTCAGCGCGGGCTCGGCCGCCTCGGCACCGGGCAGCACCCAGATCGCTCGGATGGGCTTCCCGGACGCGAGCGGCGTGAGCAGCGCAGCCGATGCCGAGCGGTACCTGGACTGGCGGGCCGCGAACGGGTCGGACCTGGTGAAGATCATCATCGAGGACCCCGACGCCACCGACGTCCCCGCGCTCGTCGTCGCAACGATCACGGCCCTGGTCGACGGTGCTCGCAGCCGGGGGCTCCGGACCGTGGCCCACGTCGTGACCGCCGCGTCGTTCGTCCGCGGGCTCGACGCCGGGGTCGACATCCTCACGCACGCACCGCTCGACCGGCCGCTGCCGGGCGAGACCGTCCGTCGGATGGTCGACCAGGGCACCATCGCGTCACCGACCCTCGTCATGATGCGCGCGATGGCCCGCGCGCGGCTCGGGGACCGTGCCGACGCCGCATTCGAGAACGCCGTCGAGAGTGTGCGCCGGATGCACACCGCCGGTGTGCCAGTCGTCGCCGGCACGGACGCGAACGAGACCCCGTTCGCGCCGGTTCGCCACGGCGAGGCCCTCCACGAGGAGATGCTCCTCTTGCGGGACACCGGGATGACGAACGGCGCGGTACTGACCGCTGCCACGGACGGGGCAGCGGCGGCATTCGGTCTGCACGACCGCGGGCGTGTGGAAGTGGGGCTGCGTGCGGACCTCCTGCTCACGACCGGCGATCCCCTCGTCGACCCAGCCGTCCTCGCTCAGCCGGGCGCTGTGTGGGTCGGTGGGACACTCATCTCGTGAACGCTCCCGTCCGGCGGCGCGGTGCTGACCTCGAGCACGCGATCTTCGCCGCCACACTCGAACAGCTGGCTGACCACGGCATGGCGGGCCTCACCTTCGAGAACGTCGCCGCGGCAGCCGGTGCGGGCAAGGCCTCGCTCTACCGGCGCTGGACCGATCCGGAGCAGCTCGTCCTCGCTGCCCTCGCCTGGACCGAAGACACCGCGGAGCGGAGCGATCACCCCGGGGGGACCCGACTCCAGCCGGTCGGTGACCTCCGCGACGAACTCATCGCGTTCCTGTCCGATCTCGCGGACGGGCTCACCACCCCCGTCGGACGGGTCCTCGCACCACTTCTCCTGGAGCGAGAGCGACGACCCGAGATGTGGCAGCGCATCGTCGCACTGCTCATCGAGCCGCGCCAACGCCTCGTGACCGAAGCATTCGGACGCGCCGCGGCCCGTGGCGAGATCCCCTCGAGCGCTGTCAGCCCATCACGCGTCAGCGCTGGCGCCGCACTCGTGCTCGCCCGTCACCTCACCACTGGCCCGCTGTCCCGCGACGACATCGTCGAGGTCGTCGATGACGTCGTACTTCCCGCCCGGTCGCGGTGACCGTCGCGAGGTCGCGCTGACCGACTCGTAGGGGTGTGGCGGAATCCGGACGGGTGGGATCAGCGCACAGCCGGCGGCGGCCCCGTCGTGTCCCCCACGCGCAACTCCGAGACGAACGACGCCGGCTGCGGCTCCGCCCCCTCGAGCATCGCCAGCGCAGCACGAGCGGCAGCCTGGCCCTTCTGCACGAACGGCTGCACGAGCGTGGTCAGGTGCCGGATCGGGGTCCGGTGCAACAGGCTGTCGTCCACCGTGATGCCGTCGAACCCGACGACACTGACGTCCTCGGGCACCCGCAGCCCGGCGTCGAGGGCAGCCGAGATCACCCCGACGGCGATCAGGTCGCTCTGGGCGATGACGGCGGTGGGGCGAGGGCCATCGGCAGCGAAGAGCTCCACGCCGGCCAGGCGTCCTTCTTCCACCGAGCTCCCCGCCGTCTCGACCGCCACGACGGAGGGGTAGACCTCGCGCACGCCCCGGAGCCGTTCGAGCGTCGTGAACGCGATGCCCGAGGCGAACCGGTCGTCGTCGATCGGCCCCCGCCGACGAGCAGCGTCGAGCGGCAGCGTCACCACCGTGACCGCAGTGTGCCCGAGGTCCTGCAGGTACGCAGCAGCACGGCGCGAGGCATCCCGGTTGTCGAGCTGGACGGGCACGGCACCCTCGATCTCGTCCGCCTCGATCGCGACGACGGGGATCTGCCGGCGCCGCAGCACCGCCACGGCCGGGTCGATCCGGACGTTGCACCCGACGAGCACGACGGCGTCCATCGGGGCATCGACGAGTGGGCCGGCCCCCTGTTCGTCATCGAGCGGACTCCGGACCAGCAAGAGCGAAGCGCCCGCAGCCCCGGCGACCTCGGCGATGCCGTCGAGCGTCAGGACGTTGACGGGGTCCCGGAAGGCATCGCTCAAGCGTTCGTCCATCACGACGCCGATGACGCCGGAACGGCCTCGGCGGAGCGAACGCGCACGGGGGTCGGGGCCGCCGTAGCCGAGCTCGGCAGCGGCGGCGAGGACTCGGGCCTTGGCGTCCTCGGACACCGGGCCGCTGCCGCTGAACGCGAGCGAGGCCGTCGACGGCGCGACACCGGCGGCACGGGCGACCGCGGCCAGCGTCGGGCGCGACGGACGGGTGCCTCCGCCGCGGGAAGGCGACGCGCCGAGTGCTGTTGCCGGTTCGTCCATCGCCGGTTAGCGTAGCGGGAACAAGCGGTCGAATCGATTCGATAACGACCGACACCGAACAAAACGCGCAGCGCGACCCGCACCACGACCACCAGCAACGAAGCACGATGGGACCACCATGACGACGCCGTCCACCCGCACCGTTCCGACCACCAGGGCCTGGATCATCGCGGTGTTCGTGGTGTTCACCCTGTCCGGGCTCGACATCGCGACGTGGCTCGGCCGGATCCCGAGCGTCCGCGACTCATTGGGCGCGAGCACGTTCGAGATGGGGCTGCTCGTGCTCGGCATGGCCGTCGGTTCGATCGGCGGCCTGACCTTCGCCGGCCACATCGTCGCCAAGCTCGGCGCACGCCGCGGGATCCAGATCGCCGCCGCCTGTCTGGCACTCGGCATGGTCTTCGCCGGCATCGCGGTCACGCTCGGGTGGGGCTTCGCCGCCATCTGGATCGCCCTGATCGCCTTCGGGTTCGGCAACGGCCTGTGCGACGTGTCGATGAACGTCTCGGGCGCCGCAGCCGAGAAGGCCGGTGGGCGCACGATCATGCCCCTGTTCCACGCCGCGTTCAGCCTCGGCACGCTGGCGGGCGCCGGGCTCGGTGCCCTGGCCGAGCGGCTCGAGATCCCCGTCTCCGTGCACTTCATCGTGCTGGTCGTCATCACGAGCGCCGCGATGCTCGTCGCCGTCACGAAGTTCCAGGACGAGCACCGCTTCGCCGAGCAGGTCTCCACCGACACCAGCCCGGTCGCGACGCCGCTCACCCGCATGCAGGTCTGGGCACAGCCGTCCACGATCCTGATCGGCGTGATCGTGCTCGGCATGGCCCTGGCCGAGGGATCCGCGAACGACTGGCTGCCGCTCGCGATGATCGACGGCCACGGGCTCGACAACGCCGCCGGTGCCGGCGTGCTCACCGTGTTCCTCGCGGCGATGACCGTCGGTCGCGTCGCCGGCAGCCCCCTCATCGACAAGTTCGGGCGCGTCCCGATCCTGCGCATCAGCGCCGCCGTCGCGGTGGTCGGCCTCGGCATGCTCATCTTCATCGACAACGTGCCGCTCGCGATCGTGGGCGTCGTGCTCTGGGGCCTCGGTGCCAGCCTCGGCTTCCCGATGGGCATGTCGGCCGCTGCCGACGACCCCCGCACGGCCGCCGCCAAGGTCAGCGCCGTCGCGACCATCGGGTACGTGGCGTTCCTGGCCGGTCCTCCGCTCATCGGGTTCCTCGGCGAGCACGTCGGACTGCTCGGTGCGCTCCTGGTCGTCTTCGTGTTCATCATCGCGGCGGGACTCGCGTCGGGTGCCGCCCGTGAGACCGGCGCCGCCGCCAGGCCGACCCGTGGGGGCGGCGACGGACACGGCGGGGGCGAGCCGCGCCTCCCGGCCGACAGTGTCGACAACGCCGACAACGCGACGAGCGCTGCCAACACGACGAACGCTGCCGACGCAACCAGCACTGCTGACGCGACGAGCGCGCCGTCCGGGTCGGGACGCGACGCCCGTTAGGCTTCCCGGGTGCGTCTCGTCATCGCCCGGTGCTCCGTCGACTACGCGGGCCGGCTCTCCGCCCACCTGCCGCTCGCGACCCGTCTGCTCATGCTCAAGGCGGACGGCTCACTGCTCGTGCACTCCGACGGTGGCAGCTACAAGCCGCTGAACTGGATGAGCCCGCCGTGCTCGATCGAGATGAGCGAGCCGGACGAGGAGCAGACCGTCGGTGGCATCACCGAGGTCTGGACGGTGACGCAGAAGAAGACCCAGGACCGCCTGATCGTGTCCATCCACGAGGTCATCGCGGACCAGACCCACGACCTCGGCGTCGACCCGGGCCTGGTGAAGGACGGGGTCGAGGCGCACCTGCAGCAGCTCCTCGCGGAGCAGATCGAACTGCTCGGCGACGGCCACACGCTGGTCCGCCGCGAGTACATGACCGCCATCGGGCCGGTCGACATCCTCGCGCGCGACGACGCCGGAGCGAGCGTCGCGGTCGAGATGAAGCGCAACGCCAACATCGACGCGGTCGAGCAGCTCACGCGATACCTCGAGCTCATGAACCGCGATCCGCACCTGCGGCCGGTGCAGGGCGTGCTGGCGGCGCAGACGGTGGCGCCGCAGGCGCGCACCCTCGCCGAGGACCGCGGCATCCGCGTCCTCGTGCTCGACTACGACGCGATGCGCGGCATCGAGGGCGGGCACACCCGCCTGTTCTGAGCGCGGTCGCGTTGGTGGGTCTCCCGCCGGAACCAGGTTCCGGACACGGAACCGCGGAATCGCGTGGTGCTGTGTCCGGAACCTGGTTCCGCCCGACGGCCGCCGCCCGACCGGGAGGCCCGGTGCACGTCCGCCCCGTCGCGCGCGGCACCAGGGTGGTCCCGTCGACCGCCGCCGGTAGGGTGGGCAGGACATGACCAGCCCGTTCTCCGCCATCCTGTTCGACCTCGACGGCACCATCAGCGACTCCGCGCCGGGCATCCTCGAGAGCCTGACGCACACCTTCCGCACCGTGGGCGTCCCGGTGCCCGACCACGACACCCTGATGTCGTTCGTCGGCCCGCCGATCATGGACACGTTCCGGGTCGCGATGGGCATGGACGAGGCGCAGGCGGAGCACACCCTCGCCGTGTACCGCGAGCACTACTTCTCGCACGGGGCCCTCGACTCGACGATGTTCCCCGGCATCGACGTCGTGCTCCGCACGCTGCACGACGCGGGGCTGCCGATCTCGACCGCGACGAGCAAGCCCGAGACGCCGGCGACGTACATCCTCGAGCACTACGGGCTCACCGGGGACATCGACATCATCACGGGCGCCAGCGACGACGAGGTCCGGTCGAGCAAGGCCGACGTCGTCGAGGAAGCCCTGCGCCGCCTCGACGCCCGCGGGTTCGACATCAGCCGCCCGGTGCTCATCGGTGACCGGGTGCACGACGTCGAGGGCGCCACGGTGCACGGTGTCCCGGTGGTCTTCGCCGAGTGGGGGTACGGCTCCCCCGCCGAGGCCGAGGGCACCATCGCCACGGCCGCCACCCCGCTGGACCTGCTCCCGATCCTGCTGCCGTGACGGGCGGGACCGACGCGACCGGCGCGACCGACGCGACCGACGCGACCGGCGGGACCGACGCGACGAGCGGGCACGGCCGGACCGGCGCGACGCGGCAGGGGCTGCGTGCCGCCGCGTGGGTACTGCCCGCCGCCATCGTCCTCATCGCACTGAACTTCCGCGGGCCGATCGTCGCGACGGCCCCGGTCATCGGCGACGTCCGGCTCGACCTCGGCCTGACGTCCACGATCGCCGGGCTGCTGACGACGATCCCCGTGCTCTGCTTCGCCCTGGCGACGCCGTTCGCCAGCTGGGTCATCGCGAAGGCCGACCCCGAGCGTGCGGTGTCCCTGTCGCTCGTCATCGTGCTCGCCGGCACCGTGGTGCGCTCGATGCCGTCGTCCGCCGCACTGCTCATCGGCACCGCGGTGATCGGCATCGGCATCACGATCGGCAACGTGGTGATTCCCGTCGTCATCCGGCGGGACACCTCGCCGGAGCGTGTCGGCCTGGTCACCGGCGTCTACACGTCGGCGCTCAACGTCGGGTCGATGATCACCTCACTCGCGACCGCTCCCCTGGCGGCGCTGTGGGGTTGGCCCGTCGCGATCGCCGTGTGGGCGGTCTTCGCGGTCATCGCCGGGTTCGCCTGGACGTACGCAGTGGGTGCCCGGGCCGCGTGGCGCCGCCCCGTGCGCTCCGACGACGACGAGCCCCTGCCGATCACCGGTCCGATCGACCAGGTGCTCGACACCGGGGCGATCCGGACGATCCGCGCCGACCGGGCCGCGGCGGCCGCTGCTGCCACCGCCGCCGAGCCGGTCCGTCCCGCACGACGACTCATCACGTGGGGGCTCACGCTGGCCTTCGGTGGCCAGGCGTTCTCGTACTACGCCCTGACCGCCTGGATCCCGACCCTGCTGCACGACGAGATCGGGTTCTCGAAGGCGTCGTCCGGGGCGAGCTCGTCGGTGTTCCAGATCCTGGCCGTGGTCGGTGCGCTCGGGGTCCCGCTGCTCGCGGCGAAGTGGCGGCCGCGGGCGATCATCGCGCTCGTCGCGTTCCTGTGGCTGGCGATGCCCCTCGGGCTGCTGTTCGCCCCGCAGCTCTGGTTGCTGTGGTCGGTGCTCGGCGGCGCGGCCCAGGGCGGCGGCATCACCGTGATCTTCATCGTGATCGTGCGGATCGTGTCGAGCGACGCCGATGCCCGTCGGATGTCCGCGTTCGTGCAGGGCGGCGGGTACCTGATCGGCTCGGCCGGGCCGCTCGTCGCCGGCGCGCTGCACGGTGCGACCGGGGACTGGACGGCACCACTGCTCGTCGTGCTCGTGTCGGTGCTGACGCTCGGGGTCGTCGGCACGCTCGCCGCGCGCCGCGTGTCCTGAGCGGCGCTGCTTGTTCGCCCGCTGCGCTGCGCTGCGCTTCGTGAGCAGAAATGGTCGGGTCGCCGCACCTGACCCGACCATTTCTGCTCACGAAGTCCCGCCCGCGCCCCGCCCGCGCCCACTACCGCGCGGCGAGCACCTCGCGCAGCGACATCGGGCGCCGCCCCGTGATCCGCTCGACGTCGCCGGACACGTGCGCGAGAGCCCCCTCGGCGATGGCCGTGTAGGTGCTCACCCACGCATCGGCCTGCCACGGCTCGGGGTTCCACTGCGCACGAGACGCGTACGCCTCGTCCAACGTTTCCGGGTGGTACGTCACCGTGCGGCCACGCACCTCGGTCACCACCGCGGCGGCTTCGGCGAGCGTGAACGCCGCCGGCCCGGTCAGCTCGTACGTGCGGTCCACGTGCGCACCCGGGTCCCGCAGCACGGCCGTCGCGACCCGTGCGACGTCCGCACGGGCGACCGCCGCCATGGCGCCGTCGCCTGCCGGCCCGCGGATCACGCCGTCCTCGCCGACCAGGTCCTCGACGAAGTCCAGGTAGAAGCTGTCCCGCAGGAACGTGTACGCCGTGTCGGTCGCGCGGATCGCCTGCTCGGTCGCCCAGTGGTCGCGCCCGAGGGTGAAGGTCGCGTCCTCGGCCGCGCCGAGGAACGACGTGTAGACGACGTGCCGCACACCGGCCCCGGCAGCTGCTGCGACGAAGGTGCGGTGCTGGTCGAGCCGGTCCTCGGCCTCGGCCGCCGACACCATCAGGAGCACGTCGACCCCCTCGAGCGCCGCCCGGCTGGCGTCGGCGTCGGCGAACGTCGCGACCGTGACCTCGGCGCCGGGCAGCTCCGGCGCGCGCGCTGCGTCGCGCACGATCATCCGGAACGGCACGCCGTCCGCGGCGAGCGCGCGTGCGACGGCGCCCCCGATGTTGCCGGTCGCTCCGGTGATGGCGATGGTCATGGTCGCTCCTTCGATCGGTGTCGCGTCGTTCTGATGGTCACGTCCGCACCGTCCTGGAGGCACGGATCACCGTGGGCGCGACCCTCGCCGCGTTCACGCCGTCGACCTCCACCGCCCATGCGCGCGCGGCGTCGTGGTCGCGTCCGTGACGCATGTGCCGACCGACCAGGCGGTCGACCCGGACCCCGTCGTCGACGGCGCAGAACCAGGTATCGGTGAACAGGTCGCCGAGCGCTGCCCACGGTTCGGCATCGTCGAGCAGGTAGTTCCCCTCGGAGACCACGAGCCGGGCGGTCGGCGGGACGGCGATGCTGCCGGCGACGGGCTCGTCGATGCGGCGGTCGAAGTCCGGCGCCCACACGGTGGTGTCGGCAGCGACGAGTCGTCGGACCAGGGCGACGTAGCCGTCGGCGTCGAACGTGTCGACGGCGCCCTTGCGGTCGTGCCGGCCGAGGGCGTCGAGCGCCGCGTTCGACAGGTGGAAGCCGTCCATCGGCACCTGCACCGCCGTGCCGGCCCCGAGTCGCTCGTCGACGGCGGCGACCACGCGGCGGGCCAGGGTCGACTTGCCGGCACCGGGAGCACCCGCGATGCCGAGCACTGCCCGGGGACCCGCCGAGGCCAGCTCGACCGCACGCTCGACGGCGTCGTCGACGCTGCTGTCCGGGTGGCTCACGGCCCCATCCTGGCAGAGCGCGCCGACACCGGACCGGGGTGGTTCACTGGCGGCATGGTCGATGCGACGAAGGCGTTCAGCGGGTTCTCGGTACGGGACGTCCCGGAGGCGAAGGAGTTCTACCAGGACGTCCTGGGGGTCGAGGTCTCCGAGGACCACGGCATGCTCTTCCTGCAGCTCGGCGACGGCCACGGTGTCCTCGTCTACCCGAAGGGCCCTGCGCACGAACCCGCGGCCTTCACGGTGCTGAACTTCCCCGTGCCGGACGTCGACGCCGCGGTGGACGAGCTCACCGCGAAGGGCATCACGTTCCTGCAGTACGAGGGGATGACCGACGAGAAGGGCGTGAACCGCAAGGGCGGGCCGCTCATCGCCTGGTTCACCGACCCGTCGGGCAACGTCCTGAGCGTCGTCGCCGAGTGAACATGTTGTATTCAGAAAGCTCGCGCCGGCCCCACTGACCGCCCTACCGTCGTCCCACACCGACGAGAGGACGGCCATGACCGCTGTGGTGGGACGACACTGGACCCGCGAGGAACTCCTCATCGAACGCGCGCGGGTCCGGGCGCAGTGGGACCTCGATGAACGAGAGTTCGAGCCGACCGAGCAGTGGCGCGATCTCTTCATCGACGAGTACCTGGCGCAGGACTGGCTCGACAGCATCTCCTTCCTGCTGGGCGAGCGATGACCGGCAGTGCGGAGTCAGCGGCGCAACAGCAGATGGAACTCGCGCAGGCTCTCCTGGACGCTTGCCTGCCCGGACACGGGGCGCGAGTCGACTACGACCTCGACGTGCCGAGCGGGACGATCGTCATCCAGCCTGCTCCAGAGGCAGGAAGCACCCCGCGAGTCAGTCTGACGGTCGGAGGCGTCCACACCGCCGACGTCACGCTGTCGATGCGGTTTCGCTGGTTCGACCACCTCGACGCGCTCGAGGTGAACGAGAGCCGGTTCACCCTGTTCCTCGCAGACGACCGGCAACCGCTGGTCCGTTTCGAGTTCCAAGAAGCGTTGACCGCCACCCCGCAGTCGCACTGGCACCTGCACGCCGAGCGCGGCTCGTTCAGTGCATTGCTGGCCAGGGCGGGCGACAACGGATCAGGGCGTCGCGACGCCGCTCGGCTGTCCTCGTTGCACTTCCCGCTCGGCGGCCCGCACTTCCGACCGAGTCTCGCCGACGTGGTCGAGTTCGTCATCGTCGAGTGCGGCGTCGATTCGCTCCCGACCTGGCGGTCAGCGGTGCATGAATTCCGGAAGCATTGGCGCCGAGGTGAAGCGGCGGCGACAGCTCGTCAGTTCCCCGCCGAGACCGCCCAGGCACTCCGCGCACTCGGGTGGTCCGTCCAGCCGCCGGCACCCGCTGAGATCCCGACACAGTTCGCGACGCTGGCCGCCGGATGAGGGGTCAGCGGGTGAGCGCACCCGCCCACGCCAGTGCGACGGGTACGAGCAGCCCGTGCCGGTGGTGCGGGAGCTCGGCGATGGGCAGCCAGCGCGACTCGTCGGTCGACCCGTCGATCTCGTCGCGCAGTGTGCCGCCGACGACCGTCGCGCGGAACACGACCTGCACGGCCTTCATCGGGCGACCGTTGGCGTGGATCCGGCGCTCCGCGGGGACGACGTGGTGCCGGACGCCGAGCAGGGCGCCGACCTCGGACTCGTACCCGGTCTCCTCGCGGACCTCCCGCACGACGGCCTGCTCGACGGTCTCGTCGAACTCGACGCCACCGCCCGGCAACGTCCACGTGCCGGCTTCGGGGAAGCGCAGCTTCGCCAGGAGCACCCGGTCACCGTCCGTGATCACGCCGTACGCGGCGAGCCGGGTGTCGTAGTCGGTGTACTCCATGGGCCGACCATGCCAGGTGGGCGAGCCGACGCACGCAAGCCGCGCCGTGCCTCCCGTCCGTGCTCCCGCTCGGAGTCCTCAGGCGTCGACGCGCGCTGCTGCCCAACCGACCCGCATCCGGGCGACGGCGCGGTCGAAGCCGCTCAGTGGCTCGGCGTCGTCGCGGACCATCGCCTGCAGCTGCAGCCCCTCGAACAGTGCCATGAGCTGCTCGGCGGCGTGCCGGGGCGAGGCGCCGCGTGGCTCGCGTGCAGCGACGACGTCACGGACCAGGGCGAGGGTGAGGTCCTCGAACGCCCGGGTGTACTGGGTACGGAACCACCCGGCTGCGGGGTGGCCGGGGTTCGACGCGGCGCTGAGCACGGCGATCCGGAGCCGGACGAGGGCCGGGTCCGTGACGCCGGCCTCGAGCCGGGCACGCAGGTACGCGACGGCACCGTGCCGTTCGGCGACGGGCCACAGCGCGAGTCGGCTGCCG
This sequence comes from Curtobacterium sp. PhB128, assembly GCF_004340725.1. Taxonomy (NCBI): domain Bacteria; kingdom Bacillati; phylum Actinomycetota; class Actinomycetes; order Micrococcales; family Microbacteriaceae; genus Curtobacterium; species Curtobacterium sp. PhB128. The sequence continues at coordinate 17,119 of NZ_SLUR01000002.1, forward strand.
TTGTTCCACCGGTCGATGACCGCGACGACGAGGAGTTCCCACATCGGGAACGCTCGGCTGACCTCGGCGACCGGCACCTCGGCGTGCTCGGCGACCTCGTCCGGTCCGACCCGGTGGAAGTCCGTCGCGCGGTACGCCTCGATCGCACCGGACACGATGCGTGCACGGAGATCGGCGTCGGGCGTGGGCATGCTGACGATTGTCCGGTCCCGGGGGCGACCACGCGACCGCCAGTTCAGGGGGCGCGAAGACGGCCAGTGCCGATCGAAGGTCAGTGCCAGTCGAACGTCAGAGCCGGTCGAAGGTCAGGGCCGGTCGAAGGTCAGGGCCGGTCGAAGGTCAGCGTCTCGTCGTCCGGGGCGGTGACGGCGCCGGTCCGGGCGAACTCGGCCCAGATCGCACGGAAGGCCCGGCCGCGCCGCTCGACCTCGGGCCAGTCGCGGTCGGGGACGAAGCGGGTGCCGGCCCAGGCCTCGCGGCCGCCGAGCAACAGCGGCAGGTCGCTCATGTGGACGGCGCCGGTCGGCGCGGTCGTCACGCCACGGAGGAGCCGGTAGGACGTCGCCCGCCCGCCGGCTCGACGATGCCGCGCGGTGAAGCGTCGGACGTCGCGGCCGTAGATGACGTCGGAGAGCGGACGGACCACCCACCAGCGGAGCGCCGGGCGCAGGATCCGTGACCGAGCGACCCGCGACAGACCGCGGACCAACGGCACGTACATGCCGGTCTCGTCCGTCGCGGAACCGATCAGGACGTCGACGTCGGGAGCGACTCGGCTCCAGGCGTCGTCGAGGTCGCGTTCGGCGGGCAACGGGGCGAACCCGTACTGGGTGCCGAACGGCATCCCGCCCGCGAGTCCGTACGGCGCGGCCGCCCGGGTGCCGAGGGCCTGCCGTTCGAGCAGGTCGTCGAGCGGGGTGTCGGCGTGCACGGCACCGACGGCCCGGATCATCGCGCGGTTCATCCGGGAACGACCGCGCGACAGCCCGAGCGGTGCGCTCTGGATGATCGCCCGGCGGAACAGCCCGGCCGCGCCGTCGCTGATCATCAGGTGGGCTGCTGCGTCGCCGCCGGCGGACTGCCCGAACACCGTGACGAGGTCGGGGTCGCCACCGAACGCGGCGATGTTCGCCTGCACCCAGCGGAGCGACTCGAGCAGGTCGAGCAGTCCGAGGTTCGCCGGGATCGACGCCCCGTCGCCCAGGAACCCGAGGACCCCGAGCCGGAAGGTCACCGACACCACGATCACGCGCTGCTCGGTCACGAGGTCGCGGGCGTCGTAGATCGGCAGGTCGCCGCCGCCGATGACGTACGAGCCGCCGTGGATCCAGACCATCACGGGCAGGCGCTCGTCGGGCGTCACGTCGGCGGGCAGCGTGATCGACAGGCGCTGGCAGTGCTCGTCGACGGTGATCTCCTCGACCTCGCCGAGCAGCTGGTCGACGAACTGCGCGTGCGGCTGCGGCGCCACGGGGGACGGCGTCGACGCATGCAGTTCGCTCGCGAAGGGCGGCATCGGCTCCGGCGGCGCGAACCGGTCGGCCCGCGCGTAGGGGATCCCGAGCACCCGGACGACGTCACCGTCCACCGTCCCGACGATGCGACCGGCCGGGGTGTCGAACGGGGCAGGCGTCGCGTCGAGCATGGGCTCCACGCTACCGAGGGTCGCTGACCCGCTCGTGGGTCGGTTCGGCGACCGGACGCAGCGACCCGGATGCGGCGAAGGCGGCCACGAAGAGCACGGCGATCAACCAGAGCGCGCTGAGCGCGCCGACCTGCTCGGCGATCGCGCCGATGACGGGCGGGCCGGCGAAGTTCGCGAAGTACCCGATCGACGCGACGACGCTGACCCGGGCAGCCGGGTTCGGGCCGCTCTGCGCCGCTGCCGACATGCCGAGCGGGAACCCCATCGAGACGCCGACCGCCCAGAGGACCACGCCGATGAGCGTGAGCCACCAGGTCGTGCCGACGATGAACAGGACGGCGCCGAGGATGCCGAGCGCGGTCGTCCAGCGGACCGTCCGGACCCGTCCGAGTCGATCGACGACGGGGCCGGCGAAGACGCGCGTCGCGGCCTCGGAGACCGCGAACACGGTGAAGAAGAGGGCCCCGACCGTCGCCGTCTGGCCGTGTCCGTCGGTGGCCGCCAGGGCGAGCCAGTTGTTCGCCGACCCCTCGCCGAGTTCGACGCCGAGCATCACGACGCCGATCAGCAGCAGTCGGACGTCCGCCCAGCCTCGCGCCCACTGCCGCAGGCGCTGCCGCGGGGTGAGCGTCGTGTCGTGTTCCTCGGCGCGCGTGCCGTCCGGGATCGCACGCATGGCGATCACGCCGACCACCAGGATCACGACGGCCTCACCGATCAACTGGGCCGAGGGGGTGATGCCCAGCCATGCGCAGAGGGCGGCGATCCCGGCGCCGAGGGCCGCGCCTCCCGACCAGGCGGCGTGCATCAACGGGAGCAACGTGCGACCGGCGAGCGCCTCGATCGCCGTGCCCTCGACGTTCGCCATGACGTCGAGCGCGCCGATCCCGGCACCGGCGACGACGAACCCGACGCTCGCCAGCGGCACGGAGTGCAGCGCAGCGGCGATGCCGATGAGTGCCAGTGCGGCGGGGACCAGGACGGCGACCGCCGTCAGGGCGCGTCGGCCGCCCAGGCGCCGGAGCAGCGGGGCGGCGCTGAGCAGCCCGCCGATCGAGCCGATGGTGACCCCGCCGAGCATGAGGCCGATGGTGCCGATGTCGACACCGAGTTCGACGCGGAGCTCCGGGAGCCGGGGACCCCAGCCGGCCAGGCTGATCCCGCCGATGGCGAACGCGACGATGATCGCGTTCCGCCACCCGGCGAGCTGGCTGCGGTCCACGTCGACCCCGGAGGTGTGCATCCGGCTATCGAACCCGCTTGATGGGGATCACCACAAGGGCACCGATGATGGCGATCGCGCCGGCGGCCCAGCACATGAGCGTGTAGTTGTCGGCGGCGTCGCCCGACCCGATCTTCAGGAAGAACAGTGCGACGGCCGGAGCGAGCGACTGCGGCAGCGCGTTGGCGATGTTGATGACCCCGAGGTCCTTGCCGGGCCGGTCGGCGTTCGGCAGCACGTCGACGACGAGCGCCGTGTCGATGGCCGAGTAGATGCCGTACGCGAAGCCCATGATGACCTCGGCCACGTAGAAGCCGTTCACGGTGTCGGCGTGCGCGAGCACGACCAGGCCGACGGCGAACATCGCCGTCGAACCGCCGACGAAGACCTTGCGCCGGCCGATCTTGTCGGACGCCCAGCCGGACAGCGCCGCGCTGACCAGGAGCGCGATCGTGTAGAGCAGCACACCGAAGGCGACGGCCGCGGTGGCCTCCTTCGCGTCCTCGATGCCGAGGTGCTTCTCCATGTAGAGCAGGCGGTAGGTCGTGAACATGAAGGTGGCGAAGATGATCAGGAAGCGTGACCACCAGGCGAACGCGAAGTCCGGGTTCTTGATCGGGTTCGTCCAGAACGAGGCGATGAGGTTCAGGAACGTGAACTTCTTCAGCTTGTACGTCGGCAGGTCGTCACGGGCGACCACGGCGTACACCGCGACGAGGATGATCGCCAGGATGCCGGGTGCGATGAACAGCACGGGCAGGTTCGCGACGAAGAACACCGACAGGTAGGTGCCGGCGAGCACGGCGATGTTCTGCGCGAGGGCGATGATGCTCGACGAGCGGCCGCGCTGCAGCTGGGGCACGTTGTCGGCGAAGCTCGCGAGCAGGGTGGCCAGCGTCGCGTTGGCGGCGAGCTGGGCGAGGAGCCAGGCCAGCGTCAGGTTCAGGACGTCGGGCGAGTAGGCGATCCAGGCGAGGGCGATCGCGAACACGACGACACCGCTCAGCAGCCAGGGCCGACGACGACCCCAACGGGTGCGGGTGCGGTCGGACAGCGCGCCGGCGAGGGGGTTCATGATGAGCGCACCGAACGCGCCGATCGGCAGCACCGAGCCGATGACGTTCGCCGCGTCGTCGCCGACCAGGGCCTGCGCCTTCAGCTGCATGCTGACGTAGACCGGTGCCATGAGTGCGACGAAGAGGCCGAACTGCCCGAGGAACAGGGCGATCTGGTAGCCGATGCCCACCTTCACGGTGCTGATCGGCTGGGTGATGCCCTCTTCGGGGTGCAACAGTGCCGGGCTGCCGGGTTCGGGTGTGCTCATGACGCCTCCTCGAGTCGATGCTGGTGGCCAAAACCATCCTGTGCACGGTTTTGACTGGCTGAGCATACATCGACAGGTGTCGTTCATGTACTGACGTGCGACACGGGGGGACGCAAAAACTACACACCGGGTGGTTTTTGGGGTAGCGTCGTCATCGATCTCGCCGTGGAGCATCGCTCCTCGACGGACTGCGACACCCGGTGCTTCGACACCTGGGAGTCGCGACCCCCAGACAGGACCGAAGGAGCCTCTGCAATGCCCACCACTTCTGTGCAGCTGTACTCGCTGCGAGACGCCATCGCCGAAGACCTCGACAAGGCCATCGCCCGTGTCGCCGAGATCGGGTACGAGAACGTCGAGCCCTACGCGTTCGTCGAGCGTGCCACGGACCTCGAGCGTGCCTTCGCCGCGACCGGCCTCAAGGCGCCGTCCGGCCACGTCGCCGTGATCGACGCCGAGGACACCGCGCCGATCTGGGACGCCGCCGAGCGCCTCGGAATCCAGACGGTCATCGACCCGTTCATCCCGACCGACCGCTGGCAGACCGCCGACGACGTCGCGAAGATCGCGGAGCGCGTCAACGTCCTGACCGCCGAGGCAGCCTCGCGCGGCCTGCAGTTCGGCTACCACAACCACCAGTGGGAGTTCACGAACAAGGTCGACGGCCGCACGGTCTACGACCACTTCGTGTCGCAGATCAGCCCGGAGACCGTGCTCGAGCTCGACACCTTCTGGGCCACCGTCGGTGGCGCCGACGCCCCCGCCGTCCTGAAGGCACTCGGCGACCGCGTCGTCGCCATCCACGTCAAGGACGGCAAGGTCGACGGTGACATCCTCACCGCACTGCCCTCGTCGGAGAGCGCGCTCGTCGTGCCCGAGGCGCTGCAGCGTGCGTTCGAGAACCAGACCCCCGCGGGCCAGGGCGACGTGAACGTGGCGGGCATCCTCGCCGCGGCGCCGCAGGCCATCCGCGTCGTCGAGTTCGACGCCTACTCGGGCGACGTCTTCCAGGGCATCACCGAGTCCCTCGCATGGCTGAAGGACAACGACAAGTGAGCCGCATCGGAGTCGGCATCATCGGTGCGGGGAACATCTCGGACCAGTACCTGACGAACCTGACCCAGTTCGCCGACGTCGAGGTCCTGATGGTCGCCGACCTCATCCTCGAGCGCGCCGCGTCCCAGGCCGAGAAGTACGGCGTGCCCGCGTCCGGCACGGTCGAGGAGCTCCTCGCCCGCGACGACATCCAGATCGTGGTGAACATCACGATCCCCGCCGAGCACGCCAAGGTCGGGCAGCAGATCATCGCTGCCGGCAAGCACACCTGGAGCGAGAAGCCGGTCGCGACGAACGCCTCGGACGCGCAGGAGCTGCTCGCAGCCGCTGCCGCCGCCGGTGTCCGCTACGCCTGCGCCCCCGACACCGTCCTCGGTGCCGGCATCCAGACCGCCATCCGCGCCATCGCCCGTGGCGACATCGGCACGCCGCTCACCGCGACGACGATGTTCCACGTGCCCGGACCGGACCAGTGGCACCCGGACCCCGAGTTCCTGTACGCCCAGGGCGCCGGTCCGCTGTTCGACATCGGCCCGTACTACGTCACGACGCTCCTGCACGCCTTCGGCGCCGCCTCGCGCGTGCAGGCCGTGTCGTCGAAGTCCCGCGAGACGCGCGTGATCGGTTCCGGCCCCCGCGCCGGCACCGAGTTCGCCGTCGAGGTGCCCACGCACCACGCAGCGCTCATCTCGTTCGAGGGCGGCCAGTCGGCCCAGACGACCCTGTCGTTCCAGCACGCGCTGCCCCGCAACGGCTTCGTCGAGATCAACGGCTCCGAGGGCACCATCGTGCTGCCGGACCCGAACGTCTTCGACGGCGACAGCACGCTGTGGACGCTCGGCAAGGACGAGCCGACCACGCTGACGCACAAGGGTTCCACCTGGGGCCGTGGCACGGGTGTCGTCGAGCTGGCCCGCGCGATCGCCGAGGGCCGCCCGGAGCGCGCCTCCGGTGCCGTCGCGTCGCACGCGCTGGACGTCATGCTCGGCATCCGCGACGCCGCCGAGTCGGGTCAATCCGTCGAGATCACCTCGTCGATCGACCCGATCCAGCCGCTCCCCGAGGACTTCGACCCCGCCGCCGCGGTCCTCGCCGAGGCCGCGAACGCGTAGTCACGTCGTGCGTCGCGCACCGCGCCGCACTTGGTGAGCAGAAATGGTCGGGTCCCGAACGGGGACCCGACCATTTCTGCTCACGAAACGCACGCGCCACGCGCCACGCTCGCGCCGCGCGCACGCCACGCGCACGCGCACGCACGCGCTCACTCCGGCGGCGCCGGCACGATCTGCTCGAGCAACCGCAGCACCTTCTCGCCGTCGACGGCCTCGGGGTCGAGCAACCACTGCACCTGCAGCCCGTCGGACGCCGCGATGCTCAGCGAAGCGAGGTCGACCGGGTCCAGGTCGCCGCGGATCCGTCCCGCCGCCTGGTCCGCCGCGATCAACGCGGCCAGGTCGGCCCGGAGCCGCGTGAACCGCTCCCGCATGAAGTCACGGGTCGCCGGGTGCCCCTCCTGCACGGCGTCGGCCGCGAGCGTCGTGTAGAGCTGCACCAGGCCCGGCACCGCACGGTTGCGCGAGGCACTGTCGCGCATGTCCCCGATCGCCGACTTCAACCGGTCGGGCGCCCCCTGCTCGCGCACCTCGTGCTCGCGGTAGACGGCGAGCAGCAGTTCGTCACGGCTGGGGAAGTAGTGGCGGAGCGCCGCGTGGGTGATCCCGAGGGCTTCGGCCACAGAACGCAACGACGATGCGTCGACGCCCTGTTCCGCGACCATGCGGATCATCTCGTCGAGGATCTGGGTCCGGCGCTCGGCTCCCTTGCGGTACCCGCCGCGTCGCGGCGGGGCCGCGTCGTCGTCGGCGGGGTGCGTCATGCACCCAACTTACCGCTGGAAGGTTTTTCCGCCACCGTCTGGAGGCCCGCAGCGATCCGGTACCGCGCCTCCCGTCGACGGGTGGTCGCGTCGACCGCCTCGGGTCGCGTCAGTCCTGGTCGTCGACGGTGTACTCGTCGACCGGTGCCGGCTCACCGTCGGCGAGCGCGTCGACGATCCTGGTCAGCGACTCCGCGAGGACGGCGTTGTCGGCATCGGACAGGTGGTCGAGGACCCCGACCACGGCCTCGTGGAAGCGGGCGTACGAGGCATCGATCTTCTCGGCGGCGAGGTCCGTGGGTTCGAGGACCTGCGCGCGACGGTCGGTGGGGTGCGCGGTGCGGACGAGGAGTTCCTTGTCGACGAGCGCGTCCACGAGCTTCGTGACCGAGGCGTTCGACACGGTGAGCATGACGGCGAGGTCCTTCGGGCCCATGGTGCGGCCGTCGCGGTGGGCCTGGAGCATGTACCGGATCGCCAGGGACTCGTTCTTGCTCAGCCCACTCTCGATGCGTGCGGACTCGATCTGCTGCTCTTCGGCGTGCTGGAGGCGCAGCAGGGCGTCGACGGCGGTCTTCGCAGCCCGGGAACGGGGCTCGCGGCTGTAGAGGTGGTTGTGCTCTCGACGGACGACGGTCAACGGCATGTGATCATGCGCTCCTTGCTACGCGGCGGGGACGGTGAAGAAGTCGGCGTACGCCGGCTCGGCGCGACCGGCGAGGAGCGACGGGTCCTCGATGCGGCGCTCGACGTAGGCGTCGATGACGGCCGGGTCGGTCAGACCGATGCGGGTGTGGCTGCCACCGATCCGTGCCGCCCGAGGCATCCCGGAGTACGTGCTGTGCATGTCTGATCCCGCCCTTCTGCGGCCGTTCGTCCCCTGCGGACGCTCGAACTCTTTCACGACGTGAACGTTTTCCGCAACGAACGGTTCGCAAACTGTACGTTTCGCGCGCCGAACCGTTCGCTTCGCACATCAGCGCGCGGCGGGGGCCTGCGGTCGAAGACCCTCCGATACGCTGCACATCAGATGCCACTCTCGCCGGGGAGTGCATCCGGGCAAAGTTGAAGCCCACCACCGCAGCAACGGTGGTGGGCTTCGATCAGCTCTCCGAGTGGAAAGCCAGGGAAACAAGTCTTCCCGAGCTGAGCGCTCGGGAGCAAGTGTACGCGGGCACGCTCGCGTACGCATCCCTGGCTCTCCGCTCTTTCGTGTCGGCCGGCTGACACCGAGAGGAGGACTCGATGTCGAAGGACAACGAGTCCGACCGCAGGCGTCAGGTTCCGTGGTTGGGGATCGCGAGCTTGCTCGTGACCGTGGCGCGGTTCTTGTACGACCTGGGGCGGAAGGGCTAGGTGCTCGAGGCATCCCGCGGCGGTTCCATCGTCGCGGGATGCCTTCCGGAGCCGTCAGACCATCGCTGCGGCCATCACCGCCACCGCGATCCCCATGGCAAGCGTCTCGACGACGGGGAGCGCGCGGGTCCGACGCCGGATGCCGTCCCGCACCATGTGGGCGGTGAGCAGCAGGTAGCCGGTGGTCAGGCCGCCGAGGACGACCTGCCACGTCACGGCGACTGCGCCGCCGTGTCCGTGCACGCCGACACCCGCCGTGCCGGTCATGCCGGGGTCGTGCGCCATGCCGACGCCCAGCGCGCCCATCACCAGCAGACCGAGCGCCGCGTGCAGTCGCCCGAACCGACCGTGCGCCGACGCGACCCGGACCGCCGGAGCCGACCCGGGCCTCCCGACCGAACCGGACGCACCAGACGCGCCGGACGCACTCTGCACCCGGTGCACCGCGGCGACCACGACGGCCAGCAGCGCGAGCACCACGAACCAGAGCACCCCGGGCAGCACGCGCGGCCCGAAGGCCCCGTCCACCATCGCGGCCACCATCACCACTGCCGCCACCACGTCGACCGCACGGCCGGGGCGCCACGCCCCGACCGTGCAGCAGGCCCCGGCGGACGCCGGCACGATCGCGGCGAGCCCGAGCAGGTCGGTCACGTCAGTGTCCGTGCCCGTGGTCGTGGGCGACGGCGTCGTGCGCCGCCTCGACGCCACCGGACGCGTGGTGCGAGCAGTGCGACGCCGCCGTCGCGCCGATCGCGGCCGGCACGTTCAGCGCCGGGTTCCGCGGGAAGAACCCGTACGGCTTGAGCGTGAACTTGGCGTAGTCGACCGGCATGACGGGCCAGTCCTCGGGCCGCGGGAAGTGCGTCGGGCCGAAGGTGTACCAGAGCACGATGTCCTCGCCGTCGAGCGGTCGGTCCCCTTCGACGTAGCGGGCGACCCCGTCGCCGCCGGGGTTCTGGTGCACGAAGTCGCCGGCGGCGAAGCGCTCCGCCGGGTCGTACTGCGTGACGTACAGGTGCTTGCGGGCGAACTCGGCACGGGCGGCGACGGAGGACGAGTCGTCGGCGAGCAGCACGGGGGCGTCCTGCGGGTACAGCACGTAGCCGGTGGGGCGGTCGAGGTGGTTGCGCTCCTCGGTGTTCGAGACGAACCACGTGCGTGCCTTGGACGCGTCGGCGAGACGGCCGGACGACGACTCCGACGCGATCCGGGTCACCGACTTCGTGAACGCGTTGCCGTGCTCGTTGCCCGGCCCGACCGGCACCCGCACGGCGTCGACCTCGTCCACGGCGTTCGACAGCCCGTCGACCATCATGTCGAGCCGCGCCGAGAACAGGTGCTGGTGGTACGGGGCACCGAGGCCGGGGGCGACTTCGGAGGCATAGGGGTAGTCATCGCCGGACTCCGAGAGCCCCGGGTACGAGGACGTGAAGAGCACGCCGGTGAGCTTCGCCTCGCACTCGATCGTGCCGTCCAGGTAGAGGTACCAGTAGAAGCCGTAGTCGTAGTTGCCGACGGTGGTGAAGAACGAGATCACCAGGCGGCGGGACCGACGGACCTCCTGCGAGCCGGTGTAGATGTCGCCGTGCTTCCAGAGCGTGCCGAAGTCCTCCTCGTGCATGCAGATGCCGTTGCGGATGGTCTGCGGGTTGCCGAGCTCGTCGGCCAGCACGGCGTCGAAGTACTGGATCTCGCCGACGCAGTCGCAGCCGAGTTCGAGCGAGTTCGTGAAGCGACCGAACAGGTACTCGCCGGTGTCGAAGTAGTTCTGCCAGAACCGCACCGGAGACGGGTCGCCGTACGGCACGAGCATCTCGTCGATCGACGCCCGGTACACGATCGGGCGCAGCCGCTCGCCGTCCTGCCACGAGAGCTGGCGGAGCACGAGTCCCTCGCGGGCGTCGAAGCCGACCTGGAACCGCCAGTTCGCCCACTCGACGAACTCGCCGTCGACGCGGAACGACGGCCCCTCGGGCTGGGTGATGACGATCGGCTTGAGGTCGAGCGGTTCGCCCTGCATCGCCGGGTCGTCGAAGTTCCCCGAAGTGGTCGGCACGGGCATGTCCGCCACGTCCACGATCCGCGTGACGGCCCGGTTCGCCGCGTCGACGTACGCCGACAGGCCGTCGACGGGGTGCGCCCACACGTGGTCGGCCGGGTGGTCCTGCTTGAAGGCGAGCACGCGCAGGATGCGCCGACCGACCTCTTCCGGGTAGTCGTAGTACCCGGCCGAGAGCGGCACGCACTTGACCTCGTCGGCGGACAGTCCGCGCTTCGCCAGGGCGGCGACCCAGCGCTCGTCCGCGTTCGCGATCTCGCCGACGGCGTCGAACTCCTCGATCAGGACGGGCAGCTGGCCACGGGACCCGTCGAGCACGTCGGTCCGCAGCACCGTGCCGGTGGTGATCGACACGACGCGGTCGGTGGAGCGACCGGTCGCCATGTCGAGCAGCATCACCCGGGCCGTGCGGTCCGGCAGGGGGCCGTCGCCGGCCTGCCACGCCAGGACCTCCTGCTTGTGCGGCTCCTCGAGGCCGACGTAGGCGAAGCGGGTGGTGTCGGTCCAGTCCGGCTGCGCCGTGACGAGGTCGCGGACGGCGGTGAACTCGTCGGGCGTCAGGCTGCCGAGCGGGTGCGCGGTGGTGTCTGCGTCGGTGGTCACGGTGGTCGGGTCGGTGATCGTCATGTGCGTGGTGCTCCTTGCGCGTTGCGTCGTGCGTGGGGTCGGGTCGGTTCGGCCGGGAGGCGCGTGGTGCGCCCGGCGGGTCAGCTCTCGGTGGCGAGACGGTCGAGCATCAGCTCGTAGCGGCTCCGACTGCGGCGTCGCAGCACCACGGCCTGCACCACGCCGATGACGGGGACGACCACGACCAGGCCGGTGAGCACGATGCTCACGACGCCGAAGACGCTCGCGCCCGAGGCGTCGACGTCGCCGACGAGCGTCGGGAAGTTCACCCAGATCAGGACGGCAGCGGCGACGAGCCCGAGGAACCCGAGGACGGGGGCCACGATGGTGTTCCAGACCCGCCGGTCACCGGGGTTGCGGCGGAAGTACACGATGACGGCGAGGCTCGTCGCGGCCATCAGGATCGCGACGCCCAGGGTGGCGACGCCGGCGAACCAGCTGAACACCTGCAGCACCGGGTCCAGGCCGAGCACCGCGAACAGCACCATCAGCACTGCGGCGGTGACGGTCTGCACCAGGCTCGAGGTGTGCGGCGACGCGTGCTTCCGGTGCACGTCGCCGAGCCGGCCGGGCAGCAGCGACGCGTTCGCCATCGAGTGCTGGTACCGGGTGATCACGTTGTGGAACGACAGGACGCAGCCGAACATGCTCGTCAGCAGCAGCACGTTGAGGACGGCTTCCCCGGCGCTGCCGATGTACTGCGCGGCGGTGGTGAGGATGAGCGACCCCGGGTCCTTCGCGACCTCGGCGAGGATGCCGTCGGGGCCCCACGCCATCACGAGCCCCCACGACGCGAGCGTGTAGAAGACGCCGATGCCGATCACGGCCGTGTAGGTCGCACGCGGGATGGTCCGCTCCGGGTCCTTCGCCTCGTCGCGGAAGATCGCGGTGGCCTCGAACCCGATGAACGCGGCGATGGCGAACATCAGCCCGACGCCGGGCGACCCGGACATGATCTGCGTCGGCTCGAACGGGGCGAGGGACAGGCCGTCCGCCCCGCCGCGGAACACGATCGCGGCGACCAGGACGAGCACGATGCCGACCTCGCCGACGAGCATCACGCCGAGCACCTTGCTCGACAGGTCGATGTGCCGGTAGCCGAGCATCCCGACCAGGGCCACGACGACCAGCGACCAGACGTACCAGGGGATGTCCGGTCCGCCGAGGCCCGTGACGGTGACGCCGAGCAGGTACCCGATGTACCCGTGCACGCTGACCTGGATGGTCGTGTACGTCAGGAGCGCCAGCGTGGCGGCTCCCGCGCCGGCCGGACGACCGAGCCCGTGCCCGACGAACGTGAAGAACGCGCCGGGCCGCGGCACGTGCCGGGTCATCGCCGCCAGGCCCGCCGAGAACAGCAGCAGCACGACGGCCGACGCGGCGTACAGCGACGGGAACCCGACCCCGTTGCCGAGCAGCATGCCGAGCGGGGCGGCTCCGCCGACGACGGTGAGCGGGGCGGCGGCCGCGACGACCATGAACACGATCGCGGTGACGCCGAGCGAGCCGCGCATGGTCCGCTGCGGCGCGGGGGCGGCTCCGAGTGACGCGGGGTCCTTCGTGATGCTGGACATCGTGGCCTTCCGGGTGGGTGGAACGGAGTGGGTGGGGATCGCAGGTGGTGGTGCTGGGTGTGACCACGGTCCCGTGCCGCCGTTGCGGTGCCGTTCCACCGGCGTGAAGCCCTGTCGCCGCCGAATGGGACGTGCTCGTCGGAGGCGTCTCATTTGCGTGAGACGCGGCCGAAACACCACCGAGACACGGGCGCAACGGCGCAGCCCTACGGTTGCCGCATGACCGCGCTCGACCGAGCCATCGCCGACCCGCCACGGGTGCCCGGCGTCGGCACGCGCTCCCCCGTCGACGGGTTGTCGCGGCGGAGCATCGGCCCGGTCGACGTCCTCGCCCAGTCGGTGTCGGCCGTGGCACCGTCCGCCGCAGCGACGACGATCCCGGTCCTCGTCGCGACGGTCGCCGGCCAGGGGGCCACGTGGTCGCTGCTGGCCGCGATGGCGCTGTCGTTCCTGGTCGGGCGGACGGTGAACCAGTTCGTCCGCCGCGTCGCCGGCACCGGGTCGCTCTACACCTACGTCTCGCTCGGGCTCGGCCCGGTCGCCGGGGTCGTCGCGGGCGCAGCCCTGCTGCTCGGGTACGGCTTCATCGCGATGTTCTCGCTCACCGGCAGCGGCTACTACCTCGACTACCTGCTGTCCCGCTTCGTGCCGGCCGCCGGCGACGACGCCCTGGTCACGATCGTCGTCGTGCTGGTGATGGGCGCGGCCGTCTTCGCGGTGATCGCGCTCGGGGTCCGGTTGTCGACCCGGCTGACCTTGCTCGTCGAGTCGTTGTCGGTGGCGGTCATCGTGGTCCTGATCGTCGCGCTGGTCGCGCGCCTGCACCCGGCCGAAGCCTCCGCCGTCGCCCTCGGGCCGACGCAGCCGGCGTCGTTCGCGGTCGGCACCGCACTCGCCGTGACCGCGTTCGTCGGGTTCGAGAGCGCGTCGGTGCTCGGTGTGGAGGCCCGGCGCCCGTTCCAGGCGATCCCCCGCGCGATCTCGTGGACCGTCCTGGTCGCCGGCGTCCTCTACGTGGTCAGCGCTGCGGCCCAGCAGATGGGGTTCGCCGCCGTGGGCGCCGACCTCGCGTCGAGCGCCTCGCCCGTGAACGAGCTGGCGAACGCCTTCGGCATGCAGTGGATCGGGTGGGCGCTCGACCTCGGGATCGCGGCGTCGTTCGCGGCGTGCGCGATCGCCTCGACCACGGCGCTCGTGCGGGTCCTGTTCGCGATGGGCCGCGAAGGGGTCCTGCCCCGGGTGTTCGGTCGGGCGTCGCCGCGCTTCCGGACCCCGTTCGTGGCCGGCGCGGTCGCGTGCGGCGTGCTCACGGTGCTGCCGGTCCTGGGCCTGGCGAGCGGGATCCCGACGTGGACACTGATGGAGGCGGAGCTCGTCGTCGCCGCCCTCGGGTACATCGCCGCGTACGCCCTGACGTGCTTCGCGGCCCCGGTGTTCCTGCGGCGCATCGGCGAGCTGACGACGGGGGTCGCTGTTGTCGCCGTCACGACCGGGGTCCTGCTGACCGCCGTCCTGCTCACCTACCTCGGGGTCGAGGCCGCGTCGTCCCGCTGGCCGGCCGTCGCCCTCGCCGTCGGGACGGTCGCCGCGGTGGTGGTCGCGTTCCTGGTGGCCACGCGTCGGCGACCCTGGCGGCGGGGTCGGAGCCACGCCGTGTACGACGTGCCGGTCGAGGCGGACCTGCTGGGGGCCTCCCGTCCGTCCGCCGGAACCGGCCACCAGGCGGAGGTGCGGTGAGCGAACCCGGACTCCGCGCGCGGCAGCCGAAGGCGATCCAGAACGCCCTCGCGGTGCTGGAGGCCGCCGCGCACGCGGGACCGGGCGTCACCGCCCAGCAGATCTCGGAGGCCCTCGGGATGCCGCGGGCCACCACCTACCGGCTCATCACGCTGCTCGTCGAGGACGAGTACCTCGTCCGGTTGCCGGACCTGCGCGGCTTCGCCCTCGGCCACAAGGTCGCCGACCTGGCCGGCGTGTCGCCGGCTCCGGTACTCGCACCGCTGCCCCGGGCCGTGCGATCGGTGCTCGCCGACGTCCGCTCCGCCGTCCGGGCGGGCGTGCACCTGGCGCGCTACGACGCCGCCGGTGTGCGCGACATCGATGTCGACCCGGACTTCCCGCTGCTCGACGAGGCCGCGCTGCGGGCGACACCCGGGTCGAGTGCGATGGGGCGGTTGCACGCCGAAGGGGGCCTCGGACCGGTGCACCAGGTCGGCGCGTTCACGGCGGGGTTCGGGTGCCTGGCGCTCCCGGTCCGCGGCGAGCGCGGCGAACTCGTGGCGGGGCTGACCCTGTCGGCGCCGGCTGCTCGGGTGTCGTCGCCCGGTGACGCGCTCGTGCACCTGCGCCGGGCAGTGACGCGGCTCGAGCCGCTGCTCGGGTGAGGCGTGGTCAGACGTCTGATGCCGCTGCGGCCCGGCACGGACCGCAGCGCACGGTACTCAGCGCCCGGATCCGCGTCGACGCAAGGCGACGACACCGGCCCAGACCGTGCAGCCGGCGAACCCGAGAACGAGCACGGACACGACCGGGATCGCGAACGCGTCTCCGATCGACTGCTGTCCGCGGAGCCACACGACGACGAGGAGCAGTACCAAACACCCTGCGGCGATGATCGTCGCGACATTGCCAGCTGATCGTGAGCCCATGTCCACCTCGTTCCGTTGCGATACCCACCGCATGCACACCTGGCGGGCTTGCGTGATGATTCTTCAAGAGTAAGTTCGTTGTCGTTCCGAATTCCACGAACGGAATTCGGGGCACGATGCACAATTCGTTGCGCGGACAGCCTACCGCAGTCCCGCAGAGGGGAGAAAGAATGCATCTGCATCAGAAAATCCGGAAGGCAGCACTGGGGAGCGCGGCCGCCGCACTCGCACTCGGCGGAGTCGTCGGTGTGAGTACCGTCACCGCAGCGCCGGCGAGCGCGATGGTCTGCGGGTACAGCGAAGAGATCGAAGACTACGACTCGACCTTCGCGATCAACGTGCCGGTGGTGGGGTCGATATCGCCGTTCAGTGGACAGCGCCAGGTCGCGCATTACGGGAATTGCGGCAACGGCAATGTGAAGATCAAGGTGACGATGAAGGGCGGGAGCAAGAACTACTGCGTCCAGCCCGGCGATGTCCGACTCGGATTCACCGAGAACGACAAGCAGATCTCAGGGGCCAGCAAGGTCGGAAGCTGTTAGGGGGAGAGCGATGAAGCTCTGGACGAAGATCGGTGGCACGGCACTCGCGGCCACCATGATGCTCGGCGGGTCGCTGGCAGTGGCCGGTCCCGCGAACGCCGCGTCGCCGTGCGGGTTCTACCCGATCACGACGGGGAACATCGGCGGCGGGGACGACGGACACTACGAGAAGGGCACCTACAACAACTGCAAGTCGGACCCGGTCCAGATCACCGTCAAGTACACGTACACATCGAAGAGCATGTGCTTGTCGGCCGGCGAGACGACGTTGTACGCCAATCCGGACTACGGAGCCCTGACCGGTGCCTCGTGGACCGGCAAGTACTGCTGATCGTGAGCTGAGCACCACCGGAGCCCCTGCCCGCCATCGGGTGGGGGCTCCGGTGCGCGACGGGCGGGCAGACTGCACCGTCCCGACATAGCGTGGGCGCGTGGACCTCGAACTCAAGAACCGTGTCGCACTCGTCGTCGGAGGCAAGGGGTACATCGGTACCGTTGTCGCCGACCGCCTCCGCACCGAGGGGGCGACCGTCATCGTCGCGTCCCGCAGCGCCGACGACTCCGACGACAGCGTGTCGATCGACACCGCCTCGCAGGACTCCGTGGACGCGGGCATCGCCACCGTCCTCGAGCGGCACGGGCGCATCGACGTGCTCGTCGTGACCGCTGCCCCGAGCGCGAGCACCCTCGACCCGGCCCGGAAGTCCGACCCCGAGCAGGTCCTCGACGCGATCGACGGCAAGGCGCTCGGGTTCCTCCGCGTCGCGAACGCCGTGCTCCCCGCCCAGCGCGAGGCCGGGTTCGGCCGCGTGGTCGTCGTGAGCGGGCAGAACGCCTACTTCTCCGGCAACATCACGGCGTCGCTCCGGAACACGGCGGTGAGCGTCATCGCGAAGAACCTGGCCGACGACGTGGCAGGCACCGGGGTCACGGTGAACGTCGTCAACCCCGGGACCGTGACGGACAACCCGTCCGCCGAGGTCCGTCCAGGGGGTCCCGGCAACTCGACGCCCCAGCAGATCGCCGACCTCATCGCGTTCCTGTCGTCGCCGCGCAACGTGGTGTCCGGGGAGTCGATCTCGATCGCGCACCGCCAGCGGGGGTCCGTCGTCGTCTGATCCCCGAGTACCGGGTGCTCGCCCCCTGGCTTCACCCGCAGGGACGAAGCGCTTCGCCCCTGCGCCCGATGCCCCGGCGGCTCCGGGCCGCGAGTCTGGTGACATGGAGTCCTCGACGAAACACACGATCGCCACGCTGCTGCTCTGCGCCGCGATCGTCGCCACCACCGTCATCGCCCTCGCCGCCATGACCCCGGGCGCGTGACGTCGGTCCGCGCTGCCCGGCGTGGCCGGCATGCGATGATCGAGCCGTGACGGACCGGCGCACGTTCATCCGGCCGCTCGCCACCCGTTCGATCGTCGTCGACGTGGCGTGGGCGGTCCTCGCGGCGTTCGTCTTCCTGCTGCCGCTCGAGGTCGAGCTCGAGCACGCGAGCTTCTTCGCGGTGCTCGCCGCCGCCGGCGCGATCGCCCTGCGTCGGGTCTCCCCGTCGGCGGCGATGCTCATGGTGGTCGTCCTCGGGATCATCCAGGTGGGCGGCGGCGAGCGCCCGTCGCTCGTCGACCTCGCCATCTTCGTCGTCATCGGCACCGCGGCCGTGGTCGGCACCCGGACCGAGGTCATCCTCTCCGGGGTGCTCGCGCTCGTCGCGGGCGTCGGCGCGACGTTCTACCTCGCCGTCACCGGCTTCCGGTACCTGGTGCTGCTCAACGGCCCCCGCGACCAGGCGTTCCTCGCGATGGCCGCACCGGTCGCCGCGCTCCTCGGGGTGTGGGCGGGCGGGGTCGCCGTCCGGGCCTTCCGGTCGCGCGACCGCGAATCCGTCCGTCGAGCCGACGCCGAAGCTGCCGCGTCGCGCGCCGAGGCCGTCGCCACCGAGGCCGAGGCCACCGCCACCCGCGCCATCGACGTCGCGGAGTCCGAGCGCATCCGCGCGGACATCGCCCGCGACGTGCACGACGTCGTCGGCCACTCGCTCGCGGTGATCATCGCCCAGGCCGACTCGGTGCCGTTCCTGGCCGACGAGGCCCGCATCCGCGAGGTCAGTGCCACCATCGCCAGCACCGCCCGCAGCTCGCTGGTCGAGGTCCGGCAGGTCCTCGGGCACATCGACGGCTCCGGGGAGACGACCGACCCCGGCTCGCTCGAGGAGATCGTGCAGGGCATCCGCGAGGCCGGTGTCGACGTCGACCGTACGGTGCGTGGCGTCCCGGTCCCGCTCCGGCCGGACACCGGTACGGCGGCCCGACGCGTGCTGCAGGAGATGCTGACCAACGCACTCCGGCACGGCGCACCGGGTCTGCCCGTCGTGGTCCGTGAGACCTGGCGGAGCGCCGACGTCGTGCTCGAGGTCGAGAACGTCGTCGGCGACGGCACGACCGGGGGCTCCGGCCGGGGGATCGACGGCATGCACACCCGCCTCACCGCACTCGGCGGGTCGTTCGACGCCGCCGCGCTGGACGACGTGTTCGCCGCACGCGCCCGCATCCCGTTCGACGTCCAAGGGGGACCCGTCCGATGACCGAACCGATCAAGATCCTGCTCACCGACGACCAGGCACTGTTCCGCGCGGGTCTGCGCGTGGTGCTCGACGCCCAGGACGACATGCAGGTGGTGGGCGAAGCCGCGGACGGCGCCGAGGCCCTCGCCCGCATCCAGGAACTCCGACCCGACGTGATGCTGCTCGACATGCGGATGGCCGGCATGGACGGCGTCGAGACCGTCCGGCAGCTGTTCTCCGGCGCCGTCGAGGGTCCGCTCCCCCGCGTCGTCGTGCTCACCACGTTCGGCCTCGACCCCGCCGCCGCGACCGCGATCCGGCTCGGTGCGAGCGGGTTCCTGCTCAAGGACGCCACCCCGACGTTCCTGTTCGCGGCGGTCCGGGCGGTCCACGAGGGCAGCTCCGTCATCGCTCCGAACGACCTCGCGCAACTGTTCGGGGCCGACGTCGCGAGGGCGCCCGCACCGCAGCCACCCGAGTTCCAGGCGCTGACCGAGCGGGAGCGGGTGGTGTTCGGCTGGGCCTCGCGCGGGCTCTCGAACGCCGAGATCGCGACGAAGGAGTACGTCACCGAGTCGACCGTGAAGACGCAGATCTCGAGCATCCTCGGCAAGCTCTCGCTGCGGGACCGCGTGCAGCTCGTGGTCTACGCGCACGACCACGGACTGGCGGGCACCCGCGACGGGTCCTAGCCCGCTGCGACCTCGTCGAGGATCGCCTCGACCGCAGCCGGGTCGTGCGCGAACCGACCGAGGAACAACCCGCCGATCCGCCCCCGCCCACGGGTGAGCAGACCGGGCCCGGCGCTGCCCCCGTACAGCACGGTGCTCCCGCGCAGCTCGGGTCGCGTGGCGAGGTGCTGCTCGATCCCCGCGAGTACCGCCACGATGTGGTCGTCCGGCGCCGGCGCGGGCGCACCGATCGCCCACACCGGCTCGTAGGCGACGGTCAGCGCCCCGGCCAGACCGTCCGCGATGGCCGTCGAGACACCACGGTCGAGCTGCGCGGTCACCTCCGCCACGGCTTCCGCCAACCGGGAGGCCCGGGTCGTCTCCCCGACACAGAGGAGCGGACGCAGGTGGTTGCGGAAGGCCGCGTGCACCTTCGCGGTGACGGTCGCGTCGTCCTCGTGGAACAGGGAACGTCGTTCGGCGTGCCCGATCTCGACCAGGTCGACCCCGATCTCCCGCAGTTCGGCGCCGGAGACCTCGCCGGTGAACGCTCCTTCGTCGGCCCACGACAGGTCCTGCGCGGCGAGGAGCACCCCCGACCCGGCCAGCACGTCACGCACGGGCACGAGCGCCGGGAACGTCGGCGCCACGAACAGCGTGGCCGCTCCCGACAAGGTCGCGGGGTGCCGCCGGGCGATCTCCGCGACGGCCGCGGCCCACTCCAGGGTCCGGGCGTGCGAGAAGTACGTCTTCAACGACACCCCGATGGTGATCACGGTGCGAGGGTCTCCACGATGAGCGCGAACGACACCGCTCCGGGGTCCGGTGTGCCGACGGCCTGCTCGGCGTGGGTGCGTGCGCGGCCCATCTTCGGCACGAGCGACGCGGTGGCGTCGGCGGCGTCGCGGGCGGCGCTGACGGCGTCGGCCCAGGCGTCCGCGAGCGACGCTCCCGCGTCGATCCGGGCGCGGAGCACCTCGTCGAACGGCACGAGCGCGTCGACCATGGTCTTGTCGCCGACGGTCGCACCGAACGCGAGGACGGCCTCAGTGGCGGCGTGCACCGCGCTCTGGACCGTGGCGGCCGACGGACGCTCGTCGTCCCCGAGGACGCGACCCAGTGCCTCCAGGGCGGCTCCCCAGATCGCACCGGACGTGCCGCCGGCCTTGTCGGACCAGGCGTCTGCGGCGATCCGCAGGACGGAACCGACACCTGCGCCGGCGGTTACGGCTCCCGTGGCTGCGGCGTCTGCGGCGTGCGCGCCGCGCTGCATGCCGATGCCGTGGTCGCCGTCACCCGCGACGGCGTCGATGCGTCCGAGCTCGTCGGCGTGCTCGTCGAGGAGCGCGCGAACGGCGGCGAAGCCGGCCGCGGCCTGCTCGCCGACTGCGCGCGAGTCGTCGCTCGCCGCGCCGATGGCGACGCCCTCGGCGTCCGCCTCCACGGTGGAGGGGTCGACACGCTCCTGCGCGACGGCACCGCCCTTGCGGTACGCGGGGGTGTCCGCGGGCGCTGCCCAGAGTTCCTCGAGTTCGGCGTCGAGCCAGAACAGGGTGAGCGAGACGCCGGCCATGTCGAAGCTCGTGACGAGTTCGCCGACCTCGGGCTCGACGATGACGACCCCTGCGTCGGCGAGCCGCTGCTGCACCGAGCGGTAGACGACGAAGAGCTCCTCGTACTTGACGCTGCCCAGCCCGTTGAGGATCGGGACGACGCGCGCGCCGTCGGGTGCCACGCTCGCCGGCAGCTCGTCGAGCAGTCGGGTCACCAGCAGCGACGCCAGCTCGGACGCCGTCGGCACGTCGGTCTCGTCGATGCCCCGCTCTCCGTGGATGCCCATGCCGATGGCCATCCGCCCCTCGGGCACCGTGAACAGGGGTTCGTCGGCACCGGGCAGGGAGCAGCCGGAGAACGCGACGCCGAACGACCGCGTGCGGTCGTTGGCGCGCTCGGCGACGGCCGTGACCTCGTCGAGGCTGCGGCCCTGCTCGGCGGCGGCGCCGGCGACCTTGAAGACGCAGAGGTCGCCCGCGATGCCACGCCGCTCCTGCGGGCGGTCCGCGGGCGCACTCACCACGTCGTCGGTGACCCGGACCGTCCGGACCGGGATGCCGTCGGCCTCGAGCGTGCGGGCCGCGGCGTCGAAGTTCAGGACGTCACCGGCGTAGTTGCCGTAGCTCAGCAGCACCCCGCCGCCGTGCTCGGACGCCCGCGCGACACCGGCGACCTGCTGGGCGCTGGGACTGGCGAACAGGTTGCCCATCGCGGCACCGGCTGCCAGGCCCGGCCCGACGAGGCCACCGAACGCCGGGTAGTGGCCGGAGCCGCCACCGATCACGACGGCGACCGTGCCGTCGGGGCTGGTGGTGGCGCGGGCGACGCCGCCGTGCACCTTCCGCACCCATCGCTCGTTCGCGGCGACGAAGCCGTCGGTCGCTTCGTCGGCGAAGTCCGCCGGGTCGTTGAACAGTCTGGTCACGCGTTCGTCTCCTTCGACGTCGTGGTGCGGACATGCGAGGTGTCGAGGAGATCATCCGCCTTCGACCCCCGGAAGAACTTCGTGCAGAAGATCATCACGGCCGCGACGAACGCCAGGACCCCGAGCGAGACGATCCCGAACGCACCGCTGTCGGTCGGCACCACCTCGTTGATCGCCGTGCGCATGATCGGGGCGACGAACCCGCCGAGGTTGCCGAGCGAGTTGATCAGGCCGATGCCCGCCGCAGCGGCTGCCCCGGTGAGGAACGCCGTCGGGTACGCCCAGGTGATCGGGCCGACGGCCAGGAAGCTCGCGACCGCCAGCGTGATGAACACGATGCCCAGGATCGGTTGCCCGTTCGCACCGGCCCACGCCGACCCGAGGATCGACAGTCCGGTCGTGATGTAGAACATGGTGCCCCAGCGACGACGGCGACCGACGGAGTCCGCCTTCGACCCGACCAGGTAGCAAGCGACGAGTCCGACGAGCCACGGGATCGCGGTCACGAGCCCGACCTGCCACCCGACGTCCTGCCCGAGCAGCGAGGAGACCTGCTGCGGCAGGTAGAACGTCGTGCCGTACACGGCGACCTGCAGGCAGAAGTAGATGATCGTGAAGTACCAGACCCGGCCGCTCGCCATGGCCTTCCAGATGCCGGTCGGGCCGTCCGCGCTGCGGGCGGTGTCCTCGCGCGCCATCGCCGCGGTGAGCGACTGCTTCTCGCCCGGCTCGAGCCACTTCGCCTGCTGCGGACTGTTCGTCAGGAACACCAGGGCCGCGATGCCGGCGAGCACCGCGAGGATCCCCTCGCCGAAGAACATGACCTGCCAGCCGTGGAACGGGGTCGCCTGGTCACCGAAGCTCAGCAGCCCGCCGGACAACGGGGCGCCGATCATCTGCGAGAACGGCTGCGCCAGGTAGAAGATCGCGAACATCCGCACGCGCACCTTGTTCGGGAACCACTCCGACAGGTACATGATCACGCCCGGGAACAGCCCCGCCTCGGTCACACCGAGGATGAAGCGCAGGACGATGAACATCGTGTCGTTCGTCGTGAAGGCGAACAGCGCGGCGACGATGCCCCACGTGACCGCGATGCGGGCGAGCCAGAACCGGGCACCGAAGCGCTTGAGCAGCAGGTTCGACGGGATCTCGAAGATCGCGTAGCCGATGAAGAAGATGCCGGCGCCGAGCGCGAAGGCCGCGTCGGAGATGCCGCGGTCGACGCTCAGGGCCTCTTCGGCGAACCCGACGTTGGTGCGGTCGAGGAACGCGACGAAGTACAGGATGACGAGCATCGGCATGAGGTGCTTCGTCGCCTTGCCGATGGCGGACTTGAGGCCGGGGTCGTTCGTCGACCCGAGCGCGGGGGCAGGGGGAAGTGACACGGGTTCGCTCCTTTGCGAGCACGGTGCGGTCGTTCTGGCGTCCGGCGGTCGGTTCGGTCGTCCGGACGGGAGGCACGGATCGCGTCGCATGGTCGGCGCGCGTTCCGTGGGCGGCTGGCCCTAGTGCATGTACAGGCCGCCGTCGACGTTCAGCGTCTGGCCGGTGACGAACCCGGCGTCCTCGCTGATCAGGTACGCGATCGCCGCGGCGATGTCCCGCGGCGTACCGATGCGCGGCAGCACGCCGTCCGCGGCCATCTCGGTCTTGCGCTCCTCGGTCAGGGTGCCGCCCATGATGTCGGTGTCGATCGGGCCGGGAGCGATCGCGTTGACGGTGACGCCGCGCGGGCCGAGCTCGCGCGCAAGGCCACGGGTCAGGCCGATCACGCCGGCCTTCGCCACCGTGTACGGGGTCTTGCTGAAGGTGCCGCCACCGCGCTGGGCGGAGACCGACGACAGGTTCACGATGCGGCCGTAGCCGTGCTGCACCATCGACTCGGCTGCCCGCAGGCTGGCGAAGTGCACGCCGTCGAGGTTGATCGACAGCACGCGGTGCCACTCCCCCTCGGGCAGGTCGAGGTAGGCGTGCGCGGACGAGACGCCGGCCAGGTTCACGAGGGCGACGACGGGGTCGAGTTCGGCCTCGATCGTGTCGAACGCTGCCCGGACCGCGGTCTCGTCGGCGACGTTCGCGCCGACGCCGACCGCGCGGACGCCGTGCTGCTCGCGGATCTCGGTGGCGACCTGTTCGCTGGCGGTCTGGTCGAGGTCGATGATGCCGATGTCCCAGCCGGCCTCGGCCAGGTGGTGGGCGGTGGCGCGACCGATGCCGCGCGGCGAGGCGGCTCCGGTCAGGACGGCGGTGCGGGGCTGGTTCTGCGTGTTCGTGTTCGTGTTCATGCTCGTCCCCCTCAGTGGATCGGGGCCGGGCCGAGGTCGTCGAGCAGCTTCTGCATCGCGACGTAGGCCTTGTTGCGGTAGGCGACGAGTTCCGGCGTCCGGTCGGCCGGCACCTCGAGGTACCCGGCGCCGGACTTCGTGCCGAGCTCGCCCGCGTCGACGTGCTGCTGCAGCGACGGCGGGGTGGCGAAGCGCTCGGGCCAGCGGGTCTGCAGCGACTCGAAGCAGAACGCGTAGACGTCGAGACCGGCCATGTCGGCGATCGCGAACGGGCCGAAGAACGGCAGGCGGAACCCGAACGTGGTCCGCACGATGGTGTCGATGTCGTCGGGGGTGGCGATGCCCTCGTCGGCGATCTTCGTGGCCTCCTCGAACAGCGCGTACTGCAGGCGGTTCAGCACGAACCCGGTCGAATCCTTCACCCGCGCCGACTGCTTGCCGGTCGCGGCGACGACGGTCTCGCCGACCGCGATCGCGTGCTCGTCCGTGGTCGGGTGCGGGATGAGCTCGACGCCGGGGATGAACGGCGCCGGGTTCGAGAAGTGCACGCCGAGGAACCGTTCCGGGCCGACGACCGCCTCGGCCAGCGACTCGATCAGGATCGTCGAGGTGTTCGAGCCGATGATCGCGTCGGGGCGGGCGGCTTCGCTGATGCGGCGGAGGGTCGCGTGCTTGATCTCGATCTTCTCGGGGACGGCCTCCTCGATGAAGTCGGCCTCGGCGACCGCTTCCTCGATGGAGGCGGCTGCGATGAGGTGCGCGTCGACGCGCGCCACGGCGTCCGCGGGGAACAGGCCGTCCGTGACGAACTGCTCGGTCTCTGCGATGAGGCGGGCGCGGTTGGACGCGGCGATCTCGGCCGAGACGTCGGCGATCCGGACGGTGTGGCCGGCGAGGGCGAGGACCTGGGCGATCCCGCCGCCCATGTAGCCGGATCCGACGACGGCGATGTCGAGGGTGCTCATCGGGTTGCTCCTTCGGTGCTGGTTGCTGCAGTCGGGGTCGCCGTCGCGTCGAGCTTCGTCGTCGCGAGGACGGATCGGATGTACTGCTGGTTCGTTGCGCAGACGCCGAGGCTGTCCCCGCCGTACTGCTCGGTCATGACGATCCCGCGGAACCCGTCGGCGACGGCGTCGCGCAGGACCTGGCGGTAGTTGATGAGGCCCGTCTCCATCGTGCTCGGCGCGCTCGTCGCCCAGCTGCCGTCGCCGGCCTCGTCACGCGTGTAGTTCTTCACGTGCAGGTAGTTCGTGTGCGGCATGGTCTTCGCGAAGAGCTCCCGCCAGTCCTCGATCGGCCGGTGGAGGCGGATGAGGTTGGCGACGTCCGCGTTCAGGCCGACGTTGTCGAGCCCGATGTCCTCGACCAGTCGCACGGCGCTGTCGGCGGTGCCGAGGTAGGTGTCCTCGTACAGCTCGAGGGCCATCGGCAGTCCGACGGAGGCAGCGTGCTCACCGAGCTCCCGCAGGCGCTTGACCGCCGCGTTCCAGACCTCGGGGTCGTCCGGGTCCTTCGGGCCCTGCGCGGTCCAGAACCACAGCGCGCGCTTCTGGGCCTCGGTGAACGGCTGGTGCAGGCCCGTCGAGAACACCTGCATGCCCCACTCGGCCGCCGCGTCGATGGTGCGGTGGGCGTAGGCGAGGTTGTCCTCCTCGTGCCCGGGCTGGATGACGCTCTTGCGCTGCAGGTGCACCGAGGGGATCCCGATGCCGTGGGACTTCGCGACGGCGAACAGCTCGTCGCGGCGGGAGCGCTCGAGGTCCGCGGGGCGGATGTGGCTGTCGGCGAGTTCGGCGAGCGAGAACCCTGCGGCTGCGATCTGTGCGAACACGTCGTCCCAGACCTCGGCCGGGGCATCGTGGAACGCGGTGCCGTCGCGAGTGACCTGGGCGAAACCGTGCAGACAGGCGGCGATCGGCCAGGTGTCCGACGTCCAGGTGGTGGGGTCCCAATCCTGGTCGACCCAATCCTGCGGTGTGCTCACGGAATGCTCCTTCGCATGTCGGGGTTCGGCAGTGAACCTCTTTCCTATAGGAAAGATACTCGCACCTCGACAGAGCGCAACCCCTGCGGGATCAGCTCGTGTGCGAAGCGTCCTCGCGCGACCGGAGCCGGACGGCGTCGATGTGGTGCCGCATCGCCGCGACCGCTTCGGTCGGCCCGACCGCGAGGGCATCGACCACCGCTCGGTGCTCGTGCACGGCGCGGTCGGTGTCGTCCCCGCCACCCTCGACGATCTGCCGCATACGGTGCACGCGCGTCGTGATGATCTCGGACATCTCCTCGAGGAACGGGTTCCGCGTGGCATCGAAGATCAGCTGGTGGAACTGCCAGTCGCTGCGGAAGAAGCGGGCCATGAGTTCCTCCGACGCCTCAGCCGCACCGACCGCCGCGACCTCGTCGGCCACCGCAGCCTGCTCGTCGAGCGCCGTGCTGAGCCGCGCCCGCAGGGCGTCGACGTCACCGCGCGCAGCGAGCTCGACGGCGCCGCTCTCCACGATGAGTCGGGCGTCGAACAGCGCCTCGAGTTGGTCGCCGGCCAGGGGCGGGGAGACCCGGTAGCCCTTGTTCGCTTCACGGGTGACGAGGCCGGTGCGTTCGAGCTGCACGAGGGCTTCGCGCACCGGGGTCGGGGAGACGCCGAGGGTGCGGGCGAGCCCGTCGATCGACAGTCGCATGCCGGGTTCGACGTCGTGGCCCATCAGGACCTCGAGCACCCGGTCGTAGACGCGGTCACGCAGGCCGAGCTGCGCGATGCGTTCGGTCCCGAAGCCGGGCATGGTCGTGGACATGGGTCGATCCTAGAGAATCCACGACTCGGGCTCGGTGTGGGGCCCCGAGTTAGGATGCGCCACCAGGTGCCATACCTTCCTCGATGTCGCCTCGACGTCGCACTCACGTCGCCAATGGGCTTGCTTGGTTGCCCCTCCCCGCGCGCCGATATGACGCTCTTATGTCAGCTACACGCGAGAACACCATCCGGGACGGGACTATGCCCCTCGGGAACCCGCAGCGTGTCCCAAATTTCCCCTATGCTGAGCTTGAGCACATATGGGTCCATCAAGACCAGGGGGCAGAGTGGCCAAGCTAGAGTCTCAGGACGACGAGCAACTTTTCGAAGCCGAAGTGCTGCGCGTCGCGCGCGCCCTCTGGGTACCCAACAGGCCGTTCCAGGGGTCTGTCATATTGGACGGCGCTGAGCGAGACGGCATTTTTGTTGGCGATGACATTGTCGCCGTGGTCGAAGCCACAGTCTCGAAGCGACTTGATAAGGCAAAAAAAGATGGTGACAAACTCAAGCAAGCATCAGAGCGCCTATCCAAATCACACCCTTTGAAAGCAATCAAGGGATATTTTGTTACACGCGATGAACCCACCGCTGAGCAGCGTCAGTATATCAACAGCCTTCGCTCGGGTGTTGTAGCGTGCAGCTTTGCGCAACTCCGATCACTTCTGATCAATTCTCGCGAATACCTGAACGTCCGCCAGGCCTATGCCTTCGGGAGCGCCCGCAACTTAGACACGGGAGCACCGAAGGATCTGGATGTTTATGTACCGATTGGCCTGCTTGAAGAATCGACCTCCGGTCGCGCTCGTGTTCACTCGGTAGCAGACATCGCAAACCGCATGTCGTCCGGTGGCACTACTGTTCTTCTCGGTGATTTTGGTGCAGGAAAGAGCATGACGATTCGCGAAGTGCACTCGCGGCTCGCTTCCAGCCATCTGAAGAATCCCGAAAAGCGATTCCCGGTCACATTGAACCTGCGTGATCATCAGGGACAGAAAGCCCCGGATGAAGCGCTGAGACGGCATTGCCAAGCGATTGGGTTCGAAGAAGGTACGAAGCTCGTTCGAGCATGGCGCGCCGGCCAGGTCGACATTTTACTTGACGGATTTGACGAAATTGCAACTACCGGTTGGCTCAGTCAAGCGGTCAGTCTGCGCCAGATACGGCGGAACTCCGTCGAGCTGATCCGGAACTTCACAGATCAGACACCGGACGGAGCAGGAATTTTCCTGACGGGCCGCCGGCACCTATTTGACTCGAACACCGAGCTGTCAGGCGCTCTGGGGATCAGTTCTCGTAATCCTCTGGTTCTCTCCACGGACGACTTCTCGGAAGCACAAGTTACCGAGTATTTGACGGCACGTGGCTGGGATGGCTCCTTGCCAGGCTGGCTACCTCCACGCCCCCCTACTACTCGGCTACCTGTCAACTTCAGGAGCCATCGAGCAAATCATTAACAATGGCACGCAGGGAGGTCAGGCTGAAGGCTGGAACTTACTGCTTGATCGCATTTGCGAACGAGAGTCAAAGATCGAGTTGGGGTTGGACGGAGAGAGCGTCCGCCACATCCTGGAGCGCCTTGCGACGCTCGCGCGTTATCGCGGAGATGGGGTCGGGCCTGTCTTGCCAGCCGATCTGTCCGACGCCTTCGAGCAGGTCTGCGGCTACAAGCCCGACGAAGGGTCATATGTGATCATTCAGCGCCTGCCCGGGCTCGGGGTACTTGACCCCGTCGACGGATCCCGTCACTTCGTCGATCCATCACTTGTCGACGTTGCACGTGCCGGCGACATTGTTCGTTACGTCAGAAGCTCCGGATCGGAGGCTCCATTCGATTCAGGCCGAGGCTCCGCGGTCCCCATGGGGGACTTGGGACTAAACGTCGCCGAGTACGCTGCAGGAGAACTTGGCATATCTAGCTCTCTCGCCTCCAGCATGGCCTCCCGGCTGGAGAAGGACGGGGGGCGTTCCGCCTTTGTCTTTGATGTTGCTCGGTTAGCACTGCTCCTCGGCCCTAATCAGGCTGCCCCTCCCCTGTCATTCAGTGGTCTACAAATTGAATCGCTCATATTCGCCGATGTAGACACGGATCTGAGCGGATTATTCTTTGATAATTGCATCATCTCAACTCTAAATCTCACTGAGTATGATGGCGATCAATCGTTGCCCGTCTTCTCAAGGTGTCTATTCGGTACAGTCCTTGGCTCCGCGAGCGCCGAATCACTCCCCTCGGGGCACTTCTCAGATTGTTCCTACGAAGCCTTCGATCCATCATCGAAGACCACCCGCGGGATCCTAGCCATGCCCGGTCTGAGCAGCAGGCAAAAAGTAATGCTCAGCATCCTGAAGAAAATTTACCTGCAGCCCGGTGGTGGACGTCGAGAAGGAGCCCTAGCTCGCGGGCTCGATGCTCAACAGAAGCTGCTTGTGTCGGCCATCATAGGATCACTCATCAAGGACGGCTTGGTGCTCAAAAGTAGGTCGGGTACGAACGTAATTTATGTAGGGGTTCGAGGCCAGGCTCCGCGGGTACGCGCGATGGTCGAAGCAGGAGCGTCGGGGAGTGACCCGGTTTTTATCTCGTTGAAGTAATCGTGTAATCGGCCAGCAGACTGCAAGTTCTCGACGAGGCGTCAAGTCAGCGGCGAAGCATCTGCGCTGTTGTTCTTGGGTATACCCCAGCGCAACACCGGAGTGGATGGTCGATTCGCGTGGTTCTAGGGTGCCGTTTCGTGCTTTTGCTACAGGAGTGTGCGAGGGTCTAGGGGTGCTGCAACACAAAACGCAGATTGTCGCGTACGTTCGGGTGAGCTCGATCGATCAGAACCTCGACAGGCAACTCGAGACGATCGGCGACGTCGACCGAGTGTTCGAAGAGAAGGTCTCCGGCGGCTCCCGCACCGATCGAACGACGCTCCTCGACTGCATCGGATACGTCCGTGACGGCGACGTCGTCCGCGTCGCGTCGATGGACCGGCTGGCACGGTCCCTCGGCGACCTCCGCGACATCGTCGACGAGATCACCGCGAAGGGCGCCTCGGTGGAGTTCGTGAAGGAGCAGCAGACCTACAGCCGCGACACGGATGATGCGATTGGCCGGCTCATGCTGAACCTCCTTGGTGCGTTCGCTGAGTTCGAACGCACCCTCATCCGCGAACGCCAACGCGAGGGCATCCGCATCGCCAAAGCCGCCGGTAAGTACAAGGGCCGCAACCGTAAGCTCACCGACGACCAGATCGTCGAAGCACGCCGACTCATCAGCACCGGCGTCCCCAAGACCACCGTCGCCCGCGGGCTCGGCATCGACCGCACCACCCTCTACCGAATGCTCGCCACACCCCTCTCCCCCGCCACCCCAGATGTGGCTGCCAGCGACGTAGCCGCCGTGTAGCGTCTATCGCCCCTTCACCGGGCATTTTCGCGGGACAGGCATACGGCAATACCCCAGATCAGCCTGCAGCAGGCAACGGGGGTCCTCCAAGGCGACGGTTCGAGGGATCACCGAGCCGCCGGCTATGGGCAGGCGGTCTCGGTAGCCCTTCAGTGATGCTGCGCTAGCGAGCCCCGTTGCGGTGCTACCCGCGTTCGACGGAGGTTGCGTTGAGGTGTCGGAATGCGCGGCCGGTGGCGTTGTCGCTCCACCGCGTACTGCTGTCGTGGGCGGCTGCGGTGTGGCAGCCGGTGTGGGGAGACGGGGCGATCATCGTTCTGGAAGTCAGGCGGGGAACGCCGGTGATGGCGGTGGTCACCGTTGATTATCCTCCGACTCCTCTTTTTCAACCGCTCTACCACCCTTTGAAAAGAACGTCCAACCAAAGTACGCCACGCCGAGCACGATGAAGGCAAGGCCTACCCATCGTTCGGATGAAAGCAGAATCCATGCGATCCCAATGACTACATACCCCAAAGGGAAGAGGGTAGACCTCCATCGTCTCGACATCTCAAATACACCCCAGCCCAACTAGCCCCAAGCCGACTCCCTGGTAGCCGACTTCTCCCGCAATCTCCTTGGCGGCTGCCCCAGCCAAGGTGCCTGCGGCCCGCAGGGCGCCGACCTCCACATAGGCAAGGCTGAGGAAGCAAAGGTCAGCCTTGAGGATCTGCTCCTGTGTCTCTGGAGGCCCGTACGGGGAGTATGCGTTCCCCCCGGGAGTCGAGTAGCAAGAAACCGAAGAGGAGCAATAACCGGAACCCGTTCCAGGGCCCGTCTCGTACGCGCGACCGGAAGGGTCCTGAGCATTGATCGGATCGTCGCCAGCGTATGCGTAGCGGTTGGCGTTACTCGGACTGAGGGGTACGTCGAGGGTGTCGCGTTCAACCCACGCGCCGGTGACGCTGGACTGCCACCGGTACCCGAACTTCGTCAGCCCGTCATCGGTGCTGGACGAGCGGAGCCCGCTCTTGAACCCGTAGGGGTTCTGCTGCCACTGCGCGCTGTCGCCGCCGACCTTCACGGTTTCGACGCCGTAGGGGTCGTAGGAGACGGTGTACGCGGTCTTGCCGGTGTCGGCGATCGCGGCGGCCGGGTTCCCGGTGCCGTCGATGACCCACATGCTGGTAGTGCCGTCCGTGGTCTGCAGGTCCAGCGGCTGACCCGTCGACGGGTCGCTGATAACCGATGCTGTGCCGGTACCCGCGATGGTGCGGCTGGTAACGGAGATGCCATACGTGTAACCGTATTCCGCTCCCCCGTCCGTGGACTGCCAGAGCAGCTTGTTCATGTCCCCACCGGCGTACTCGTAGCTGGTCTTCACACCGTCCTTGGTGGACGCAGTCATCTGCTGCGCACCGTTGTAGGTGAACGTCTGACCCGGCGCCGTGGTGAGGTTGCCGACCTTGTCGTACGCGTACCCGTCAGACGTGATCTGCCCGACCGTGTTGTACGTCAGCGTCTGCGAGCTCGTGACATCCCCGCTCCGCTTGGCGGTGAGCCGGTTCCCTGCCACGTCGTACGTGTATGCCCACGTGACGTTCGTCGCACCGCCGGCTTGTGCGGCCTTGGTGAGGCGGCTGTTGGAGTCGTACGTGTACGTGGTGGTCTGCTGGGTGATGTTGTCCTTGACCCACTGGATCTTGTCGGTCGCGTTGGCGCTCTTCACCGCCGAGCAGTCACCACCGGCGGCGATCCCGGTGATGTAGCAGTACGTCAAGCTCACCACGGGCTTCGTCGGGTCGTCAGCGTTCACAGCCCTGACGCCGGTGACGTGGTCGGACGCACCGTAGGTGATCGTCTGGTGCGCCTGCCACGACGTCGGGTCCTTGGTCGGGTCCGTGTTCTCCACAGCACCGAGCCAGGTGTCGGTGCGGCGGCCGTGGTCGTCGTTCTTGTAGACCTGCTTTGCCGTGCCGCCGTTGGCGGTCGGGTACGTGGTGCGAGTCAGGACGTTGGCGACGTCGTAGTCGTGGGTGACGGTGCCGTGGGCGTCGGTGACCTTGGCTGTATTGCCGGCGAGGTCGTAGCCGTAGGACACGGTGCCGCCGCCGGCGGTGTTGACCGTGGAGGTGAGTCGGTTCCGCTGGTCGTACGTGTTGGTGATGGTGCCGGTCGCGGACTGCTCCGTGAGCTGGTTGCCGTTGCCGTCGTACGTGTTCGTCACTGTCGCGGTGCCGTCATCGAACGCGGTCGTCAGGAGCCGGTCGTCGTTGTCGTACGTGTACGTCGTGACACCGCCACCACCATCAGTGTGGTTCTTCACGCGGCCGAAGTCGTCGTAGGAGTACTTCTGCACACCCACCGTGTTCGCCGGCGCCGTGATCGACCCGAGCTGGTTGTTCGTGTCGTACGCGTACACCGTCCCGGCGGTGTTCCCCGGGGCGACCGCGGTCTTCACCGCACCCCAGGCGTACTTGTCACCCTTGTCCTTGTCGTTGTAGGTCAGGGTCGCGGTTGCTGCTTCCGGGCCGGTGCCGGTGCCGGTGGAGGACTGGTTGCCGGGCCCGTCGTAGCCGTACTTCGAGTCATTTCCGGAGCTGTCCTTCGTTGCTGATGGCAGGTACGCCGTCGGCGCCGCGTTGCCGTACGTCGCAGTGCTCGTGCTGCCAGAGGCGGACTGCGACTGGGTCAGGGACTGCCCGCTGTTCCCGTCGAACTTGTTGTTCGTCGTCGACGCGGTCGTACCCGCGCCGACCGTCGAGCTCTCGACACCATTGTTGGTCGACTTGTACGTCCGAGACTGCTCCCGCTTCGCCGCGTCCACGGCCTTCGTGACGAGGTCGTTGCCGTCGAGGGTGTACGTCGTGTGTGCTGCGTCCGCGATTGCCTGCGACTGGTTCGACCGCGGGTCCGCCACCAGCGTCGACGTGTCCGAGGCGTACGAGAACCGCGTCACAGCGGTCCCCGGGGAGCCCGCGGTGGTGTTGCGCTGTTCGACCTTGGTGATCCGGTCGGACGAGTCGTACGTGAACGCCGTCACGCCACCCTCGGGCGCCGTGATCGAGGTGAGATCCCCGCTGGTGTACCCGAACGTCGTCTTCTTGCCGAGCGCGTCCGTGTACGTGGTGATGTCACCGGTGCTGTTCTTCGCCCACGACACACTCCGCTTGCTCGAGCCGCTGGTCTGCGAGAACGTCTGCACACCGTTCGCGTACGACGAGTTCGCCGCCCGCGCCCCGGACACACCAGCAGTCGACACGAGGGACTTCAGGGTGAAGCCGGGCTCGTCGGAGTTGAAGCTGATCTGGTTCTTGTTCCGGTCCACGATCGACGTCGGCTGGCCGGCGAGGTTGAAGTGCGTCGTCGAGTTCGACGTCCACCCCTTCAGCGTGTACTCGTGCGTCGTACTGTTGTCGACACGGGTCAGGGTCTGCTGCAAACCAGCCGGGCTGATGAACGCACCCTGCGCCCCCGACGGACGGAACTGCCACGCCGTACCGGCAGCGTCCGTGTAGATGACACCGGCAGCGTTCGCGGTGAGATCCCCGGCGCCAGCGAGGGCGTACTGCCACCGGTTCGCGTCCATCGTGTTCGCGTCGCCGACGGTGGTGCTCCGCGAGTTGTAGGCGGCGCCGATCGTGGTGTTCCGCGTCACACCCGGCAGGCTCATCGCCGTCGTGGTCACCTGAGGCCGGCGACGGTGGCGTCCGTACACGTGTAGGCGAGCTGTCCGGGTGTTCGTCGGGGTGATGGGAGCGGCCGCGGGGACCGGCGTGGTCGGGGTGACGACCGGGGCGATCGCGGTCGGCTGGACGTCCACCGCGAACGAGGTGGTGAAGTCACCGGCCGAGACGGACAGGTTGTGAATCGACGCGTGTGGAAACGTGACGTTTACATGACGACGGCCAGGTGCCGACTGTGCGGATTTCCTGGCCTTCGTGTGTTGCGTGCGGTCAAAGGTGAGGGTCGAGGTCCTCGGGCTCAGACGACGGCGCTGGGGGCCGCCGTGCGTTGTAGATCATTTGGAGCCCGATCGACACTCCTAGACCTAGAAGCACGTCGAGCCATACCGGCCATTGTAAAACACCGGCGACGAAGATCACCACGATGCCGATGGCCGCGAACAGAAACGGTACCCATCTGGGCCGGTTGGATGTTGACTCTTGTGGCACGAAGGCTCCTACTTTCGCCGCTGTTGCGCGGACGTTACAACACCGATGAGGATCCAGACGCCGAATAGGAGCGCTACCGCCCCAACGATCCAGATCGGAGCAAATCCGGTGCTACCGATGTTTTGCCGGTTGGGAGACAAGATGGCCCAGGCGCCCAGCCCTATGGCTACGATGCCAAGGACAGTCGGAGGCACAAGGCTTCCCTTGAACTTGAACATCACAGCTCCCCGGTAGTGGCGTCGGAGACCACTCCGGCCACCGCGATGCATCCGACAGTGCCAACTACCCCGACGCCGCCCGTTGCACCTGCAACGATACCTTCACACGTCGCTCCGGCGATTCCACGGGACTGCTGCAGGTTGGGTTGACTCCTGACCTCTGAGGACTTGGTCCTCGGTGGAAGGATGTCGATCATGGCCAAGCCTTATCCGGAGGAGTTCCGACGCGATGTGGTCGCGGTTGCCCGCCGGGGCGAGATCCCGCTGCATCAAGTGGCGAAGGACTTCGGGATATCTGAGGGAACGGTGACGAACTGGCTCCGCCGCGCCGACGTCGACGATGGCGTCAAGCCGGGCGTCACGACTGTGGAGAACGTGGAGCTGCGAGAACTGCGGAAACGGAACCGGCTACTCGAGCAGGAGAACGAGATCCTCCGCCGTGCTGCCGCGTATCTCTCCCAAGCCCATCTCCCAAAATGATGTACCCGCTGGTCCTTGAACTCGCCGCCGACCGGATCCCGGTCGCGGTGACCTGCCGGGTGTTGGGCTTCACGAAGCAGGCGTTCTATGCATGGCGGAGGAACCCGGTGAGCCGCCGCGATTGGGAGAACGCGCACCTGACCAATGCCGCCGTCGACGCGCACCGCGACGACCCGACGTTCGGGTACCGGTTCATCGCCGACGACCTCCACGCAGCCGGCCTGCTCGTCTCGGAGCGGCGTGTCTGGCGATTGTGCTCGCAGCAGCGGCTCTGGTCACTGCACGCGAAGAAACGGGGCCTGACCCGGAAGGCCGGACCACCAGTGCATGACGATCGGGTGCGGAGGGCGTTCACCGCTCCGGACCTGGACAAGCTGTGGTTGACCGACATCACCGAGCACAACACGGGCGAGGGCAAGCTCTACCTCTGCGCCGTGAAGGACGCGTGCTCCCGCCGGATCGTGGGCTACTCCATCGACTCTCGGATGCGATCCTCGCTCGCCGTCGCGGCACTGCAGATGGCAATCTCTCGCCGCGACCCGCTCCACACCGTGGTTCATTCGGATCGCGGCAGCCAGTTCCGGTCCAAGAAGTTCGTTCGAGCGCTGTCGGATGCCGGGCTGCTGGGGTCGATGGGCAGGGTCGGGGCGTGCGCGGACAACGCGGCAATGGAGTCGTTCTTCGCGCTGCTGCAGAAGAACGTCCTCAACCGGCACCGATGGACTTCTCGTGAGCAACTGCGGCTCGCGATCGTGCACTGGATCGAGGGCACCTACCACCGAAAGCGCCGACAGCGCGGTCTCGGGAAGTTGACGCCCATCGAGTACGAAGCAATCATCAACCCACAGGCAGCACTCGCGGCCTAAACCAACGAGTCAACCCAACCTGCAGCAGTCCCGCTCTCTGACATGCCACGTCTTCCGCGCCGTCAGCGACGGCACCAACTCAAGCTGCAACCGATGACCGTGCACCGACACCGTGGACGGAAGCTGCGGAATGCGAGGCGGCATGCGCACAGTCCACGCCTCCCCCTGCTAGATCCCCGCAGACACGCTGACGTACCCGAGCAACGAACCGTCCACTGCGCCTTCGTTAACCAGGTGGGGCGATGGGGTCAGTTCCGATAATGCTGCTTACCGGCGCGTGCCGGGGGTGGTCTGCTCGCGAGTGGCAATTGCAGTGAGCCCGAGTATGCCAACCGCTTGCGAAGCCATCGGCATGGGTATCAGGCCGGAGGTCCTCCGCCGCCGCGTCGACGCAATAGGGACACTCCTATCACCAGGAACACGAATCCGAAGACCGCACAGGCGGCTCCCGCGGGCGTGAACCCATTTGACGCTCCGACTATGAGGCCGAGGAGAACTAACACTCCCCCAACCACGATAAAGACGACCGACCAGACCCCGCTCAATTGAATGGTCCCTCGAAGTCCTGCGTGAGATACGTTGCTGCAGCCGCTCCGGCGAACCCGCAGAGCGCTGCCCCGAGGGTGCCGATACCCGCTGTGAGCCCAACCACGGCGGCGACACAGGTGCCGCCAATCGCGCCGCCCACGACAGCTCCGATCGCGTAACCGAGGTACGCATTTGCGGTCTTTCCCGCGCGACTTGTGCGCCCTGTGGGATCGGAGTTGTTGACAGGATCACCACCTGCGTACGCATAGCGGTTCGCATTTTGCGCGTCGAGGGGTGCGTCGAGCGTGTCTCGCTCGACCCATCCGCCGGTCCCAGCGGACTGCCACCGGTACCCGAACTTCGTCAACCCGTTGTCGGTACTACTCGAGCGCAGGCCGGTTTTAAACCCGTAGGGGTTCTGCTGCCACTGGGTGCTGGTCTTACCCGCGGTAACGGTCTCGGCGCCGTAGGCGTCGTAGGAGACCTGGTAGGCGATCTTGCCGGTGTCGGCGATCGACGTGGTCGGGTTCCCAATACCATCAAGCACGTAGAGGCTGGTCGTCCCGTCACTGGTGCGTAGGTCCAGCGGCTGCCCGGTGACCGGGTCGGCCAGCACGGAAGCGGTCCCGGTGCCGATCTGCTCGCGGGTGGCGATCACGGGAACGCCGTTCTGGTCGGTGGTGCCATACGTGTAACCGTATTCCACTCCTCCGTCAGTGGACTGCCAGAGCAGCTTGTTCATGTCCGCGCCGGCGTACCCGTAGCTGGTCGTCACACCGTCCTTCGTGGACGAGGTCAGCTGCTGCGCCCCGTTGTACGTGTATGTCTCGCCCGGCGCCGCGGTGAGGTTGCCGGTCCCGTCGTACGTGTACCCGTCCGTGGTGATCTGCGAGACCGCGTTGTAGGTCAGCTTCTGGTCACTGATCACGGCGCTGGTGGTCACATTGGTGGCCTTGGCTTCGGTGCGGTTGCCGGCGTCGTCGTACGTGAACGCCCAGTTCGTCGGGTTGCTGCCGCCGGACTGCGTGATCCCGGTGAGGTGCTTGGTCTGGGTCGTCCCGTCCGTGTCCGTGTACCCGTACGTGGTGGCCTGCTTGCTGATGTTGTCGTACGACCACTGCAGCTTGCTGCGGTCGTTCGCCGTAGACGCCGTGCACGTCGGGGCGGTGGTGGTGGCCATGTAGCAGTAGTCGGTGTCGACGACGAGCTGCGGGTCCTCGTTCGCAGCCCACGCCTGCACCGTGGTGACCTTGCCGGACTTGTCGTATGTCAGCTTCTGGTGCGCACTCCACGTCGAAGGTGCAACACCGGGAGTGGCGGACGCGTCGGCGCCGAGCCAGGTGTCGGTGCGGCGGCCCTGCTTGTCGGTGAGGTAGATCTGCTTCGCTGTGCCCGAGCTCGTCGGGTACGTCGTCGCGGTGAGCACCTCTGACGCGTCGTACGTGTGGGTGACGGTGCCGGTGGAGTCGGTCACCTGCGCCGTGTTCCCAGCGAGGTCGTACCCGTAGGACACGGTCCCACCGCCTGCGGTGTTCACCGTGGACACCAGCCGGTTGCGCTGGTCGTAGCTGTTGGTGATGGTGCCCGTCGCGGAGGTCTGGCTGGTCTGGTTGCCGTTGCCGTCGTAGACGTTGGTGACCGTCGCCGTGCCATCGCTGAACGCGGTGGTGGTGTTGCGGTCGTCGGCGTCGTACCCGTACGTGGTGGTGTTCCCACGCCCGTCGGTTTCGGTCTTGACGCGGCCGAAGTCGTCGTAGGTGTAGGTCTTCACGCCGAGGGTGGTGCCGGTGGGCGGGGTGATCTTCGACAGCTGCTTGTTGCCGTCGTAGGTGTACGTGGTCGAGTTCGACCCGTTGCCCGGCGCCGTCGCGCTCTTCACCGTGCCGTCAGAGTTGTACGCCACCTTTGCCTGGATCGTCGAGTCGGACCCGGACTGTGACGACGTCTGGTTGCCGACACCGTCATAGCCGATGGTGGTGCTGTTACCCGAGCTGTCGGACATCTTCGAGGGCAGGTACGCCGTCGCGGAACCTGACCCGTACTCCGCGGTGCTCGAGGAGCCGGAACCAGTCGTGGACTTCGTCAGCGACTGGCTGCTGTTCTTGCCGTACTCGTTCGACGACGTCCCCGTACCCGCGTCACCGGATGCGCCGACGGTCGACTTCGCGACACCGTTGTTGGCGGGGTTGTACGTCTTGGAACGCTCCCGATCAGCCGGGTCGACGGTCTTCGTGACGAGGTCGTTGCCGTCGAGCGTGTAGGTCGTGTGCGCCGCGGCGGCGACCGTAGCCGACTGGTCCGACCGCGGATCCGCGACCTGCGTCGACGTGTCACTGGCGTAGGAGAACCGCGTCACCGCGGTGCCGGCGGACCCAGCCGTGGTGTTGCGCTGTTCCACCTTCATGACTCGGTCGGACGAGTCGTAGGTGAAGGCCGTCACGCCGCCGGTGGGGGCGGTGATCGTGGTGAGATCGCCGTTCGTGTACGCGAAGGTGGTCTTTTTGCCGATCGCGTCCGTGTAGGTGGTGATGTCACCCGCGGAGCTCTTCGAGAAGGACACGCTCCGCGAGCTCGAACCGGACGTCTGGGAGAACGTCTGCGTGCTGTTCGCGTACGACGACTTCACCGTCTTCGCACCCGTCGCCCCGGCGGTCGAGACGATCGTCGTCAGCGCGTACCCGTCCGAGGTGTTGAAACTGGTCTGGTTGCTGTTCCGGTCCACGATCGACGTGGGCTGGCCGGCGAGGTTGAAGTGCGTCGTCGAGTTCGACGTCCACCCCTTCAGCGTGTACTCGTGCGTCGTGCTGTTGTCGACGCGCGTCAGGGTTTGCTGCAGACCAGCGGGGCTGATGAACGCACCCTGCGTGCCCGAGGGCTTGAACTGCCATGCCGTCCCGGCGGCGTCGGTGTAGATGACGCCGGCGGCGTTCGCAGTGAGATCCCCTGCGCCGGCGAGGGCGTACTGCCACCGGTTCGCGTCCATCGTGTTTGCATCCCCGATCGTGGTGCTGCGCGAGTTGTACGCGGCGCCGATCGTGGTGTTCTGCGTCACACCCGGCAGGCTCATCGCCGTCGTGGTGACCAGCAGGTTGCCGGTGCCGACGTCGACGGAGGCGTTGGTCTGGTCCGTGATCGGGAACGGCAGCGTCGTCGCCGACGTCCGCTGACCGGTCCGGTTCGTCTCCCCAGGACCGCCGGGGAGGGAGTTGTACGCACCCTGCAGGTCGACGAGGTAGTTCATCGCCGCCGTGCCCATGTTCTTGATGCGGATCTTGCCGTTCGCACCGACCGGCGCGACCACGGTGTTCGTCATCTTCGACGTCCGGTCGGAGCTGATCGCGGACGACTCCGGCTCCGCCGCACCATCGGCCCACATCTTCGCGTACGAGTCAGCACCACTGTCGTTCACCGCGGTGAACGTCACCGCGGCAGCCGACAAGCCGCCCTCGACCGTCGGAGCTCCCTGGACACCGCCGACCTGCACCGTGAACGATGCACCCGAAGCGATGCTCCCACCGTTGCGGGTGTCGATGAGTCGACCGTTCAGCGGGGTGAAGCCGCCACCCGGGTTCGACTTCAGGAAGTAGCCCTGGATGTCGACGACGAGGTCGATCTTCCCGCCGCCCTCGGCGGTGTCGATGCTGAACTTCCCGTCGGTGTTCAACGCGACCTGCGCGTTCATCGCGGTCGACTGGCCCTCGACGGAGTTGTAGTTCAGGACACCCGTGCTGCGGGTCTCACCGGTCGGGGTGGGACGGACGTAGCCGGCCTTGGCTTCGCGGTTGATCACGATGATGTTCACCGCGACCGCCGCAGCGCCAGCCGGGATCCCGTTCGAGCCGGTGGCCTGGATGGTGCGCTGCGAACCTGCTGGGATCTGCCCCTGCGCGGCACCGATGCCGCCACGGGAGTCGAGCACTCGGGACGGCGACATCGCCACGAACCCACCGGCGGACACACCGTTCTTCGTCGACGTGTAGTAACCGGTGATGTCGATGACGACCTTCGACTGCGCCGTCTCGGTCCGCACCTGGATCGTGCCGTCATCCGCGACCGCGAGCAGTCCCGTGTTCGACGTGTTCCCGCCGACACCAGAGTTGTAGATCATCATCAGCGTCGTCGTGTCGTCATCGTCGGCGCGCATCTGCAACTGACCCGACCCCGACGGGTCAGCGATGGTGACCATCATCGTCACCGCGCCGATACCCGACGACGGCAATCCGGCTACGCCGGCGACCTTCACCGTACGGAACGTCCCCGCCCCCGTCGCACCGCCCAGCACGCGAGCGTTAGAGGGCATCGGCACGTACTGCCCGCCCGACCCCGTCACCGCCGCCTGCGCCGGTGTCGGCTGCGACACCACCACCAGCAACGAACCCAGCAGCGCGACCAACGTCACCACTGCCAGCATCACTCCACGAACACGACCAGACAACGACGCAGCGAACACGCGAAAAGAACCCCTCAGCACGTCGCACCAGCGCACAGCCCCCATGGCTGCACTGTGCAACTCCACAGAACGTTACGGAGCATCGCTCACCACCGCACCCCCACATGTGGGGGTCGAAACGACGAGCGTCGCACCGATAGGGCCGGAACCTTCCCGCGCCTGAATGAACGAAGGGACCGCTCAGTACATTGCCGTGATCCCCCGCACATCCCCCA
This sequence comes from Curtobacterium sp. PhB128, assembly GCF_004340725.1. Taxonomy (NCBI): domain Bacteria; kingdom Bacillati; phylum Actinomycetota; class Actinomycetes; order Micrococcales; family Microbacteriaceae; genus Curtobacterium; species Curtobacterium sp. PhB128. The sequence continues at coordinate 58,139 of NZ_SLUR01000002.1, forward strand.
GCCCGAGCGTCCGCTGCGCCGTGTCGCACACGGTCGACGACGGCTTCATCACGAGCCCGGACTTCTGCGCCGTGTGTCCGAGCCCGTACGAGTGCCCCCACTCGTGCGTCGCGATGCCGCGCAGGTCGAACCGGTTGCCCGAGCAGGTGCTGGTCGATCCCCACCGGTGGCTTGTGGAGTAGCGCTGGTCGGTCTCGAAGGCGACCCCATCCGTGAAGGACCAGATACACGTGAGCGCGAGGGTCTTCGACGGCAGCTTGCCCCACCCGACGACGCTCGTCCGGTTCGAGCTCCCGCAGCCACCATCGGCGGTGACCGCGGGCTTCTGCGTCGCGGTGCCGAGGTACTCCTGCGCCGCCGTCGACTGGATCGTCTGACCGCACGCCGTGATCGTGCCGGTCCACGCTTCGGCACCGCTCTGGATCGCTGCGACCTTCGACACCTTCGCCCCGGTCGGGTTGTACCGCCACCGGATCGGCGACTCCCAGTGCGCGCCGGTCAGCACGTACGCCTTGCTCCCGCAGCTCGCGGACGTCGTGGCGCCGCTGTGCGAGACAGTGCCACGGATCGTCGCCCCGAGCGTTCGGCGCTGCTGGGCTGCGCGTTCCTGCCGGACGGCGGCGGGCGATCCGCCCCACACCTCGTCGACCTGCACGGCGATGCCCGCGGCACCGCGGTTCGCGATCACCACGTCCCCGGGGTCGGTGTCCCCTTCCGCGACCGGGGCAGCAGTGAGCGTGGTGCCGGCCGCGGGCACTGCGAAGGTCCGGCCGTCCTCGAGCGCCACCACGCCGGAGTCGACGCGGCACCCGGAATCGAGATCGTGGACCGAGATGCTGTCGCCTCGGCAGTTCGCCGCCTCGGCGAGCCCCGGTGCGGCGATGACCGCCGTCAGGACGAACCCGAGTGCGACCGCGGCGGCGGTCTTCGATGACGTGCGCACTGCGCCCTCCTTGATCACACCGCACCCGAACCACGGTGGCGGACGGCTGCATCAGTGTCCGGGGGCGCGGGAGGGCCGACAAGCCCCCAGAACGGCCGCGGTGCGCAGAGCGGACCGGGTAGCGTGCCGCCATGCAGTGGGGCGACACCGGACTCGACGGCCACCAGATCGCGTTCGTGCTCCGCACGCTCCCCGATGCCGTCCTCGTGGCGGACGACTCGTGGGGGCTCCTCGACACGAGGGTCCTGCACGTCGTCAACGGCGCCGTCAGCTACACCGTGAAGGCGTCGGGCCCGGACAACACCCACTTCCCCCGGGAACTCGAGGCCCACCGGACCGTGACCGACGCCCTGTGCACTGCCGGGGACGCCGGTGCCCTCGTGTCCGCCGACGAAGACCACCGTGTCCTCGTCCTCGAACGCGTCCCTGGTCACCTCGCGCTCGGTACTGCGGACGAGCACGCCCCTGACGTCCACCGGCAGGCCGGCGCAGTCCTCCGGCGTCTGCACGACCACGGCACCCGGCACGACCCGACGTTCCTTCTGCGCGAACAGGCGAAGGCGCTGGCCGCGCTCGATGCCCCGCACCGGATCTCGTCCGACGTCGCCGCCCGGACCCGCGCGGCACTCGAGATGCTCCCCACCGACCACCCGGACGAGCCCCTGGTCCCGACCCACGGCGACTTCCACCCGCGCAACTGGATCGTCGACGACGAAGACGACTGCCACGGACGGCTCCGCGTCATCGACTTCGGCCGCTTCGGCTGGCGCCCGGCATCGTTCGACCTCACCCGCCTCGCGGTGCTGCACTGGCAGGACGATCCGGCCCTCGAAGCGGCGTTCTTCGACGGCTACGGCGACGATCCGCGCGAGTCGGACGGCTGGCGCTGGCTGCAACTCCGCGAGGCCGTCGGCACCGCGACCTGGGCCTACGCCGTCGGCGACGAGGGCTTCGAGGCGCAGGGCCACGACATGCTCCGGGACGCCCTCGCCGCCTTCTGACGGTCAGGAACGCGCGCGTCGAGTGACCAAGCGGTTCATTCGTGGTCCGGCAGGACCCCTGTGATCGCCAGGATGACGAACAGCGTCCCGCCGATCGCCAGGACCACGCCGATGAACCGAACGAAGCCCGGCGTCAACGGTCGTCCGTTCGCAAGGCGGTCACCTCCCAGCTTCTGCGCCCACTGGTTGAAGACGGCGATCGTGAGACCCCACAGGCCGACGATGGCTCCGCCGATCCCGAAGAAGAGCTGCGGGTTCATCAGCCCCTCCGCCGTGCGAGCTGTTGACGGAGGTTCCGGACGAAGACCACTTCGAGACCGACCGCGATCGCGAAGCCGACGATCGCGAACGCGATGTGGACCAGGTCGTGACCCGAAGTGAGCGCGATGATCGGCAGTGCAACGACGAGGACGCCACAAACGACCACGTTGAACATCGCACCGATCACCCCACCGGGAGAGCGGCCGGAGCGCTCGTCGGAAGAGTTGGGCATGTATCAGATCGTAGCGATGGCGCGGTCGCTCACGGCACCCGCACGAACCGCGGCGCCCCGCGATCCCGCAGCCGGAACCCGAGGTGCTGGTACAACCCGATCGCCCCGGTGTTCCCGGCGGCCGCGTGCATGAGCGGCGTCTCCCCACGCTCGCGGATCCCGTGCGCGACGGCGAGCACCAGCCGCCGCCCGAACCCCTGGCCTCGGTACTCCGCATCGGTGCACACGGCGCTGATCTCGGTCCACCCCGGCGGGTGCAACCGCTCCCCCGCCATGGCGACGAGCCGTCCGTCCCGTCGGATGCCCAGGTACGTGCCGAGCTCGATGGTGCGCGGCAGGAACGGCCCCGGCTTCGTCCGCTCCACCAGGGCGGTCATCTCCGGCACGTCGTCCGGCGTCAGCACGACGGCCTCGGGGTCCGGCGCACCCTCGATCGCCTCGCCGGTGAGCTGCACACCGCCGGCACCCTCGACGAGCCCCCACCCCGACGGCAGGACGGCAGCCGCACCGACGCCGAGCATCCCGCCCGATCCGAGCAGCGCCCGGACGTCCTCCCAGTCCTGCGCAGTGGGTTGCTCGGGGATCCCCGTCCACACCGACACGTCGGTCTGGTACCGGACGACCTCGCCGCGCCGCTCGGCGAACCGCGCGTGGTGGCTGTTCAGCGCAGCCATCGCGGGCGCGTCGAGCATCCGCGTCGGCGTGCCGTCGTCGGCGATGGTCAGGTCGAGGGTCCGGAGCGCTTCGCCGCGGGCATCACCACCCCGGAACCCGAGGTCCTCGATCCGCCGACGATCGCCGTCCGCCCACCCGGCGGTGTCAGCGACGACACCGGAGGCGTAGTGGTTCGTGGCGCGTTGGACGACCTGCTCGACCTCCGCTGCCGAGGCCACGAGGACCTCTCCGGGTCGGGGCAGCGCGGTCGAGGTCGGCGCAGTCGTCGTCATCCCACCATTCTCTGCCCGCGGCGAGCGCCGCCGGCGCATCGTTGCACCCGGTGACGGCGCGGTGCGAGCACCCCGCCAGCGCCTCACGCCAAGCGCGCCGCCACGAACTCCACCATCCGCCGCACCAGCAACGCCCGCGACGACGCCCGTCGGTACTCGTGCCCCTCGCCCGCGAGCTCCAGGTACTCGACGTCGTGCGCCCGCTCCCGCAGCGTCGCCACCACCTGGTGCGCCTCACCGATGGGCACGTTCGTGTCGAGCTCGCCGTGCACGACGAGCAACGGCGCCGAGACGTCGTCGATCGCTCGCATCGGCGACAGGGCCGCGAGCAGCGCTTCGTCGTCGACGGGGTGTCCGTACTTCGTCGCAGCCGCCGAGGCGATCCACGGCTCGGTGTCCCGGTAGAACGTCGCGAAGTCGCTCATCCCGCACACCGCGACTCCGGCCGCGAACACGTCAGGCGTGAACGCCAACGACGCGAGGGTCGCGTACCCGCCGTAGGAGCGTCCCTCGACGGCCACCCGGGAGCGGTCGGCGTACCCGTTCGACACCAGGAACCGTGCGCAGTCCACGACGTCGGCGAGCGCGTTCCACCGCAACGCCAGGTCGTCGGCGTGCACGAACTCGTGCCCGTAGCCGGACGAACCGCGGATGTTCGGGGCGAACACGGTCACCCCGGCGGCGGCGAGCGCCTGGTGCTGTGGCGAGAACGTGGGTCGTTCCTGCGACTCCGGTCCGCCGTGCAGGTGGACGAGCGCTGCGTGCGGGCCGGGAGGCACGGCAGCAGCAGCACGAGCGCCGACGGCCGATGACGTGGCCGGCTCCACCGCCCGGTACAGCCAGCCGGTCAGCTCCAGTCCGTCACGCGCGGCGAACCGCTCGAGCGTCGGCTCGACCAGCTGCACGTCCGGCAGTGCGGGAACGTCGGTGACCCGGTTCCAGGTGAGTGCGTTCGTGTCGAGCCGCCAGAGTTCCCGCGGTCGGGTGGGCCCCTCGACGGCGAGCAGCACGCTCCGGCCGTCGCGGCTGAGCACCGGGTCGGTGACCACGTACCCGGGCAGGTCCGGCACCGGGGTGCGCGAGGCGTCGTGGGTGTTGATGAGGTCGAGTTCGCTGCGCCCGTCGACGTTCCAGACGAGCAGCAGCGTGCGGCCGGCGTCGTCGGCGTCGAGGTACTCGAGCTCGGCGTCGGGCCGTTCGGCGATCCGGCGGGGTGTGCCGCGCCACCCGTGCGGTCCGACGGGCTGGGCGACGAGTCCGCGGCGGGGCAGGCCGGCCTCGGTGGCGACGTAGGCGACGAGCGGGCTGGTCTCGCTCGCGGGCGAGGGCCGCAGGAACGCGATGTCAGCGGACCCGTCGGGGTCGTCGGCGAACAGGGCGTGGCTCTCGTCGGTCAGGCGGTCGACCACGACGACGAACTCCTGGCCGCGCTGCCCGTCACTGAGCACGACGAGGCGTTCCTCCACCGACAGGTCGAGGATGTGGATGAGTTCGCCGACGGCCAGGTCGTCGCGGTCGCCGGACACCGGGTCGACCAGGTACGAACGGGCCGGCTGCTCGGCCTCGGTCGAGGGCAGCGTGATGACGACCCGGTGACCACTGCGGCTCCACGGGCCGAGTTCGGCGTGCTGGTAGCGCGAACCGGCGATCTGCGCGGCGTCGGTGCCGTCCGGCCGCACCACCCAGACCTGCTGCTTCACGCCGCCGTCGGTCGCGATGGCCACGGCGAGCCACTCCCCGTCGGACGACCACGACACCCGGATGACCGGGTCGTCGGACAGCGCGATCCGGACCGGTTCGGGCAGTTCGCCGTCGACGACGACGTCCTGCACGAACACCTCGGGGGTGCCGTGCCGGTCGGACACGAACGCCACGCGCCGGGCGTTCCGGGTCATGGTGGGGCCCCACGACCCCCAGGCGGCGGCGAGCCGCTCACCCAGGTCGGCCGCGGCCCTGGTCGTGACCGAGGGACGGACGTCGGCCGACGACGCGACGCTCGCCGAGCCTCCAGTCCGGGTGGAACCCACGTTCACCGCACCCCCTGCTGCTGCAGCCACATCTCGATCAGGCCGAGCTGCCAGAGCGCGTTCGCGCCGATCTCGGTTCGCGTGCTGTTCGGGTCCTGGAGCATCCGCTCGACCGTACCCGGGTCGAACAGGCCGCGCTCACGTGCTTCCGGCGCGTGCAGTGCCGTGCGCACCCGCTCCAGGTACGGGCCCTCGAGCTGCCGGATCGCGGGCACTGGGAACGACCCCTTGCTGCGGTCGATGACGCTGTCGGGGACGATGCCGCGCGACGCCCGCTTCATGACGCCCTTGCCGCCGTCCGACAGCTTGAGCGCGGGCGGGATCGCGCCGGCGAGCTCGACGAACTCGTGGTCCAGGAACGGCACGCGGGCCTCGAGGCCCCACGCCATCGTCATGTTGTCGACGCGCTTGACCGGGTCGTCGACGAGCATCGTCATCGTGTCGCTGCGGAGCGCAGCATCGACGCTCGTCTCCGCGCCCGGAACCGCGAACGCAGCGTCCACGAACGCCGACGGGGTGTCGTCGTCGCTCTTCCAGCGCTCCCCGAGCAGCCCCTGCAGCGCCGGCCACCTGCGGTCCATGAACACGGAGCGGTAGGCCTCGGCGGCCTGGTCGCGGGGGACGTCGGCGAGCGGCGGGTACCAGTCGTAGCCGGCGAGCACCTCGTCGGCACCCTGGCCGGACTGCACGACCTTGACGTGCTGCGAGACCTCCTGCGACAGCAGGTAGAACGCGACGCAGTCGTGGCTGACCATCGGCTCGCTCATGGCGGCGACCGCACCGTCGATGCCGTCGAGCAGGCGCGTCGAGGGGATGTGGATGCGGTGGTGGTCGGTGCCGAAGTGCTTCGCGACCTGGTCCGAGTACTCGAACTCGTCGCCGGATTCACCGCCCGCGGCCTCGAAGCCGATGCTGAACGTGGCGAGGTCCTGCTGCCCGGCCTCGGCGAGCAGTCCGACGACCAGGGAGGAGTCGATGCCGCCGGACAGCAGCACGCCGACGGGGACGTCGGCCACCATGCGGCGCTCGACCGCGGTGCGGAGCGACCCGATGAACGCCTGCTCCCAGTCCTGGTCGGTCCAGTCGGCCCTGGCGGGGTCGCGTTCGAACCGCGGCTCCCAGTAGACGGTGTCGCGGGACGTACCGTCGCGCTCGATCACCCGGACGGTGGCCGGCGGGAGCTTGCCGACGCCGGACAGGATCGTGCGGGGTGCCGGCACGATCGAGTGGAAGCTCATGTAGGACGCGAAGGCGACGGGGTCGATGGACGTGTCGACTTCCTTGGCGCCGGTGCCGCTCGTGCCGCCGTCCCCGGCCAGGATCGCGGGCAGGGAGCTCGCGAACCGGAGCCCGCCTCGGACCTGTGCCACGTACAACGGCTTGATGCCGAGCCGGTCCCGCGCGAGGACGAGTCGGCCGCTGGCGTGCTCCCAGATCGCGATGGCGAACATGCCGATCAGGTGCTCGACGAAGGCCGTGCCCCACTCGGCGTAGGCGACGGCGATGACCTCGGTGTCCGACGTCGAGAAGAACTCGTGCCCCCTGCCGCGCAGCTCGTCACGCAGCTGCGCGTAGTTGTAGACCATGCCGTTGTACGCGATCGTCAGTCCGGCCCGGGGCAGCACCATCGGCTGCGCGCCGGCGGTGGACAGGTCGACGATCGACAGCCGTCGGTGCCCGAGCGCGACCGGTCCGCGTGCCCACAGCCCGTCACCGTCGGGGCCGCGGTGCACCATGCACCCGGTCATCCGCGCCACTGCTCCGACGTCCGTGGCCGTGCCGTCGAACCGGATCTCACCCGCGAGTCCACACATCAGCGTTCCCCTGTCGTCCCGATGATCCACGTGTCCTTGGCGCCGCCGCCGCGCGACGAGTTCACGACCATGCTGCCCTCGGGTGCGACCCGGGTCAGGGCGACGTCGGCGAGGTGCGCGTCGTCCATTCCGGTGCCGGTCAGGTAGACGAACGCGCGCAGGTCGACGTGCCGTGGGTCGAGGCCCGCCGGTCCGATTGTCGGGTGCGACGACAGCTGCACCACTTCCTGCCCGACCCAACCGGCCGGGTCCGCGGCGATCTCGCGCCGTCGCTCGGCCACCTCGGGAGCGCTCGCGCTCGGCCCGATCAGGACCCCGCGTCCGCCTTCACCGTCGACCGGCTTCGTCACGAGTTCGCCGACCCGGTCGAGGACCGACAGGCGTTCGCCCTCGATGCTCGTGCGGTACGTCGGCACCGACTCGAGCAGCGGCTTCTCGTCCAGGTAGTACCAGATCAGGTCCGGCACGTTGACGTACATCGCCTTGTCGTCGACCAGGGCGTTGCCCGGAGCGTTCGCCAGGTGGACGTGTCCGGCCTCGGCGACGTCGAGGACGCGGGCGCCCAGCTCCGGCGCGTGGTCCGCGGTCAGTGCGCGCACATCGCGGTCGATCCGCAGGTACAGCCCGTCGAGCACGTCGCCGGTCGTCGCGTCGACCACGCGTCCGTCACGGACGTCCAGGTCGGATCCGGCCAGGAGGCGCAGCCCGGCTCCGTCGGCCAGCCTGCGGTGCTCGAACCACGCGCCGGCGGCGGGGCCGTCGCTGACGAGTGCGAGCACCGGGTCCGGGTTGCCGGTCACCGCGGTCGCGTTCGCGCGGAGGGTCTCGCGCAGCCGGTCGGTCACGCCGTGCGGGTCCCGCAACAGCGCCGGACGGGGCGCGTCGGGCACGACGGCGTCCATGAGCTCGCGGAGGGCGATGCCGTACGCCACACCCGAGGGTGAGCGCACGTTGTCCTCGAGCACCCGCCAACCGCCGAACTCGTTCCGCACCAGGTCGAAGCCGAGCACGGGTGCCCGCACCGCGTGACCGGGCAGGCGCGATGCGTCGGGGTCCCAGCCGTTCGCCCCGACGAACTGGTGCTCGTCCATGACCCCGTCGGCCACGATCCGCCGCTCGCCGTACACGTCGCGCAGGAACAGCTCGATCGCCCGTGCGCGCTGCCCGAGTCCACGCTCCAGCTGCGACCACTCGTACGCGCTGATCGTCCGCGGCACCAGGTCGCACCCGAACGCCTGCACGCCGCCGTCCACGACGAAGCCGACCTCGTGCTCGCGGGCCCAGGCGTCGCGTGCGGCGCAGTGCTCGTTCGTCGTGTCGGCGTCCCAGGCGGTGAAGTACGTCGCCAGGTCGCGGAACGCCGGACGGGGGCGGGCACCGGGGCCGACCGCTTCGTCGCCGGCGCGCACGCGGTACCCGGGGACCGCGACCGCCGGGTCCTCGTCACGTCCGGACGGCGTGCCGGCGGTGTCCTCGACCACCAGGGCGACGACGTCGTCGAGCTCCCCGCGCTCGGCGTACGCGGTGCGCTGTCGATCGGTGGAGTTGCCGCGGGCCAGGGTGTCCTCGAGCAGGTCCGTGACGGTGCCCCAGTCGCCGAGCTCCTCGAGTTCCGGACGCAGGCGGGACACCAGTTGCCGGACGGCGACCTCTGCGGGCAGGCGGTCCGGGTGCTGGCCGAGGCCGAGCAGTTCGCCGCTCAGCCCCGTGCGCGCCGCCTGCCACATCGCCGCACGGTGCAGGGGTTCGCTGCGTGGGTGCCACTCGGCGCCGGACTCGACGGCGATCTCGGCCTTCCGCACCGCGGCCCGGAACAGGCCGGCGATGAGCACCGCGTCGTCGACGATCGGGGTGGCGTCGCAGACCCGGAGTTCGAGCGTCGGAGCGTGCGACGACGGCCGCACGTCGAAGTACGCCATCTTCTTGTCGGCGATCACCCCCGAGGCGATCAGGTCGTCGAGCACCTTGTCGTACTCCGCCGCGTTCGACACCCGTCCGAAGCTGCCAGCCGACGGCCACCGCTGCCAGATGATGCTGCGGAACGACGAGTACCCGGTGTCCTGCCCGTTCCAGAACGGACTCGACGCGCTCAGGGCCAGCAGCACCGGCAGCACCGGCGCGACCCGTTGGGCGATCTGCACCGCCAGGTCGCGATCGCTCACCCCGACGTGCACCTGCAGGCCGCAGATGAGCTGCTCGTCGACGAGCATCCGGTACTGCTCCTGCATCCGGCCGTAGCGCCCGCCGCTGGTCAGTTCGAAGTCGGCGTACTCGGACCGCGGCGCGGTGCCCACCGACGCGATGGTGACCCCGGCCGGTGCGATCGCGGCGCTGAGCTCCCGGCGCAGGTCGACGATCACCCGCCGCAGGTCGTCGAGGGTGCGCACCACGGGGGTGTTCGTCTCGATGGTCGTGCGCTGCAGTTCCGCGCCGAAGCGGTCGGCGGGCAGCTTGGGCAGAAGGCGCGGGGCCTTCGCGGAAAGTCGGCCGGACTCGAGGTCGATGAGGTGCAGCTCTTCCTCGGCGCCGAGCGTCAGCTCTGCACTCATGGCTGGAACCTACGCGGAGCGGCTGTGGTGCGCACCGCGGCGCACCGCCTGACTCGCGTCCGTAACACGCCCGTCAATCGAGCGTCACGAGCGCTGCGCCTCCCGGCCGCACCGTGCGCCCGTCGCCGCCCCGTGCGAGGTTGCACGCTCCGTGCCCGGTTACAAGCGCGCACCACGCGCGCAACCTCGCACCAGCTCACGCACCTCGCACCGTGCGACCCGCGCCGATCGCGCACCGGCCCGCGAAAACCGCACCGTGCTGTGGACGCACCGCACGTGCGGACGGGAGGCACGACGCCAGCCCGCCACGCGCCTCCCGTCCGCACCGTGCGCACCTCGCCACCCCGTGCGAGGTTGCACACTCCGTGCGCCGCTACAAGCACGCACCATGCGCACAACCTCGCACCAGCCCGCGCACCCCGCACCGTGCTGTGGACGCACCGCACGCAGTCGGGAGGCACGACGCCCGCCCGCCACGCGCCTCCCGTCCGCACCGTGCGCACCTCGCCACCCCGTGCGAGGTTCCACGCACCGTGCCCGGCTACAAGCGCGCACCAAGCGGTCAACCCCGCACCAGGCCACGCACCTCGCACCGTGCGGGCCGGCGCCTACCCGCGCGTGCGGGACAAGCGACGGTTGAGTGCGCCGTTGAGCAGCGCCACGAGCAGCCCCACGGCGAACACGAGCGTCCCGAAGCACAGCACCTGCGGCGGCATCCCGGCCTTCGCGGCGCCGTACACGAACAGCGGGAACGTCACCGCGGGCCCGGCGACGAACGAGGTGATGACGTAGTCGTCGATCGACATCGCGAGCGCCAGCAGCCCGGCCGCGAGCATGCCCGGCGCGAGCAACGGCAGCGTCACGAGCCGGAAGGCCTGGAGCGGCGTCGCCCCGAGGTCGCTCGCTGCCTCTTCGAGCACCCGCGACGTGCCGGAGATCCGGGCGCGGAGCACCACCACGACGTACGCGACGTCGAACGCCACGTGGGTGATGAGCACGGTCAGGAACCCGGTGCCGAGCCCCACGGACAGGAAGAACGACAGCGACGCCGAGCCGACCACGATGGACGGCGCCGCGATGTCCGCGAACACCACGGCGTTCACAGCACCGCGGCCGGGGAACCGGTACCGCTCGAGCGCCAGGGCCAGCGGCAGCCCGATCGCGACCGAGATGATCGCGGCCAGGAACGCGACGACGACCGAGGTGACGAACGCGGCTCCGAGCCCGGACACGTTGACCAGGTTCGCGTACCAGTACGTCGTGAAGCCGTTCCACGCGAACGACAGCCGGTTCGTCGGGGCGTCGTTGAACGAGTACACGATCATGTAGACGATCGGGACGAGTGTGATCGCGATGGTGACCCAGTAGACGATCGCGAGCCAGGGCCCGCGACGGTTCACGCCGTGGCGGTGGACGACGGGCGACGAGGTGGTCGCGGTGGACGGACGAGACGGTGCGACGGCGGTCATACGAGGTCCTCGAGGTCGTCGGTGCCGGAGACGCGGGCGTAGATGAACAGGATGATGCCGAGCACGACCATGAGCACGGTCGACAGTGCCGCGGCGACGTTGTACTGCTGGTTGCCGGAGTACGCGTCCTGGATCGCCTGGCCGATCGTGTACGTGTTCGTGCCGCCGAGCAGCGCCGAGTTCACCGGGTCGCCGACGCTGTCGATGAACACGAGCAGGACGCCGGCGAAGATGCCCGAGCGGGACAGCGGCAGGGTGGTGTGCCAGAACGCCCGGAACTTGCCGGCGTACAGGTCGTTGGCGGCCTCGCCGAGTCGCGGGTCGATGCGTTCGAGCGCGGCGTAGATCGGCAGCACCATGAACGCCAGGTCGTTGTAGGCGTCGCCGAAGATCACCGCGCCGCCGGTGCCGAGGATGTGGAAGTCCTTGCCGGCCAGGCCGATCGCCTGCAGGAAGGTGACGACCGGACCCTGCGACGCGAGCACGAACGCCCACATGTCGGTGCGGATGATGAACGACACCAGGAAGCTCACGAACACGAGCATGAGCAGCGGGTTCTTCCACCGCGGAGACACCCGGAACGCGATGAAGTACGCCACCGGGTACCCGACGATGATGGTCACGACCGTTGCGGCGGCGCCGTACCAGAGGGACCGGAGCAGGAACGTCAGGTAGGGCACCTGCGGGTCGATGAACAGGGAGCCGTAGATCCCCCAGTTCCACGTGAAGGTGTACCCGTCGTCCGGGTTGCCCGACATGAGCGAGACGATGAGCCCCGACACGAGCGGGATGACGAAGAACACGCAGAGGTACGCGGTCCCGACCAGCGCGAGCAGGAAGGGCGTGCTGCGACGGCGTCCCCGACGGACCGGTGCCGGACCAGCACCCGGTGTCGGTGCGGCACCCGGGCCGGCGACTCCGACGGCGGTCACGACTGCACCACCGCGTTGAAGATGCCGTTCCACTCCGAGTACTCGTCGTAGTTCTCGAACACCCGGAACTCGTGCGACCGGTCCAGCACGTCGGAGTCCGGGAACACCAGCGGACTGTCCGCCACCGTCGCGTCGTCGAGCTCGTCACGGACGTAGGCCTCGGCGCTGGGGACCGGGCAGACGTAGTTGACCCAGTCCTCGACGATGCCCGCGATCTTCGGCGTGTAGTAGAAGTCCATCCACTCGAGGGCGGCCACCGGGTTCGCTGCCTGCCGGGGGATCATGAGGTTGTCGTGCCACATCATCTGGCCCTCCTCCGGCGTGACGAACTTCAGGTCCTCGAACCCGGACTGCTGCGCCTGGAAGACGTCGCCGGACCAGGCCTGGGTGATCCAGGTGTCGCCGTTCTCGAGCTTGTTGATGTAGCTCTGGTCGTAGAAGCCGGTCACGCTCGGGCGCAGTTTCCGCAACCACGCCTGCGCTTTCCGCCAGTCCGCCGGGGTCGACGTCTCCGGGGCGATGCCGTTCGCGAGCAGCCCGAGGGAACCGAGCTCGGTGTTGTCGCTCATCAGCCCGACGCGGCCCGCGAACGCCGGGTCGAGCAGGTCCTGGAACGACGTGATCTCGCGGTCGATGTACTTCGGGTTGTAGGCGATCCCGGTGAACCCGGTCTGCCAGACGACGGAGTGCTTGTTGCCGGGGTCGTACGTCGGGTCCTTCACCGAGTCACCCGCGTTCGCCGCGAAGTTCGGCAGCCGCGAGTGGTCGAGCTCGCACACGAAGCCGTTCTTGATCATCTGGGTCAGCTCGAACCCGTTGGTCATCACGACCAGGTCGTAGCCGGTGGCACCCTGCGCCCGCAGGATCGGCGAGACGGTCGCGTAGAACGTCGCGTTGTCCTGGATCACCGCCTGGTAGTCGACGCTGATGCCGGTGGCCTTCTGGAACAGCGCGAGCGACTCGGACTTGCCGTGGTCGGAGTCGATGTAGAGCGGCCAGTTCGCGAAGTTCAGCTGCTTCGTCGCCTTGGCGTCCTTCCAGAACGCGGTCCAGTCGACGGCGTTCTCGGCGCCGGAGGCGGCTGAGCCCTTGATGCTGCACCCCGTGAGCAGCGCCGCGAGCGCGGCGGCTCCTCCGCCGGCCAGCAGGCCGCGTCGGCTGACGCGCGCGGACGTCAGTCCGCGCAGCAGGTCCGGGCCGGGTCCCCCGCCGGTCACGCGAGCGATCCTGCCGTGGCGGGTGCGGACTGGAGGCCCGTGGCGGCGTGGGTGGTGACGGTCTGGTCGGACGCGGGGTGCGCCTCCAGGCCGAAACCGTGGTCGACGCCCCACGTGAGCCAGACCTCGGTGCCGGTCGCGATCCGCGGTCCGCCCTTCGAGTTCTGCGCGAAGACGGAGACGCGGCCGGCGCCGGGGACGTCCACCAGGTACTGGGTGCTGACCCCGGAGAACGAGACGTCGACCACGCGGCCGGGGCCGAGGATGTTGCGGCCGGCTTCGGGGGTGGGCTCCGAGGTGCGGATCTTGAGCTTCTCGGGGCGGACCCCCACGACGACGCTGCCCGTGGTCCGGACGGCGCGGTCGGCCGGGACGGCGATGGTGCCCGCCGGGGTCGCGACCACGAGCAGCGGGCCGTCCGTGCCGCGGACCTCGCCCTCGAGCAGGTTCGACTGGCCGAGGAAGTTCGCGACGAACGCGGTGCGGGGCAGCTCGTACAGGTCCTGGGGGCTGCCCATCTGCTCGATCCGGCCGCCGTTCATGACGGCGACCGTGTCGGCCATCGTCATCGCTTCTTCCTGGTCGTGGGTGACGTGCAGGAAGGTGAGCCCGACCTCGGCCTGGATCGTCTTGAGTTCGAGCTGCATCTGGTGGCGGAGCTTCAGGTCCAGCGCGCCGAGCGGCTCGTCGAGCAGGAGCAGGGCCGGCCGGTTGACGATCGCGCGGGCCAGGGCGACGCGTTGCTGCATGCCGCCGGACAGGGAGGCGGGGCGCTTGTCGGCTGAGGCGTCGAGCTCGACCAGGTGCAGGGCCTCGCGCGCCTTCGTCATCGGGTCCGGGATCCGTCGCCGCTTCAGGCCGAACGCGACGTTGTCGAGCACGCTCATGTGCGGGAACAGCGCGTAGTTCTGGAACACCGTGTTGACGGGCCGCTGGTAGGGCTTGGTGTCGGTGACGTCCTCGCCGCCGATCGTGATGGTGCCGCTCGTGGGCTCCTCGAGCCCGGCGACCAGTCGCAGGGTCGTGGTCTTGCCGCAGCCCGAGGGGCCGAGCAGGGCGAAGAACGAGCCGGCCGGCACCGTCAGGTCCAGCGCGTCGACCGCGGTGTGCCCGGGGAACGACTTGGTGATCTGCTCGAGTCGGAGATCGGCTCCGGATTCGGCGAACGTGCCGGTCATTGCCATGGTGCCTCCTGCTGCTTCGGAAGGATCGGGGTCAGCCGATGTAGGACATGACGTGCTTGATGCGGGTGTAGTCGTCGAACCCGTACTGGGACAGGTCCTTGCCGTAGCCGGAGTGCTTGAAGCCGCCGTGCGGCATCTCGGCGACGATCGGGATGTGGGTGTTGATCCACACGCACCCGAAGTCCAGGTCGCGGGCGAAGCGCATCGCCCGCGAGTGGTCGGTCGTCCACACCGAGCTCGCGAGCCCGTACTCGACGTCGTTCGCGGCGCGCAGTGCTTCGTCCTCGGTCGTGAAGCGCTGCACGGTCTGCACGGGGCCGAAGACCTCCTGCTGCACGATGCGGTCGGTCTGGCGCAGGCCGGACACGATCGTGGCCTGGTGGAAGTAGCCGACGTCGCCCTGCCGCCCGCCGCCGAGCTCGATCGTGGCGTGGTCGGGGAGGGTGTCGACGAAGGACCGGACCTGGGCGAGCTGGTTCGCGTTGTTCACCGGGCCGAAGTACGGGGTGGCCGTGTCGGCGCCGGTGGTCGCGGTCGCACGTGCTTCCTCGGCGAGGGCCGCCACGAACTCGTCGTGGATGCCGTCCTGCACGAGCACCCGGGTGGCGGCGGTGCAGTCCTGCCCGGCGTTGAAGAACCCCGCGGCGACGATGCCGGCGACGGCGGACGGGATGTCGGCGTCGTCGAACACGATCACCGGGGCCTTGCCGCCGAGCTCGAGGTGGGTGCGCTTCAGGTCGCCGGCGGCGGCGCGGGCGACCTCCATGCCGGCGCGGACGGACCCGGTGATGGACACGAGCTGCGGGGTGGGGTGGTCGATCATCGCGGCGCCGGTGGTGCGGTCGCCGACGACGACGTTGAGCACGCCGGGCGGCAGGAACTCGGCGGCGACCTCGGCGAGCAGCAGGGTGGAGAGCGGAGTGGTGTCGCTCGGCTTGAGCACGGTGGTGTTCCCCGCGGCGAGCGCCGGGGCGAACTTCCACACCGCCATGTTGAGCGGGTAGTTCCACGGGGTGACCTGGGCGACGACGCCGATGGGCTCGCGGCGGACGAACGAGGTGTGGTCGGCCATGTACTCGCCGGCGCTGCGGCCCTCGAGGTTGCGGGCGGCCCCGGCGAAGAAGCGGATCTGGTCGACGGACAGCAGGATCTCGTCCTCGACCAGGGTGGCCCGGGGCTTGCCGGTGTCGAGGGACTCGAGGTCGGCGAACTCCGATGCCCGCTGCTCCATGGCGTCGGCGATCCGGAACAGCGCGAGCTGCCGTTCGCCGGGGGTCGTGCGGCGCCAGGTCGCGAAGGCGGTGCTCGCGCTCGTGAACGCGGCGTCGACGTCGGCGGCCGTGGACACGGGGGACGTGCCGTAGACCTGCTCGGTGGTGGGGTCGACCAGGTCGAACCGGGTGTCCGCGCCCGACTCGACGAACGACCCACCGACGAAGTTGCGCACCTCGTGCGTCGTGGTCACCGTTTCCGTCGTGTCCAGCATGGCGGTGATCCTGACACGGATTCCGGCGGTTCGGAAGACGGATTCGGAGGTTGTGGAGAACCGTAACAACGGAAATCGTCGCGAAACACGGTGTTCACAACGGAATCCCTTGCGCGCTCCGAGCCTCGCTGCCATGCTGTCCGGCATGGCGGCAGCACCACGACGTCCGGGACCGATCGACGACACCTCGAAGCGGATCATCGAACAACTCCAGGCGGACGGCCGCCGTCCGTACGGCGAGATCGGCAAGGCCGTCGGTCTCAGCGAGGCGGCGGTCCGGCAGCGCGTCCAGAAGCTCACCGAGACCGGCGTCATGCAGATCGTCGCGGTCACCGACCCGATGCAGCTCGGCTTCCACCGGCAGGCGATGATCGGCATCCGGGTCAGCGGTGACACCCGAACAGTCGCCGATGCCCTCGAACAGCTGCCGGCGGTCGACTACCTCGTCATGACCGCCGGCAGCTTCGACCTGATGGTCGAGGTCGTCTGCGAGGACGACGACGACCTGATCGAACTGCTCAACGGCACGATCCGGGCCATCCCGGGCGTCGCCGGCACCGAGACCTTCGTCTACCTGCAACTCCGCAAACAGCTCTACGACTGGGGAACGCGATGACCATCTCAGACCAGACGACCGGACAGCCCACGCGGCTCCACTCCTACGACCCGTTCGCCCCGGTCGACGACGCCGACCTGCAGCGGAAGTCCCGGGACCACCTGTGGATGCACTTCGCCCGGCACGGTGCGAACCAGGCCGGTGCCGACGTGCCGATCATGGTGCGCGGCGAGGGCCACCACGTCTACGACAGCCACGGCAAGGGCTACATCGACGGGCTCTCCGGCCTGTTCGTCGTCGCCGCCGGCCACGGGCGGAAGCGCCTGGCCGAGATGGCCGCGAAGCAGGCGGAGACGCTGAGCTTCTTCCCGATCTGGTCCTACGCGCACCCGGCGGCCATCGAGCTCGCCGACCGCCTGGCCGAGCACGCCCCCGGTGACCTCAACAAGGTCTTCTACTCGACGGGCGGCGGCGAGGCGGTGGAGACCGCCTTCAAGCTCGCGAAGTACTACTGGAAGCTCCAGGGCAAGCCCATGAAGCACAAGGTCATCTCGCGCGCGGTCGCCTACCACGGCACCCCGCAGGGTGCCCTGGCGATCACCGGCATCCCGGCGATGAAGCAGATGTTCGAGCCCCTGACGCCCGGTGGCTTCCGGGTGCCGAACACGAACTACTACCGTGCCGAGGAGATGGGCTTCCCGGGCGGCACCGAGGAGCAGTTCGGCTTCTGGGCGGCCGAACGCATCCGCGAGATGATCGAGTTCGAGGGCCCCGACACCGTCGCGGCGGTGTTCCTCGAGCCGGTGCAGAACTCCGGCGGCTGCTTCACCCCGCCGCCCGGGTACTTCCAGCGGGTGCGCGAGATCTGCGACGAGTACGACGTCCTGCTCGTCTCGGACGAGGTGATCTGCGCCTTCGGCCGGATCGGCACCATGTTCGCCTGCGACACCTACGACTTCGTGCCGGACATGATCACGTGCGCGAAGGCGATGACCTCGGGCTACTCGCCCATCGGCGCGACCATCATCAGCGACAAGCTCTTCGAGCCGTTCTCCAAGGGCGACACGACCTTCTACCACGGGTACACGTTCGGCGGGCACCCGGTGTCGGCCGCCGTCGCGATGGAGAACCTCGACATCTTCGAGGAAGAGGGCCTGCTCGCGAACGTGCGACAGAACGCCCCGCTGTTCAAGGCCGAGCTCGACACCTTGAAGGACCTGCCGATCGTCGGGGACGTCCGCGGTGACGGCTACTTCTACGGCATCGAGCTCGTCAAGGACAAGGCCACCAAGACGACCTTCGACGACGACGAGTCCGAGCGGCTGCTGCGCGGGTTCCTGTCGAAGGCGCTGTTCGACGCCGGGCTGTACTGCCGGGCGGACGACCGCGGCGACCCGGTCGTGCAGCTCGCTCCGCCGCTGACCATCGGGCAGCCGGAGTTCCGCGAGATCACCTCGATCCTGCGGAGCGTCCTGTCCGAGGCCTCGTCGAAGATCTGACCGTGAGCGGCTACCGGGGCGTCTCGTTCTGGCTCGACCAGCTCGCGTCCACCGGACGCGACGACCTGGCGCCCCGGCCGCCGCTCGACGGCGACACGACCGCGGACGTCGCGATCGTCGGCGGTGGACTGACGGGTCTCTGGACCGCCTGGTACCTGCACCAGGCCGACCCGGGCCTCCAGATCGTCGTCCTGGAACGCGAGATCGCCGGGTTCGGCGCCTCCGGTCGCAACGGGGGCTGGTGCTCGGCGCTGTTCCCGCGATCCGCCGAGTCCGTCGCGCGCGAGCACGGCCGCGACGCCGCACTCGCGCTGCGCGCAGCGATGCGCGACACCGTCGACGAGGTCGGCCGCGCAGCGTCCGAGGCCGGGGTCGACTGCGACTACGTGAAGGGCGGCACCGTCCTCTACGCACGGTCCGCCGTGCAGGAACGCGCGGCGCACGACGAGGTCGCCTCGTCGGCCGAGTGGGGCGACGCCATGACGTGGCGCGCGGCCCGGCCCGGCGACGCCGCCGGATCGGCGGGGGTCGCGTGGACCCCGGACTGCGCGCGGGTGCAGCCCGCCGCACTGGTGCGTGGCCTGGCGGCCGCCCTGGAGGCCCGGGGCGTCCGGATCGCGGAGCACACGCCCGCCTCGTCGTGGGACCACGGGCGTGTGGTCACGTCGCGGGGGACCGTCACGGCCGGCGCGGTCGTCATCGCGGTCGAGGGGTACGGCGCAGAGCTCGAACAGACGAAGCGGCGGATCCTGCCGCTCTACTCGCTCATGATCGCGACCGCTCCGCTGCCCGGGGCGGTGTGGGACCGCATCGGCCTGGAGCACGGGCAGACGTTCTCCGACTACCGGCACCTGCTCGTGTACGGGCAGCGCACGGCGGACGACCGACTGGCGTTCGGCGGACGCGGAGCCCGCTACCACTGGGGGTCCGCGATCACCCCCGGCTACGACCGAGTGCCACGCGTCTTCGAGCACCTGCGGAAGTCCCTGGTGGAGTTGTTCCCCGCCGTCGCCGACGCCCCGATCACCCACACGTGGGGCGGCCCGCTCGGGGTGCCGCGCGACTGGTGCGCGTCCGTCACCTGGGACGGGCACGTCGGCACCGCCGGCGGCTACGTCGGTGACGGACTCTCCACGACGAACCTGGCCGGGCGGACGCTCGCCGACCTCGTGCGCGGGGTCGCGTCGCCGCTCACCGCGCTGCCGTGGGTGAACCACCGCTCGCCCGACTGGGAGCCCGAGCCGCTCCGGTTCCTCGGGGCGAACGCCGGGCTCGTGGCGACCGACCTGGCCGACCGCGAAGAAGCCCTGACCGGACGGCCGAGCCTGGCGGCGCGGCTGATGGCACCCCTGACAGGAGGCCACTGATGGCTGCACTCGATGCCGACGTCGTCGTCGTGGGAGCCGGGGTCGCCGGGCTCGCCGCTGCCCGGGCGCTCGCACTCGACGGCCAGCGGGTCGTCGTGCTCGAGGCCCGCGACCGGATCGGCGGCCGCACCTGGACCGACACCGCGCTCGGCGTGCCCGTCGACCTCGGCGCCTCGTGGATCCACGGTGTCGACGGCAACCCGCTCTGGGCCCTGGCGCCCCGCTTCGGCATCGAGACCGTGGAGTTCACCGTCGGGAGCTTCCAGTTCGACGGCCGGCCGATCGCGTGGCACGGCCCCTCCGGCGCACCGCTGTCCGAGGCCTCGGCCTCGGCGTTCGTCGCGGACCTGCACACCGTCGACGCCGCCCTGGACACCGTCGTCGCACACGCTCCACCGCCCTCGACGTACGCGGCCGCCGTCGACACCGTGCTGCGGTCCCTGCAGTGGCAGGGCGACCGGGCCGCGCGGGTCCGCGAGTACATGGCCCACCGCTCCGAGGACCTCTGCGGCGCACCCGTGACCGTCCTCGATGCCCGCGGCCTCGAAGAGGAACACGTCCCCGGCGACGAGGTGGTGTTCCCCGGCGGCTACGCGCAGTACGCCGCCGCCCTGGCCGAGGGGCTCGACGTCCGACTGTCCGCGGTCGTGCGGTCGGTGACGCAGTCCGCGACGGGTGTCGTGGTCGGACTCGCCGACGGGTCGTCGGTCACGGCGGACGACGTCGTCGTGACCGTCCCGCTCGGGGTGCTGCAGGCCGGCGACGTGACGTTCGACCCACCGCTCGCCGAGGCGGTCACCGGTGCGATGAGCCGGCTCGGGATGGGCGTCTACGACAAGGTGTTCCTGCGGTTCCCGGAGCGGTTCTGGGGCGAGTCGTGGGTGGTCCGCCAGCAGGGGTCGGCCGGTGTCGACTGGCACTCCTGGTACGACATGTCCCGCGTGACCGGAGCGCCCGTGCTGGCCGCCCTGGTCGGAGGGACCGGGGCCCGACGCCTCGAGACCCTGCCGGACGCCATGATCGTGGAAGAGGGCATCGGCGGCCTGCGGCGGATGTTCGGCCCGTCGGTCCCCGAACCGGAGGCGTTCCGCATCACCCGGTGGGCCGACGACCCGTTCGCACGCGGCTCCTACTCGTACCTGCACGTCGGGGCGTCACCGGACGACCACGACCTGCTCGGAGCGCCGTCCGGCCGGGTGCAACTCGCCGGCGAGGCCACGTGGGGCGACGACCCGGCGACCGTGCACGGCGCGCTGCTGTCCGGACTGCGGGCGGCCGGGCGGTTGCTCGGCTCCGAGGTCGAGCCGCTCGTGCTCGCGACGCCCGTCAGGGGCTGATCCGCTCAGTCGAACGCCGGGGTGTCGACCGAGCACGTCACGGGCTCGCCCGCGGCAGCGGTCTCCGTGGCGATCTCGCGCTTGCCGTCGAGCAGGATCCGGCAGGTCGCCGTCGCACCCCGCGCCGGGGTCGCCCGGACCGAGGCGCGCTGCTCGGCGAGGACGATCGACTCGTGCACCCAGGTACCCGTCTTCTGCGTGCTCGTCTCCTGCGTGCCCGTCTCCTGCGTGCCGAGCCGGTGCACCTCCGGGGCGTCGCCGCGCTTCTCCGCGCCCTCGACGCGCACGTCGGTGAGCGCGGCCCCGCTCGGCTGGTCGACGCTGACCTCGTAGGTCACGGACCAGGCATCGCCCGTCTGCTGCTGGACGAAGCTGCACCCGGTCGCGAGCACCGCGACGGAGCCGGCGACCACAACGGCGGCGAGGAGACGGACGGTGGGACGGTTGCGTTCGGACATGCCATCAGCCTGCGCACCGAGCGCCCGCGGATCGTCCCCCGGGCGACGCGACCCCGTGCGACGACGGATCGATCCCGGGTCCTCCGAGCGGTTGACATCGGCTCCATCCGCCCTGGCGGTCAGTACCGTCGACCCGGCGTCCGCGCAGGTCCTGTTCAACGTGCTGCTCTTCGTGCCCCTCGGTGCTCTCGCCCGGCACGCGTCGACCGGGCGGCTCCCGACGGGTGCCCCGCGCCGGCAAGAGCGCGGGACACCCTGGGCTCAACCCTTGCGCCACACGTCGTGCAGGAACCGGGCCAGGGTCACGAGCAACGTCGCGATCCCCAACCACGGCACCTGACGGCGTCGACGCGGTTCGTCGTCGGAGGACATCCGAACCACCTTCCGTGTCAGCGCCGGCGGACACGAAGAGCAGGGGCCGAGGGACGTGCGACCCGACGGTGATCGAGTTACACTGGTTCCGAGTTCAAGCTCGGGACGCGTTCTGTCCCTCGTTCTCCACTCGGAGAGCAAATCGAAGCCCATCGCTGTTTGCCCAGCGGTGGGCTTCATCCTTGCTCGGGCCACGCTCCGGCGGTGACGCGGCCCGCCACCAGCCTACTGATGTTCCAGGTGCCGGTGAGAGAGACACGGGTGTCCTACTGACCGGACCCTCACGGGTCGCACGGGCCCGGAACGATGTTCGAGTGCCACACTCGGAGCCGTGACGACGACGCGGACCACACCCCGGCACGAGCACCGCGCGCCGGTGGCGATCGCCGTCCTGGTGAACCTCGGGCTCAGCCTGTTCCTGCCGAGCGAGGTGCTGTTCTTCCCGTCATGGGTGGTCCCGGTGCTCGGCGTCCTGCTGCTGATCCCGCTCGTCGTCTTCAACCCGCGGCGACTGACCCGCGAGACGACCTGGTCGCGGTGGGTGTCCTTCTCGTTGGCGATCCTGCTCACCGTCGCGAACCAGCTGACCGTGGTCCGGACGATCGAGCTGCTCCTCGGCGGCCACGCGGACGGCGGTGCCGTGCTGCTCACCGCCCTGCAGGTGTGGGTGAGCACGATCATCGCGTTCGGGCTCGTGTACTGGGAGCTCGACCGGGGCGGGCCGGTGGCCCGACGGCGTCCGGAGCTGTGGACGAGTGACGAGGCAGACTTCCAGTTCCCACAGGAGACCGACCCGAAGACCGCTGCGTGGCGACCGGTCTACCTCGACTACCTCTACGTCGCGATGACGAACATGGTCGCGTTCAGCCCGACGGACACGATGCCGATGACCGTGCGCGCGAAGATGATCATGGCCTACCAGGCACTCGGCGGGTTCATCCTGCTGGCCCTGGTCATCTCGCGCGCGGTCAACATCATCAGCTGAGGCCGCTCAGGCGCCGTGTGCTTCCTCCGACACCGGCTGCCACTCGCGCCAGGTCGCCAGGCGGGACGCGTAGTCCTGCTCGGCGATGCCGAGCGGCGCCTTGCCGAAGAAGACGCGCAGGGGCGGCTGCTCGGCGTCGACGACCTTCAGGATCGCCGAGCGGGTCGCCTCGGGCTTGCCGGGGTCGGCGGCCGACGGGCGCTTCGACGCGGCCTCGCGGACGTCGGCGTACGCGGCGATCTCGTCGCTCTTCTTCGACGACGGCCCGGACCAGTCGGTCGAGAAGCCGCCCGGCTCGATGAGCGTCACGTGGATGCCGAAGCCGGCGACCTCCTGCGACAGGGACTGCGACAGCCCCTCGAGCGCCCACTTCGACGCGTGGTAGGCGCCGACGGTCGGGAACGCGCTGATCCCGCCGATGCTCGAGACCTGGATGACGTGCCCGGAACCCTGCTCCCGCATGATCGGAAGCGCGGCCTGGGTCACCCAGAGCGCTCCGAACAGGTTCGTCTCGAGCTGGGCGCGGACGTCGTCCTCGGTGAGTTCCTCGACCATGCCGAAGTGGCCGTAGCCGGCGTTGTTCACGACGACGTCGAGCGAGCCGAAGTGCTCCGCCGCGCGCTGCACGGCCGCGAAGTCCGCGGCACGGTCGGTCACGTCGAGCTGCAGTCCGAGGAACGTGTCCGGGTACTGGTCGACGAGTGCTTGCACGTCGTCGGTGTCGCGGGCCGTGCCGGCGACGGAGTCTCCACGTTCGAGGGCGGCTTCCGCCCACTCGCGGCCGAAGCCCTTCGACGCTCCGGTGATGAACCAGGTCCTGCTCATGCTGTCTCCTCCTGAGATCTGACGCGATCAGGCAACGCTCCCCGCTTCCGTGGCACCTGGAGGTCCGGGTGACGGACGCGGCAAGCGGACACCAGCGGACCGCGACTCAGGGTCGAGGTGCCGCGAACTCCAGGTTGACGTCGTCGGGGTCCTGCACGGACAGGATCACCAGGCCGAACGGCGGCAGGTCGGTGACGTCGCCGTGCTCGATGCCGGCGGCGTCCAGCCGCTCGACGGCGGCGTGCAGGTCGTCGACGGACCCGACGCGGAACGACACGTGGTCGAGGCCGACTCGGTCGGGATCGAACCGGTCCTCGGCGGGGGCGACCGGTCGCAGGCCGAGCGTCTGCCCGCCGAACGTGAACGAGCACCCGCCGTAGGTCCGCCACGGGTCGTCGTGGATCGTCGGGTCGTCGATCTGGTCGCTGAAGTCACTGCCAGGCGACATGCCGAACAGCTGCTCGTAGAAGGCCTTGCTCCGGCGGATGTCCGTGACCGTGAGGCGCACGTGCGAGAAGCCGAGCGGCGTGACGATGGGTTCGCTCATCACCCCACCCAACTCCCCCTGGGCCTTGCGCTCATTGACCATGCGATCAACAATGGCGGGATGGACGTCGTCATCGCTCTCCCGCACCCGTCTCCGCTGCACCAGGACACCGGCACCCCCCGCCGCTCGACCCGCGTCGCCCTCGTGCAGGTGCGTTGGCTCGAAGACCCCGCTGCCCACCGAGCACAACTCGCCGACGGCATCGCCACCGCGGCGGCCAACGGCGCCGCGGCGGTGTTCCTGCCCGAGCTCACCCTGCGTCGCTACCCCGGCGACACTCCGGCCAGTGGTGTCCCGAAGGACCTCGCCGAGTCGCTCGAGGACGGCCCGACGGTCACCTTCGCCCGCGCACAGGCGATCGAGCACGGGGTGTTCGTCCACGCCTCGCTGTACGAGCGCCCTGCCGACGACGACCAGCCCGACGACCCCCGCGGCTACAACACCGCCGTCCTCGTCGCCCCCGACGGCACCCTGGTCGGTCGGACCCGCAAGTCCCACATCCCGATCAGCGCCGGCTACTACGAGGACACGTACTTCCGCGCGGGGACGGACGACGACGCCTTCCCGGTGTACGAGCCGGCGGGTCTCGGCGCATGCGTCGGACTGCCGACGTGCTGGGACGAGTGGTTCCCCGAGGTGGCCCGGTCCTACGGCCTCGCCGGGTCCGAGGTCCTGGTGTACCCGACGGCGATCGGCTCCGAGCCGACGTTCCCGGACTTCGACACCGCTCCGATCTGGCGGCAGGTCATCGTCGCGAACGGCATCACCGCCGGCCAGTTCATGGTCGTCCCGAACCGCTGGGGCGACGAGGGCGACATCACCTTCTACGGGTCGTCGTTCATCTCGGACCCGTTCGGCCGCGTGCTCGCCGAGGCGCCGCGTGACGCCGACGCGGTGCTCGTGGCGGACCTCGACCTCGAGGCCCGGACGGAGTGGCTCCGACTGTTCCCCTTCTACGTGACCCGTCGCCCCGACCTCTACGCGGGGCTCGTCGCCCCGGTCGACGAGGACCGCCACGCGTACGGCGCACGCGACGCGATCGACGCGGCCATCGGGGTGGCGGCGACCGACGCCGGACCGGAGGTGCGCGCATGACGTGGGTGATGCCTCCCGAGACGGCTCCGCAGGAACGCACCTGGATGGCGTTCCCGCGCCCCGGCCTGACGCTCGGTGACGACGCGGCGAGCGCTGAGGCGGCGCGACGGACGTGGGCGACCACCGCCAACACGATCAGCGAGCACCAGCCCGTCACGATCGTCGTGGACCCGGTCGCGCGAGCCGACGCTCGTCGCCTGCTGTCGACCGCGGTCGAGGTGCTCGAAGCGCCCCTCGACGACTTCTGGATGCGCGACATCGGGCCGACGTTCGTCGTCGACGACGTGACCGGCGAGCTCGGCGCCGTGGACTGGGTCTTCAACGGCTGGGGCGCGAACTCCTGGTCGACGTGGACCCGTGACGCCGAGGTCGCCGCCACGGTCGCGGCCGCCGCCGGTGCGCGGCGGATCCCGTCGCTGCTCGTGAACGAGGGCGGGGCGATCCACGTCGACGGCACGGGCACGGTCCTGGTGACGGAGACCGTGCAGCTCGATCCGCGACGGAACCCGTACGCCGACCGCGAGCGCGTCGAACTCGAGCTCGCCCGGACGATCGGCGCGACGGACGTGGTCTGGCTGCCCCGCGGCCTGACCCGTGACTACGACGGGTTCGGGACCCGGGGCCACGTCGACATGGTCGCGACCTTCGCCGATCCGGGCACGGTCCTGCTGCACGCGCAGCCCGACGCCGGCCACCCGGACCACCTGGTGATGCCGCAGATCCGTCGGGCGCTCGAGCAGGCCACGGACGCGACCATCGTCGAACTGCCGGCCCCGTCGACCCTGACCGACGACGACGGCCCGGTCGACTGGAACTACGTCAACCACGTGGTGCTGAACGGCGCCGTGATCGCCTGCGCGTTCGGTGACGCCGTTGCCGACGACCGCGCCCGCGGCATCCTCGCCGACGTGTACTCGGGTCGTCAGGTGCGTTCGATCGACGCTCGTCCGGTCTTCGCGCGCGGCGGCGGCCTGCACTGCATCACGCAGCAACAGCCGGCGGTCTGAGCCATCGCCGCGGTGTACAGCAACTGCCCGACGTCTGTACACCGCGGCCGGTCCACCGAGCACTCGCACATCGGTATGTTGCTCCGAACCAGTCCGGGCGACGCTGCCCAGCCCAGCTCCGGCGCTGCCCATCCCCCGACCCAGCAGGGAAGTCCACGCACATGGCATCACCGACCGCGGTCCCCACACCGACAGCACCGGCAACACCTGCGCGCGGCGGTTCCCTGAAGCGGAGCCTCGGACTCTGGGCGATCGTCGGCCTGGGCCTCGGCTACATGACCCCGACGGTGGTGTTCGACACCTTCGGCATCGTCTCCGGGCAGACCGACGGCGCCGTGCCGAGCGCGTACCTGATCGCGCTGGTCATCATGGCCCTGACGGCGATCAGCTACGGGAAGATGGTCCGGGTCTACCCGGCGGCCGGTTCGGCCTACACGTACGTGCGGGAGTCCATGCACCCGAACCTCGGGTTCATGGTCGGCTGGGCGTCCCTGCTCGACTACCTGCTGCTGCCGATGGTGAACGCCCTGATCATCCGGCTCTACCTGGAGCAGGTGTTCCCGGCACTGCCGTCGTGGGTGACGGTCGTCGTCTACACGGTGTTCGTGACGACGGTGATCTGCCTGTCGATGCGGGGCACGTCGAACCTGAACATGGTGCTGCTCATCGGCGCGATCCTGGCGATGATCGCGTTCGTGGTCTTCACGGTCATCGAACTCGTCCACGGTGCCGGGGCCGGCACGATCGCGAGCACCGAGCCGTTCGTGCACGATGGCGTGACGATGTCCGCCCTGCTCACCGGTGCGACGGTGGTCTGCTTCTCGTTCATCGGCTTCGACGCCGTGACGATGTACACGGAAGAGGCGAAGTCGATCCGGATCATGCCGAAGGCGATCATGCTGACGGTGCTGCTCGGCGGCGCGATCTTCCTGGTGTCCGCGTACTTCGCGCAGCTGCGGTTCCCGACGAACACCCCGTTCGGCGAGTTCACCGACGACCCGCTCCCCCAGATCGGCCTGCTCGTCGGTGGCCCGGTGTTCCAGGCGGTCCTGGTGTCGGCCGGGTTCGTCGCCGCGTTGGCGTCGGGGCTCGCCTCGCACGCGAGCGTCGCCCGCATGCTCATGGTGATGGGTCGGAACAACGTCCTGCCGAAGCGGGTGTTCGGCTACGTCAACCCGCGCACGCACACCCCGGTGTTCAACGTGGTCTTCGTCGGGGCGGTCACGCTGCTCGCGATGAGCTTCTCGCTCGACACCATCTCGTCGTACATCAACTTCGGCGCGCTCGTCGCCTTCACCTTCGTCAACGCGAGCGTCATCGTGCACTTCGCCGTCCGGCAGGGCCGCCGCCACACCGCGGGTGACCGGTGGAAGTACATCGTCCTGCCCGGCCTCGCGATGGTCCTGACGGGGGTGCTCTGGTCGCAGCTCCACGCCGACGCACTGATCGCAGGAGGAGTGTGGGCTGCGATCGGCTTCGCCTACCTGCTCGTCATCACGAAGGGCTTCCGGGTGCTGCCGAAGAGCTTCGACGAGAACCAGCCGGTTACCGGCGTCAACAAGCAGCTGACCGACCAGGCCTGACCCACCACGAGAGGACGCCATGTACGCCGTCACCGACCCCACCACGGGCACGACCCTCGAGACGTTCCCGACCATCACCGACGACGAGCTGCGCGCCGCCGTCACCACCGCCCACCAGACCCACGGCGAGTGGGGCCGCACCAGCACCGTCGCCGACCGCGCGGCCCTGCTCCACCGCGTCGCGGACCTGTACCGGGAGCGTCACGCCGACCTCGCCGCCACGATCGTGCGCGAGATGGCGAAGCCGATCGACCAGGCCGAGGGCGAGGTGGACTTCTGCGCCGACATCTACGACTACTACGCCGACCACGCCGAGGAGTTCCTCGCCGACCAGCCGATCACCCTGGCCGACGGCTCCGAGGGCAGCGCCTTCATCCGGAAGTCGTCGATCGGCGTGCTGCTCGGCATCATGCCGTGGAACTTCCCCGCCTACCAGATCGCCCGGTTCGCCGGTCCGAACCTGCTCATCGGCAACACGGTCCTGCTCAAGCACGCACCGCAGTGCCCCGAGTCGGCCCTGGCGATCGAGCGCATCTTCCACGACGCCGGGTTCCCCGAGGGCGCGTACACGAACGTCTTCGCGACGAACGACCAGGCCGCAGACGTCATCGCCGACCCGCGCGTGCAGGGGGTCTCGCTGACCGGGTCCGCCCGCGCCGGTGCCGCCGTCGCCGAGATCGCCGGCCGGAACCTCACGAAGGTCGTGCTCGAGCTCGGTGGGTCGGACCCCTTCATCGTGCTGTCCACCGACGATCTCGACTCGGTCGTCGAGTCCGCCGTCACGACCCGCCTCGAGGGCAACGGGCAGGTCTGCAACGCCCCGAAGCGCTTCCTGGTGGTGGACGACCTGTACGACGATTTCCTGGCGAAGTTCACGACGGCCATGTCCGCGGTCTCGCCGACGGACCCGTCCGTGCCCGGTGCCGAGCTCGGCCCGCTGTCGTCCCGGACCGCCGCGGACCGGCTGCAGGAGCAGCTCGCGTCCGCCGTCGCGCAGGGTGCGACCGTCGTCACCGGTGGTGACCGCCAGGGCAACGCCTACGTGCCGACGATCCTCACCGACGTCACGCCGGACAACGACGCGTACCGCGAGGAGTTCTTCGGCCCCGTCGCCGCCGTGTACCGCGTCGCCGACGAGGACGCCGCCGTCGCACTCGCCAACGACACCCCGTACGGCCTCGGCTCGTACCTGTTCACGACCGACGCCGACCAGGCACTCCGCGTCGCGGACCGGCTCGAGGCCGGCATGGTCTACGTCAACATCGTCGGCGCGGACAGCCCCGAACTGCCGTTCGGCGGCGTCAAGGGCAGCGGCTTCGGCCGCGAACTCGGCCCCCTGGGGGCCGACGAGTTCGTCAACAAGAAGCTGATCCGCATCGGCTGACGGACGCTCTGGACCCGGCTCCACGACGGACGGGAGGCACGGTGCCAGCTGGCACCGTGCCTCCCGTCTGCTCGTCGGTCGCCGCTACTGCTGCGGGTCGGCGGGCTCGCCGCCGGAGTCCGTGTCGCTGTCCTGCGCGGGGTCCTTCGTCGCGTCGCCCGTGGGCGACCCGTCGGGCAGGTCCTCGGTGTACTGCGCTTCGGCCTCGCTGGGGTCGCTGGATCCGTTCGCCGTCGTGTCGCTCATGGCCCGGACGCTACGCGCGGTCGGCGCTGCACCCGTTCAGACGGACGAGGCGGCAGCGCCCGAGCCGGCGGCGACCGGGGTCACGGCCAGGATCTCGTCGGCGACCTCACGCCCGATCCGCACCGCACCGTCGACGTGCTGGTACCCCTGCCCGGCCAGGTCGCTCGACGCGAACCGGATCGGACCGACGGCTGCACGCTGGTCGGCGCCGTAGCGGACGAGCCCGCCCAGGTCGAAGCTCGCCGCGTAGGCGCCGCGGGTCCACTCCTCGGTGCCCCAGTCGCTCTCGTAGTACACGACCGGGCGCAGGGCCTCGTCGCCGTAGTAGTGCGCGAGCGATGCGAGCACCCGGGCCTTCCGTTGCTCGACCGACAGCGCGAACAGGTCGTCCGCGTGCTGGTCGGAGACGAACCCGACGAGCGTGCCCTGCTCCGAGCCGTGCTCGGTGTTGTCGTACGCCTCGTGCACGACCTCGTACGGGCTGAACGCGGTGCCGGAGAGCCCGGCGCCGCGCCAGAACGGCCGGTCGTAGACGGCGTGCACCTTGATGACGAAGCCCATCGACAGGTGCTGGTGCAGCTGGTGCTGGCGACGGGGCAGCGGGGGTTCGTACGAGATCCGCGAGTACAGGGGCGGCGGCACGGCGACGAGCGCCTGCCGGGCGTGGACCTCGAGACCGCCGTCGGCGAGCGCGACGACCCCGTCGTCGGTCCAGCGCAGGGTGCGCACCGGCGCGTCGAGGTGCACGGCGTCACCGAGGCGCTCCGCGAGGCGTTCCGACACCTGCTGCATCCCGCCGACGACGCGCTTGTCCAGGATGAAGTCGGCGTCGACCAGGTTCGTGAAGCTCCCGGCAGAGGCAGCCATCAGCAGGGCCTGCAGTGCCGAGAACGCGTGTGCCGGCTTCGTGAGCATGGCGCCGGCGATGAACAGTTCGACGTTGTCGGTGGCGACGCGGTCGTCGCTCAGCGTGTGGAGCCAGGCGCGGAAGGAGACCTCGTCGAGTGCCGCCGCGTGTGGGGACTCCCACGGACGCGCGGGGTCGACCGCTGCGACGTACTCGTCGACGACCGTCACGAGTCGCTCGATCTCGTTCGCCGTCGCCTCGGGCAGCGGGAAGATGTCGCCGGTGTACTCGGTGCGGGTGCCCTCGGCGTCGACGTAGACGCTGGAGCCCTCGCGGTACCGGTCGTACGTGTCGAGCCCGAGTTCGTCGAGGGTCTCGAGCAGCGCGGTCTGGTCGGGCGAGACCCACTGGCCACCGATCTCGAGCGTGACCCCCTCGATGTCGTTCGTCCAGGTGCGGCCCCCCACACGGTCGCGCGCCTCGAGCACCGTGACGGTCAGTCCCGCGGCGCGCAGGCGGTTCGCGGCGGTCAGGCCGGTGACACCGGCTCCGATGACGACGACGTCGCTCTCGATCATCGTGCTGCTCCTTCGGTGGTGGTGCTCCGGAACGGGCCCGGGGTCAGCGTGTACATGGTCTCGAGGTACTCGGCGATGCCCTCGCCGCCGCCCTCGCGGCCGAGGCCGGACTGCTTCACCCCGCCGAACGGGGCCGACGCGTTCGAGACGACCCCGGTGTTGAGTCCGAGCATGCCGGTCTCGAGCCGCTCCATCAGGCGCTGGCCGCGGGCCGGGTCCTCGGTGAACGCGTAGCCGACCAGACCGTACTCGGTGTCGTTGGCGGCGGCCACGGCCTCGTCCTCGGTCCGGAACGTCCGGATCGCCAGGACGGGTCCGAAGATCTCGTCGCGGAGCAGGTCGCTGCCGGGCTGCACGTCGGTCAGGACCGTGGGCGCGTAGAAGGTGCCGGGGCCGTCGACCGGGTGTCCGCCGGTGCGGAGCGTCGCCCCGCGGTCGAGCGCGTCGGTGACCAGGCGGTGCGCCTTGTCGACGGCACGGTCGTCGATGAGCGGTCCGATGGCGACGCCGTCCTCGGTGCCGCGTCCGACCCGCATGGCCTCGACGCGTGCGGTCACCCGGCGCGTGAACTCGTCGACGACGTCCTCGTGCACCAGGAACCGGTTCGCGGCGGTGCAGGCCTGCCCGGTGTTGCGGAACTTGGCGGCGAGCGCGCCCTCCACGGCCAGGTCGAGGTCGGCGTCGGCGAACACCAGGAACGGGGCGTTGCCGCCGAGCTCCATGCTCGTCCGGAGCACGTTCTGCGCCGCCTGGGCGAGCAGTGTGCGTCCGACCGGCGTCGAGCCCGTGAAGGACAGCTTCCGGAGCCGGGGGTCGGCGATCACCGTCGCGGAGACGTCGGCGGCCCGCGTGGTCTGCACCACGTTGACCACCCCGGCGGGCAGACCGACCTCGCGCAGCAGGTCGACGAACAGCAGGGTCGTGAGCGGCGTCAGTTCGGCCGGCTTCACGACGACCGTGCATCCGGCGGCGAGCGCCGGTGCGATCTTCCGGGTCGCCATCGCCAGCGGGAAGTTCCACGGCGTGATGAGGAACGCGGTGCCGACGGGCTTGTGGGAGACGGTGGCACGGCCGGTGCCCTCCGGGTTGGTGCCGTACGAGCCGCCGATCCGGACCGCTTCCTCCGAGAACCAGCGCAGGAACTCCCCGCCGTACGCGACCTCGCCGCGGGCCTCGGCGAGCGGCTTGCCCATCTCGAGCGTCATGAGCAGCGCGAACTCCTCGCGCCGTTCCTGCAGCAGGTCGAACGCGCGACGCAGCAGCTCGGCGCGGTGCCGCGGCGGTGTGGTCGCCCAGCCCGTCTTGGCCGCTTCCGCGGCGTCGAGCGCTCGGACACCGTCCTCGGGGGTTGCGTCGGCGATGTCGAGCAGCGTCTCGCCGGTGGCGGGGTCGACGACGGCGAAGGTCCGGCCGTCGGCCGACGGCTGCCATGCGCCGTCGACCAGGAGGCCCGTGGGGACGCGGGCGAGCAGCTCGCGTTCGGCGTCGGTGCGGTCGGCCGCGGGGGCGGTGGTGGTGCCGGTGGTCATGCTGTTGCGAGTCCTTCCAGGACGACGTCGAGTCCCTCGTGGAGCAGGGCGTCGTCGATCGACAGTGGGGGCAGGAACCGGACGACGTTGCCGTACGTGCCGGCGGTCAGCGCGATGACGCCGTGCTCGAACGCGGACCGCACCACCTTCCCGGTCAGTGCTGCGTCCGGTTCTCCGGTCGCGGGGTCCACGAGTTCCATCGCGACCATCGCGCCGCGTCCGCGGACGTCGCCGATCCGCGGGTCGGTCGTCTGTGCGGCACGGAGTCGTCCGAGCAGCACGTCCCCGATCTCGCGGGCTCGGTCGATCAGCCCGTCGTGCTCGAACGCGTCGATCGCGGCGAGGGCGGCAGCGCAGGCGATCGGGTTGCCGCCGTAGGTGCCGCCGAGCCCGCCGACGTGCGCGGAGTCCATGATCTCGGCGCGCCCGGTCACGGCGGACAGGGGCAGACCGCCGGCCATGCCCTTCGCGGTCGTGACGACGTCCGGCACGATCCCCTCGTGCTCGCTCGCGAACATCGACCCGGTGCGCGCGAAGCCGGTCTGCACCTCGTCGGCGATGAGCACGACGCCGTTCGCCGTGGTCCACTCGGACAGGGCGGTGAGGAACCCGGGCGCGGGGACGACGAACCCGCCCTCCCCCTGGATCGGCTCGATGAGCAGCGCCGCGGTGTTCGCCGCGCCGACCTGCTTCTCGATCTGGCTGATCGCGCGCTTCGCCGCCTCGGGCCCGGAGAGCCCGTCGTGGAACGGGTAGGACATCGGCACCCGGTAGACCTCGGGCGCGAAGGGTCCGAAGCCGTCCTTATAGGGCTGGTTCTTCGCGGTGAGCGCCATCGTGAGGTTCGTGCGGCCGTGGTACGCGTGGTCGAACACCACGACGGCCTGCCGACCGGTGTGCTTGCGGGCGATCTTCACGGCGTTCTCGACGGCCTCGGCGCCGGAGTTGAACAGCGCCGTGCGCTTCTCGTGGTCACCGGGGGTCAGCCGGTTGAGTGCCTCGGCGACCGCGACGTACCCGTCGTAGGCGGCGATCGTGAAGCACGTGTGGGTGAAGGCAGCGACCTGCTCGGTGACCGCGGCGACGACGGCGGGGTGCGCGTTGCCGACGCTGGTCACGGCGATCCCGGACCCCAGGTCGACGAACGAGTTGTCGTCCGCGTCCACGACGACCCCGCCACCGGCCGCGACGACGGCGATCGGCACGGCGACGCCGACCCCGGCTGCGACGGCTCCGGCCTTCCGCGCCATGAGCTCGCGTGACCGGGGGCCGGGGACGGCCGTGACGAGCCGTCGTTCCTGGGGCAGCGAGGGGCCGCCGGTGGGCGCACTGATCGAGGGTGCTGCGGTGGAGGACATGCGGCGATGGTAGGAGCCTGCGGTGACCACGGCGGCTGTCCACCGTGTACATCGAGCACCGGCCCGATCGCCCCGGTGGATAAGGTGCTCCCATGCCCGCGACGCTGCGTTCCCTGTTGCACCGTGCCGACCTCCGCCTCCGCCCGCTGACCGACGCGGACACGGACGCCCTCGACACACCGCTGTCGTGGCTGCACAGCTCCGACCTCGAGGACCCGACGCCGTTCCTGGCCGACGGGCAGGGACTGCTGACCACGGGCACCCAGTTCGGCGCCGAGGCCGAGGTCCCGGAGGACGTCGCCGGCCCCTACGTCCGCCGACTCGTCGAGCGGGGCGTCGTCGCACTCGGGTTCGGCACCGAGGTCGTCCGCGCCGGCACCCCGGACGCCCTCGTCGCCGCCTGTTCGCAGCACGGACTCCCGTTGTTCGAGGTGCCCTACGAGACCTCGTTCATCGCGGTCGCGCAGGCGAACGCCGAAGCGGTCGCCCGCGACGCAAACGCCCGGAACGCCTGGGCCCTCGCCGCACAGCGGGCGATCTCGCTCGCGGCGATGCGCCCGGACGGACTCGGCGCCACGATCGCCGAGCTCTCGGGGCAGCTCGACGGCTGGGTCGGGCTCTTCGACGTGTCGGGGCGCCTGGACCGTGGGCACCCGGCGGACGGCGTGCCCGCGCAGGACCTCGAGCTGCTCCGGAGCGAGGCACTGCGCCTGCTGCGCGCGGGACAGCGGGCGAGCCTGCCGGTGACCACCGAGCACCACACCGGGTTCACCCTGCAGACCCTCGGCAGCGGTGGCCACCTGAGCGGCGTGCTCGCGATCGCGAACGGCGGTGCGCTCGACCGCGCCGGTCGTGAGGTGGTGACGTCCGTCATCGCCCTCGCCGGACTCGCGCTGCAGCAGAACCGTGAGCTGGCCCGGGCACGCGGGCTCCTGCGCACCGGCCTGCTCACCATGCTCTCGGTCGGCGATCCGGAGGTGGTCCAGTCGACGTCGCGCGAGGTGTGGGGTCCCCTGCCCGCCGAACCCGTCCGGATCGCGGCCCTCGACGTCGACGACCACGATCTCGACACCGTCGTCGACCTGCTCGAACTGTGGGTGCAGGACCGGCCCGGACAGCTCTTCTTCGCCGTCGACGACGCCCTCTTCCTGTGCGTGAGCGCCGACGACACCGCGATCGTCGAGGAACTGGTCGGGCGCTTCGACCTCCGGGCCGGCCTGTCGGACGGTGCTGCGTACCGGTCGTTCGGCCGCGCTCGCACCGAGGCCGTGCAGGCCCTGGACCGTCGGCGCGAAGGACGACCGGGCACCACCGAGTTCGGCGACCTCGCCCGGGAGGGCGTCCTCGCACACCTGGCCCACGTGGACGTCGACGCCGGAGCCGTCGCCCGCGCGTTCCTCGCTCCACTGCTCGAACACGACCGGTCGGCGGGCACCGAGCTCACCCGCACCGTCCGCGCCTGGCTCGAGCAGAACTGCGAGTACGACCGCGCCGCCCAGGTGCTCGGCATCCACCGCCACACCGCACGCTCCCGGGTCGAGCACGCCGGCCGACTCCTGGACCGCGACCTCTCCGTCTTCGCGACCCGGGCCGACCTATGGGCGGCGTTCGTCGTCGAAGGCGCGTGACCCGCGGATACGGTGGGACGATGCCGTCGACACCGGCCCGCCGGCGCCTCAGCCCGGCCGAACGCGGATCCCAGATCACGGCGGCCGCCGTCGACCTGGCGCGCGCCGAGGGCCTCGCGGCGGTGACGCTCCGCGGGGTCGCCGCCGTGATCGGGGTCGCGCCGTCGCTCGTCGCCCACTACCGCCCGAGCATGGAGGACCTGGTCGGCGAGACGTTCCGCACCGTCGCGACAGCCGAGGTCGCCGAGGTCCGCGCGATCGTCGGCGCTGCGCCCGACCCCGTCTCCGGCCTCCGCACCCTGCTCGGCTGCATCGCCGATCCCGCGCGCGACGACGTCGCCACCCTGTGGGCCGACGCGTGGAGCATCGGCCGCACGAACGCGGCGCTGGCGACCGCGGCACGGGACGTCATGGACGACTGGCAGCTCCTCGCGACCACGGTCGTCGTCGACGGGGTGCGCGCGGGCGTGCTGCGGACCGACGACCCGGACGGCGTGGGACGCCTGCTCTTCGCGCTCGTCGACGCCACCAACGGGTACGCCCTGGTCGACTACCTCGATCGACCGACCCGCGAGGGCCTGGTCCGCACGACGATCGCCCGAGCGGTGGGCCTGGACGGCTCAGCCCTGTCGGGGTGACACCCGCCGCGGTGCCACTGACCGCAATGCCACCCACTGCAGCAGCATGATCGTCTTGCCGTCGGCGATCCGGCCGTCCTCGACCATCGCGAGGGCCTCGTCGAGTGCCAGCTCGAGCACCTCGATGTCCTCGCCCTCGTCCTCGACCCCGCCGCCCGCCTCGACCCGGTCCGCCGGTGTGTAGGCACCGACGTAGAAGTGGACACGCTCGGTGACCGAACCGGGGCTCATGAAGACGTCGCCGACGCGCACCAGGTCGCCCAGCCGGATGCCGAGCTCCTCGGCGGCCTCGCGGCGGACGGCGGTCTCGGGGTCGTCCTCGTCGAGCAGCCCCGCCGCTGCCTCGATGAGCATGCCGTCCGGGTGCCCGTTCACGTACGCCGGCCACCGGAACTGCCGGGTGAGCAGGAC
Organism: Curtobacterium sp. PhB128; assembly: GCF_004340725.1. Classification (NCBI taxonomy): domain Bacteria; kingdom Bacillati; phylum Actinomycetota; class Actinomycetes; order Micrococcales; family Microbacteriaceae; genus Curtobacterium; species Curtobacterium sp. PhB128. The sequence goes on from NZ_SLUR01000002.1 coordinate 94,451, forward strand.
GGTACGGCGCTCGGCGTCGTACGGCAGCACGGTGGCGCCGTTCCCGCGGTCGTAGGTCTCCCGCTGCTGTCGGTCCCACCGGCCGTCCCGGCGCCGGACGTCGAGCGTGGTGCGACGGAGCACGTGCCAGCCGTCCGACACGACCTCGACGTCCCGCACGACGACGTCGGGGTTGCGGTCGAGGTCACGGCCGACGGCGTCGAGTCCGGTCCGCCCACGGGCATCGGGGACGTCGACACCGGGACGAGGGGCTGCTGCACGATCATCGGTCACCTGGTCACGCTAGCGGGGCGGCTGCTCGCACGACCTGCCCGCCCGGTACCGTGCAGCCATGACCAGGACACCGTTCACCCGTCGCCCGGACCGACCGCAGGTCGTCACCGTGTCGTTCGTGCTCTGGCTCGTCTGGGTCGCGGTCTGCCTGGTGGCGACCGTCCTGCAGTTCGTGGCGGGAACGGGCGGCAACGCCATCGGCACGGTCCTGACGGTGCTCGTCGCCATCGTGGTCTGGGGACTCGTCGGGTGGGCGGTCGTCCGCACGGCCGCCGGTTCGCGGGTGGCACGCATCGCGCTGGTCGTCATCGCCGCGGCCCGTGCGGTGCTCAGCCTCACGAGCGGCGAACTCGGACTCCTGACGATCGCGCTGTCGGTCGTCGCCGCGGTCCTCCTCTTCCTGCCCAGCGCGCGCCCGTTCTTCGCACCGAGCGATGCGGGAAGAACCGACCACGGGGTCTCCGGACCCGGCGTGTCGGGGTCGAGCCGCGCCTCCTGGCCGGATCCCGACCACGCGACGGACGGCGATCGGGCCTGATCCGCCCACCGGCGACGGCCGCTCCGGTACGTCCTGGAAGAACACGAGAGGCCCCGGATTCCTCCGGGGCCTTTCGCTGTTTCGCCTGGTGCGCGAGGGGGGACTTGAACCCCCACGCCGTTTCCAGCACACGGACCTGAACCGTGCGCGTCTACCAATTCCGCCACTCGCGCCAGCCCCAAAACACTACCACGCACAGACTGCCCCCTGCGCCAACCACTACCATGCAGTGGTTGACGACCGACGACTCTGGAGACACATGGGCCTGCTGGACAACTTCGAGCGAGGGCTGGAGCGCGCCGTGAACGGCGCGTTCGCGAAGACCTTCCGCTCCGGTGTGCAGCCGGTCGAGATCTCCAGCGCCCTGCGCCGTGAGCTCGACACGAAGGCCGCCGTGGTGTCGCGAGAGCGCATCCTCGTGCCGAACGAGTTCACCGTGCGCCTCGCACCGCCGGACTTCACGCGCATGAACGACGTCGGTCGTCCGCTCATCGACGAACTCACGCAGATGGCCCACCAGCACGCCGTCGCGCAGAACTACTCGTTCTCCGGACCGGTCACCATCCGGCTGCAGCAGGACGGCACCCTGTCGACCGGCATCCTGCAGATCGACTCCACCACGGTGCAGCGCGACGTCGCCTGGATCGCCGTGATCGACATCGGCTCGCAGCGCCACCGCCTGCAGCGCGGACGCACCGTGATCGGCCGTGGCAGCGACGCCGACATCACCATCGCGGACACCGGGACGAGCCGGAAGCACGTCGAGGTCCTGTGGGACGGCAAGCACGCCCAGGCCACGGATCTGGGCTCGACGAACGGCTCGAAGCTGAACGGACAGCACTTCCAACAGGCGATCGTGGAGCCGGACTCCACCATCGAGATCGGTCGTACCCGTATGGTGTTCCGGGTGATCCCGGAGAACGACGGAGGTGCTCGATGACCACAGGCCTGACCCTGCTCGTCCTGCGCTTCGCGTTCCTCGCGGTGCTCTGGCTGTTCGTCTTCGTGATCGTCTTCGCCCTGCGCAGTGATCTCTTCGGCCAGCGCGTGCGCACGATCCCCACGGATTCCAAGTCGGCTCCCTCCGGCCCGACGACCCCGACGATCCCCGCAGCGGCGGCGCCGGCAGCGGCCTCGGGTGGTGCGTTCACCGACCTCATCGGGCAACCCACGGCGGCGACGCAGTCGCCCTCGCCGGCAGCGGTGCGCCTCGTGATCACCGAAGGCGCGCGTGAGGGCATGGAGATGCCACTCGGCGGCGGGCCGATCACGATCGGCCGCTCCAGCGAGTCCAACGTCGTGATCCGCGACGACTACACCTCGACCAACCACGCCCGGCTCGACCTGCGCGCCGACGGCTGGCTCCTCACCGACCTCGAGTCCACGAACGGCACCTTCGTCAACGGTCAGAAGGTGAGCGCTCCCCTGATCGTCGCGGAGCGCACGCCGATCACGATCGGGACGACGACGTTCGAGCTGCGGCGGTAACCCGGCATGACCGCTCGCACGTTGAGCGCCGCTGTGTCCCACGTGGGCCGCATCCGCGCGAACAACCAGGACTCCGGCTACGCCGGGGCGCACCTGTTCGCGGTCGCGGACGGCATGGGTGGGCACGCCGGAGGCGACGTCGCCTCGGCCATCGCGATCCGGCGCATCAGGGAGGTGGACCGCGAGTTCCCCTCGGCCCACGACGCCGAGTTCGCGCTGCAGTCGGCCCTGATCGCCGCGAACCAGCTCATCACCGAGACGGTCTTCGAGCACCAGGAACTGACCGGCATGGGCACCACGGTGTCCGCGATGATCCGGGTCGGTGAGCAGATCGCGATCGCGCACATCGGTGACTCGCGCATCTACCGCCACCGCGACGGCGAGCTGCAGCAGATCACGTCGGACCACACCTTCGTGCAGCGCCTGGTCGACAGCGGCCGGATCACCCCGGAGGAAGCCGCGGTCCACCCCCGTCGCTCGGTGCTCATGCGGGTGCTCGGCGACGTGGATGCGGCACCCGAGGTCGACACCGCGATCATGGACATCCAGCCGGGCGACCGCTGGCTGCTGTGCTCCGACGGCCTGTCGTCGTACCTGGCCGAAGAGCGCATCCGGCACGCCCTGGCGTCGAACATGGACGCCAACCAGGTCACGCAGCGCCTGGTCAAGGAGACCCTCGACCACGGCGCCCCCGACAACGTCACCGTCGTCGTCATGGACGTCACCGCGGACGAGGTCGACGACGACGACGACGCGGCCACCACCGTCGGGTCCGCGGCCGCTCCCCTGACCTTCGAGGCCTCGACCGGTCGCAAGCCGATCCGCCTCCCCACGATCCTGCTGCACCCGCTCAAGGTCACCACCGCCCCGGAGGACTCGCACTTCGAGCCCGAGTCCGACCAGTTCTTCGCGGAACTCATCGCCGAGGACCGCCGACGCCGCATCCGACGCCGGGTCTCGTGGACGGTCGCGCTCGTGGTGGCGGTCGCTGCCCTGGTCGGGGCCGTGTTCCTCGGCTGGCGGATCACCCAGGACCACTACTACGTCGGCACCGACCGCGGCACCGTCGCGATCTACAAGGGCGTCCAGCAGTCGATCGGACCACTGGCGCTGTCGGACGTCTACGAGGACACCGACATCACCGTGTCGATGCTGCCGGACTACACCCGCGAGAACGTCCGCTCGACGATCAACGCGCAGTCGCTCGACGACGCGCGGGACATCGTCGACCGACTGCGCAAGGCCGCCGAGACCGGGCAGGACCAAGCCGGTACCGGCGGTGACGGCGGATCCACCTCGTCACCCTCGCCGTCACCGACCCGGTCGTCGACGCCCTCCCCGTCCCCGACCCGGGGCTCGCGATGAGCAACGCCACCGCCCAGTCGTTCACGCAGGCGATCACGATCAAGCTCCGTGAACCCGCCCGTGCTCGGAACCTCGAGCTCGTGCTGCTCGTCATCGCCTGCGGCATCTGCGCCGGCGCGATGGTGCTCGTGCAGCTCGGCACCAAGGGGCGACTGTTCGACACCTCGGTGCTGTGGGTCGGCGGGGGCATCCTCGGGCTCGGGCTCGTGATGCACGTCGTGCTGCGGGTCGTCGCCAAGAACGCCGACCCGTTCGTCCTGCCGATCGCCCTCGTGCTGAACGGCATCGGCATCGCGGAGATCTACCGCATCGACGTCCACAACGGCCTGACCGGCTGGGACGCCATCGGTGTGAAGCAGATCGTCTGGACGATGCTCGCGATGGTCCTGGCGATCATCACGCTGCTGGTCGTCCGGAACCACCGGTTCCTGCAGCGCTACCGCTACATCTTCATGTTCCTGACGATCGCGCTGCTGCTGCTGCCGATGCTCCCCGGCATCGGCTACGCACCCGGCGGAGCACGGGTCTGGATTCGCGTCGGACCGTTCTCGTTCCAGCCGGGCGAACTCGCGAAGATCACCATGGCGCTCTTCTTCGCCGGGTACCTCGTCACCGCGCGCGACTCGCTGTCGATCGTCGGCAAGAGATTCCTCGGCATGACGTTCCCGCGTGCCCGCGACCTCGGCCCGATCCTGGTGATGTGGGGCGCCGCGATGGCGGTCCTCGTCTTCCAGCGCGACCTCGGCACGGCGCTGCTGTACTTCGGCCTGTTCCTCGTGATGATCTACGTCGCGACCGCGCGCATCAGCTGGGTGGCCATCGGCCTCGTGCTGTTCGTCGGCGGCGCCCTCGTCGCGCAGAGCGTCCTCGAGTACGTGCACGGCCGCTTCGAGCAGTGGCTCGACCCGTTCAACCAAGAGGTCTTCAGCCGCGACACCCAGGCGAGCTACCAGCTCGTGCAGGGACTGTTCGGCTTCGCGAACGGCGGCATCACGGGCACCGGCCTCGGCCAGGGGCGCCCGTACATCACGCCGGTCGCCAACGCGGACTACATCATCGCCTCGCTCGGCGAGGAGCTCGGCCTGATCGGTGTCTTCGCGATCCTGGCGCTCTTCATCGTGCTGGCCTCGCGCGGCATCCGCGTCGGGTTCATGGCGCAGGACGACTTCGGCAAGCTGCTCGGCGTCGGCTTCGGCTTCGTGATCGCCCTGCAGGTGTTCGTCGTCGTCGGTGGCATCACCCGCGTGATCCCGGTGACCGGCCTGACCACGCCGTTCATGGCCGCGGGTGGTTCCTCGCTCATCGCCAACTGGATCATCGCCGCGATGCTGCTGCGACTCACCGATTCCATCCCAGCCGAACAACGCGTCCAGCAGGGCGCGATCCCCGCCGCGAGCGGGCGGTCCGCGCGCGCGACCAGGAAGGAGCGTCGTCGATGAACCGACAGCTCCGCGGTGTCTCGACCGTCATCGTGCTCATGTTCGTCGCACTCTTCGTGTCGACGACCTCGATCCAGTTCTTCTCGGCGGACACACTCCGCGCCGACTCCCGCAACTCGCGCACCATCTTGGACAGTTACTCGACCAAGCGTGGCGCGATCCTCGTCGACGGCAGCCCGATCGCCGAGTCGACCCCCGTGGACGACCAGTACGAGTACCAGCGCAAGTACACGAACGGCGACCTGTACTCGGCGGTCACCGGGTACTTCACCATCGGCCAGGGCAACACCGGCATCGAGAGCGCGGAGAACACCGTGCTCTCCGGCAACTCCGACGCCTCGTTCTTCCAGAACCTCAACTCGATCCTCACCGGCCAGGACGTCCAGGGCGACAACGTCAACCTGACGATCGACCCCGCCGTGCAGCAGGCCGCGTACGACGCCCTCGGCACGAACAGCGGCGCCGTCGTGGCCATCCAGCCGAAGACCGGCAAGATCCTCGCGATGGTCTCGAAGCCGAGCTACGACCCGAACACCCTCACCTCGCACGACACCGCGAAGGTCAAGGAGCAGTACGACGCCCTGCTCGGCGCCTCGTCGTCCCCGCTGCAGAACCGCGCCATCGGCGGCGACCTGTACACGCCCGGATCCGTCTTCAAGCTCGTCGTGGCATCGGCGGCGCTCGAGGGCGGCAAGTACAACCTCGACTCGACGTTCCCGAACCCGTCGCGCCTGCAGCTCCCCGGCACGAGCTCGTACATCAACAACGCCGAGGGTGGCACGTGCGGGGGCGGCGACAAGGTCAAGCTCCGCACGGCCATCCAATACTCGTGCAACATCCCGTTCGCCGAGCTCGGACAGAAGCTCGGGTACGACGCGATCAAGAGCATGGCCGACAAGTACGGCTTCGGTGACGCCATCGAGGTCCCGATGTCCGCGACCGCCAGCCAGTACCCCGAGGTCGACTCCACCGCGCAGCTCATGCTCAGCGCGTTCGGCCAGGCGAGCGTCCGGGTGTCCCCGCTGCAGATGGCCATGGTGTCGGCCGGCATCGCGAACGGCGGCAAGGTCATGCAGCCCTCGCTCGTCGACTCGATCACCACGAGCGACCTGAAGACGGTCGAGTCCTTCTCCCCGAGGCAGTACAGTGATCCGCTGTCCTCCTCCGAGTCCGCTGACCTCACCGAGGCCATGCAGAGCGTCGTGAACGCCGGGACCGGAACGAATGCCAAGATCGACGGTGTCGACGTCGCAGGGAAGACGGGCACGGCCGAGGGCGGAACAGGCGATCCCTACACCCTCTGGTTCACCGGGTTCGCGCCCGCGAAGGACCCGGAGGTCGCCGTGGCGGTCGTCGTCGGAGACGGCGGCGGGCTCGGCCAGTCGGGAGTCGGCAACACAGTCGCGGCCCCGGTCGCGAAGAAAGTCATGGAGGCGGTGCTGAACAAATGAGACCCACCAGCGGACTCACCTTCGGTGGGCGGTACCAGCTCTCGTCCCGGGTCGCCATCGGCGGCATGGGAGAGGTGTGGCAGGCCACCGACCTCGTCATCGGCCGAACCGTCGCACTCAAGATCCTCAAGGACGAGTACCTCGGCGACCCCGGGTTCCTCGAGCGCTTCCGCGCCGAGGCCCGGCACGCTGCGCTCGTCAACCACGAGGGCATCGCCAACGTCTTCGACTACGGCGAAGAGGACGGCAGCGCCTACCTCGTGATGGAGCTCGTCCCCGGCGAAGCGCTCTCGACCATGATCGAGCGCGAGCACACGCTGCCGGTCGACAAGGTCCTGGACATCGTCGCGCAGACCGCGAACGCCCTGCAGGCCGCGCACGCGGTCGGTCTCGTGCACCGCGACATCAAGCCCGGCAACCTGCTCATCACGCCGGACGGCCGCGTCAAGATCACCGACTTCGGCATCGCACGCATCGCCGACCAGGTCCCGCTCACCGCGACCGGCCAGGTCATGGGCACCGTGCAGTACCTCTCGCCCGAGCAGGCGAGCGGGCACCCGGCGTCGCCGTCGACCGACATCTACTCGCTCGGCATCGTCGCGTACGAAGCCCTGGCGGGTCGTCGTCCCTTCACGGGCGAGTCGCAGGTCGCGATCGCGATGGCGCACATCAACGAGCAGCCGCCGGCGTTGCCCGGGGACATCCCCGAGCCCGTCGCCGCCCTCGTGATCTCGTGCATCGCGAAGAAGCCCGCCGATCGTCCCGCCACCGCCGCCAACCTGGCGCGCGCCGCACAGGCGCTCCGCCGTGGTGACGTCGCGGCGGCCACCGTCGCCGTCCCCGCCATCGCACAGGGCGGCACCGTCGCGTTCAACCCGCCGCAGGGTCAGGGCAACGACGCTGCCACCGCGCTGCTCGGCACCCAGTCCGGTGCGGCCGCCGGCGGTGCCGGTGGACCCGTCGGACCGCGCTCCCCGGCGACGGACGAGCCCGAGGAACCGAAGAAGAAGCGCGCCTGGATCTGGTGGGTCGTCGGCACCGTCGTGGTGCTCGCCATCGCCGGTGTCGTCGGAGCGTTCGCGCTGAACGGTGCGGCCGACCCGGACCCGACCCCCTCGAACTCCGCGTCGAGGACCCCGCGTCCGACCACGACACCGTCCGAGACCCCGTCCCAGACGCCGGTCGACACCCGCGTGACGGTGTCGGCAGCCGACTACACGGGCCAGAACGCCGAGCAGGTCGCGAACCAGCTCCGCGGTCGGGGCCTGGTCGCCGAGGTCGTCGCCGGTTCGAACGCGACGTCCTCCGACCAGGTCGGCACCGTCGAGTCGCTCAGCCCCGAGGGCAGCCTCGAGCAGGGCACGACGGTGACGATCAAGGCGTTCGGCGACGTGCTGACCGCCGAGGCGCCCGAGCGTGCCACCGGTGGGTCCGTGAGCGACTCCGGCCGCGTCACGTTCAGCTGGCCGTCCTACGACAAGTGCCCCGCCGGGTACTCCGACGTGAGCTACACGTACACGATCGACAACGGTACGGTCCCGTCGAACGGCAGCAGCTCGGGCTCGACCTCCGGCACGGCGGTCACCGTCGCGGCGGCGCAGTCCGGCACGGTGACCCTGTCGTACAAGGTGACGTGCAAGTCGCCGCAGTCCGGCACCGCGGTCGTCTCCGACTCGTCGCCCGGGGCGCAGGTCACCTGGACCGAGCCCACCGAGGAGCCCACGACCGACCCGAACGACGGCATCGACCCGACCGACGCCCCGATGGACGGCAACTGAACGACCCCCGGACGGGGACTGTCGACACCGTTCGGTAACGGTTCGGTCGACCCCTCCCTGACCAGCGTCTCACCAGGTGGTGCTGCCGTACACTAGCCCGGACGGACAGACGGAGGAGTACGTGCCAGAAGGTGTGACCGCGGGGATCACCCTCCTCGCCAACCGTTACGAGATCGGTGATGTCATCGGCCGAGGCGGCATGGCAACCGTGCACCTCGGCAACGACACCCGTCTCGGTCGCAAGGTCGCGGTGAAGCTCCTGAAGCCGAGCCTGGCCAACGACCCGGCGTTCCGCACCCGGTTCCGGCAGGAAGCCCAGGCCGCCGCACGTATGGCGCACCCCACGGTCGTCCGCGTGTACGACGCCGGCGAAGAGACCGTGACCGAGACCTCGGGCGCCGAGGTGCAGGTCCCCTTCATCGTGATGGAGTACGTCGAGGGCCGCCCGCTCTCCGACATCATCGCCGAGGGCGCCGTCGCTCCGGCCGAGGCCGTCCGCATCACCGAGGGCATCCTCACCGCGCTCGAGTACTCCCACCGCGCCGGCGTCGTGCACCGCGACATCAAGCCCGCCAACGTCATGGTCACGCACAGCGGCCAGGTCAAGGTCATGGACTTCGGCATCGCCCGAGCCATCACCGACACCTCCGCCACGGTCGCGCAGACCACGTCGATCCTCGGCACTGCGTCGTACTTCTCGCCGGAGCAGGCCCGTGGCGAGACCGTCGACGCCCGCACGGACATCTACTCCACCGGTGTCGTGCTGTTCGAGCTGCTCACCGGCCGTGCGCCCTTCCTCGGTGACACCCCGGTGGCGGTGGCCTACCAGCACGTCAGCGAGCAGCCCGTCGCCCCGTCGTCGATCACACCAGAGGTGTCCCCGGCACTCGACGCCGTGACCCTGCACGCCCTGGTCAAGGACCGCACGCGCCGCTTCCAGAACGCCGCCGAGTTCCGCTCGGACCTGCAGCAGGCCGCTGCGGGCCGAGTTCCGGCATCCACCAAGAAGATCCAGCAGAACGCGGCGAACGACGCTTCGACGGTGCTGTTCGGGGTCGACCCGCGCACCACGTCGAACCCCGCCGCGGCGTTCCGCGAGCTCGACGACGACACTGCTGAGCACCGCCCGCAGCGCACGCAGAACCGTCCGCCGGTGGCGTGGATCTGGGTCGGCATCCTGCTGACGGTCGCGGTCATCGTCGGGGTCGTGTTCTTCGTCGCGAACCTGCAGCCGGGCAAGCCACCGGTGTCGTCGTCCGTGAGCGTGCCGAACGTCACCGGGTCGACCTTCAGTGCCGCGTCCACCGCCCTCGAGAAGAAGGACCTGACGGCCGTCAAGGTCGAGGAGAACTCCGACTCGGTCGACAAGGGCACGGTCATCCGCACCGACCCGGGCTCCGGCATCAACGTGGGCCGGAAGTCCAGCGTCAACGTGGTCGTCTCCCTCGGCCCCGAGCGGGTCCCGGTCCCCGAGCTCAACGGGCAGTCCCAGGCAGCGGCTCAGCAGGCACTGGACGATGCCGGCTTCCGCGTCGGCGCGATCAGTTCCGACTACTCGTCCGACGTGCCAGAGGGCACCGTGATGAGTTCCGACCCCGAGTCCGGTTCGCTCCACACCAAGGGCATCGTGATCAACCTCACGGTGTCCAACGGCAAGGTGCAGCTGCCGAACGTCACCAACCAGCAGTTCTCCGAGGCGAAGGCGTCGCTCGAGCAGCTCGGCCTCACCGTCACGCCGTCGCCGTCGTACTCGTGCACGGGTGGCCTCGTGACACAGCAGGACACCCCGCAGGGCGATGTCGCCCAGGGCAGTGCCGTCGCCCTGACCTACTGCGCCGCGTCGAGCCAGCCGACCCACGCCCCGTCGTCCGACAACGGGAACGACAAGGGCGACAACGGGGACACCGGTGGAGACAACGGGGACACCGGCGGCGACAACGGCGACGGTCGCTGACCGTCCCGATCAGGAACGACGCCACCGCGGCCGTCGCGCCGACCACACGCACACTCGTGTGGCCTGACGGACCGGTGACGGGCCTCCCGTCGGCACGCTGACGGCCAGGAGGCCCGGCGCACCCCCGCCACGCGTCCGCGGGCCCGTCAGGTCGTCGCGTCCACTGCTCCATGCGCGTCGAGGCGCGACGCCGTCGAGTGCGCTCTGACGAGTCAGCTGCGGTGCGTCGCGATGAGCGGGCCGAGCCCGTCGGCGCGCTCGGCGGCCCCGGAGAGACCGGTGGTCTCGAGCCAGTTGCCGACCATGCGGTAGCCACCCTCGGTCAGGACCGACTCGGGGTGGAACTGCACCCCGTACAGCGGGTGGTCGCGGTGCTGGACGCCCATGATGACGCCGCCGCCGGTCCGGGCCGTGACGGTGAGCTCGCCGGGCACCGTGCCGTCGACGATCGCGAGGGAGTGGTACCGCGTCGCCGTGAACGGGTGCGGAACGCCCGCGAAGAGCGTGCTGTCGTCGTGGTCGACCTGCGAGGTCTTGCCGTGCATGAGTTCGTCGGCGTGCGTGACCGTGGCGCCGAGGGCTTCTGCGATCGCCTGGTGGCCGAGGCAGACCCCGAGCAGGGGGGTGCCGGACGCGATCGCCGCGTGCACCGTGGGGATCGAGACGCCGGCGTCGGCCGGGGTGCCTGGGCCGGGCGACAGCAGGATGCCGTCGTAGTCGGCGATGCGGTCCGCGATCTCCGACTCGGGGAAGGCGTCGTTGCGCACCACGTCTGTCTCGGCTCCGAGCTGCTGGACGTACCCGTTCAGCGTGTAGACGAAGCTGTCGTAGTTGTCGACGACGAGGATCCTGGTCATGGCGGTTCACCGTACTCGTGGGGGATGTGTGCAGCGGTCTGCGGGCCGATCCACACACGTGGTCACGGTAGGATACCGGCCATGGCCAGTGACAAGGACCGCACCAAGCCCGCCCGGAGGACCCGAGCCGACTCGGTCGACACCGCGGGGGACGCCCCGAACCCGGTGTGGTTCAAGCCGGTCATGTTCGGCTTCATGCTCATCGGCCTCGTCTGGGTGATCGTCTTCTACATCTCGAACGCGACCCTGCCGGTGCCGAGCCTCGGCTCGTGGAACATCCTGGTCGGCTTCGGCATCATGTTCATCGGCTTCCTCATGACCACCCGCTGGCGCTGATCCGCAGCCTCGAGACACTCCGACGCCCGTCGCACCATCTGGTGCGGCGGGCGTTGTCGTTCTCCACAGGACCTGCTGCGGCTGATCCCCAGATCATCGAGGATCCGGACGGTTCTCCACACTTCTCCACACTCTCCACATCGTCATCCACACCCCGACCCCGGAGTTATCCACAGCTGAGTCCACAATGGGGATAATCACACGCGTGTAACTCACCGGTTTCTCCACACCTGTGGATAACTCTGCGGACGCCTTGTGGACGGCGGACTGGAGGCCCGTGGCGGCCTGGCACCGTGCCTCCCGTCCGCCGTTCGGTCGCGGAAGCCACGAACGTGCGGCTGGCTGCGCCGTCCTGTCTGCGAAAGCGTCAGACGTCGCCGAAAGGTCGGCGGCAGACTGTCGCTTCCGCGGGAGACTGACCGCTCGACGGGATGGGCGCAGGGATGTCTCGGAACGACGAACGCCCCGCCGCCGATGCGACGGGGCGTTCGGTGGACGTGTGTCCGGATCGGGTCAGCCGATGGTGACCGCGTACCCGACAGCGGTGAGGACGATGCCCACCAACGCGGTGGCGACGAGCAGGCCGATCTGCAGCGGCCGCTGCCGGATGTTCCGGGTCTTGGCGAACACGAAACCCACCAGGAAGCCGCCGATGATGCCACCGACGTGCGCCTGCCACGAGATGTTCGTCCCCGGGAGGAACCCGACGACCAGGTTGAGGCCCATGATCACGAGGAGCTGCACTGCGTTCTGCCCGAGGCTCCGCTGCAGCACGAAGAACGCCGCGAAGAGACCGAAGATCGCACCGGACGCCCCGACCACCCAGGTACCGGGAGCGAGGAACGTGACGAGCATCGAACCGAAGATCCCCGTGATGAAGTACAGCGCGACGAATCGCCAGGCACCGAGCATGTTCTCGAGCATCCGGCCGAAGATCCACAGTGCCCACATGTTGAACACGATGTGGAGGATGCCCGAGTGGACGAAGAGCACGGTCACGACTCGCCACGGTTGCGTGGGCAGCAGCAGCGAGTTGTAGGCGAGCAGACTGGTGAAGAAGCCACCACTGACCTGGTCCAGCAGCCAGATGGCGACCGTGATCGCCACGATGACGACCGTCGCCTTCTGGTCGAGCATCGCGAAGCGCCGTCGCGCGACCGTCAGCCCACTGGGGGCTCCGGACGCGCGACGGTTCGCTGCGAACTGTGCGCGCTGTTCACGCACGCACTCCGGGCAGTGCACCCCGACTGCCGCCGGCGTCTGGCACTCCGGGCAGATCGTCCGCCCACAGCGCTGGCAGAGCACGAAGCTCTGCCGGTCCGGATGCCGGTAGCAGGTGTTGTTCGGGTTGTACGCCTGGTCGGTCACGTGAGGATCAGACGCCTTCGACGTCGATGCTCTGGATGACCACGTCCTCGACGGGCTTGTCACGGCCGTCGGTGGGAACACCCTCGATGGCGTCGACCACGGCACGCGACTCGTCGTCGGCGACCTCACCGAAGATGGTGTGCTTGCCCTGCAGCCACGGCGTCGCCACCGTGGTGATGAAGAACTGCGAGCCGTTGGTGCCACGGCCGCCCTGGATGCCGGCGTTGGCCATGGCGAAGATGTAGGGGTTCTGGAACGTGAGCTCGGGGGAGATCTCGTCGTCGAAGCGGTAGCCCGGACCGCCGATGCCCTGGCCGAGCGGGTCACCGCCCTGGATCATGAAGTCCTTGATGATGCGGTGGAAGACGACGCCGTCGTAGAGCTTGTCGGTGGAGACCTTGCCCGTACCCGGGTGGGTCCACTCCTGCTTGCCCGTGGCGAGGTCGACGAAGTTCTTGACGGTCTTCGGTGCGTGGTTGCCGAACAGGTTGACGCGGATGTCGCCCTTGTTGGTGTGGATCGTTGCGACAGCGGTGTGCAGAGACATGTTCCGATTCTCGCATGTACCGGCTGCGTACGGACCGGACCCACAGGTGAGGCTCCGTGACCTGTCAGGGACTCTGGTGGCAGGATGGGGTCACGCCGATCCGATGGAGGTACCAGATGACGACGATCGAGATCCCGCGCAAGCGTCGGAAGCAGATCAAGAAGCTCAAGGGCCAGACCGCCTCGCTCCTCGGAGAGCAGCGCAAGGTCCTCGAGCACGCGAACGCGATCCTGGCGGAAGCCCGGTCGAACGCAGCCGACGCAGCCCGCAAGGACATCGCCCCTCGTGTGCAGAACGCGATCGACAACGGGATCCGTCCCGCGGTCGCGACCGGGGTCCACGCTGCGACGTCCGCAGCACAGAACGCTTCGCACAAGTTCCAGTCCGAGGTCATCCCCGGACTGGTGTCGACCGCTGGCTCCGTGCTGAGCGTCACCGACCTCGCGAAGGACCCCCGGGTCAAGAAGATCGTGAAGAACGCCCAGAAGAAGGGCAAGAAGGCCAAGAAGGCTGCTGTGAAGTACGTGCCGTCTCAGCAGAAGAAGGGCATCGGCTTCGGTGGTGTCGCACTCATCATCGTCGGCGTCGTCGCCGTTGCTGGTGCCGCGTACGCCGCGTACCAGACGCTCCGCGCCGACGACGACCTGTGGGTTGCCGACGACGCTGACACGGCGGAGAAGCCTGCCGCCTGACCTCCACGGTTCGTACGAAGGGCCCCGGCACTCCGCCGGGGCCCTTCGTCGTTCCCGGGTGCTGGCTGCGACCAGGCGCCCACTGACTGGCTGGCCGGCTGACGCCGAGGCCGAGGTTCCACGACATGCCGCACGCCAGCCGCCGAGGTTCCACGGCCGTCCCCAGCCGCGCCCGAGATGCCGAGATTTCGGAACCTCGGCGCACCGGCACGCGCCCGACCCGAGCACGCACGACGACGCGCCGCAGGGGCGGCGGCGCGGATGAGCACAGAATGCCCCTGGGCAGACGACGAAGTCGTCAACCAGGGGCTTTCGCGAGTGGAGCCTGGGAGAATCGAACTCCCGACATCCTGCTTGCAAAGCAGGCGCTCTACCAACTGAGCTAAGGCCCCGGGTGCCACCGAGGTGATCGGCGACGGGATGGAATTGTCGTGTGTTCCGAAGAACTGGTGGGGCTACAAGGACTTGAACCTTGGACCTCTTCGTTATCAGCGAAGCGCTCTAACCGCCTGAGCTATAGCCCCTCAGACCGGATGAAAGCCTACCCCACGGATCTCGCAGAACGAAATCGAGCGGTCGGCTCACCCGGCCCGGGTGTGTCAGTTGTTCGTGAAGCCGACGAGCAAGCCGCCGGTGATGCGAACACTGAGGTTGTAGAGGACGCTCACGATGGCGCCGAGCACGGTGCCGACGACCACGTTGAGGATGCCCACGACGATGGAGAACCCGAGTACCTGACCCAGTGAGAACTGGTCCATGATCGAGTAACTGTTCTGACCGGTGACGTCCTTCAACAAGGCGTCCACCTGCGTGAACACGCCCGTCTGGTTGAGGATGACCCACACCAGCGCCGTGGCGACCACGATCACGATGCTGCCGGCCAGGGCGATGAGGAAGCTGAGCTTCACCATCGACCAGAAGTCGACGTAGACCAACCGCAGCCGCACTTGGCGGGTGCCGACGGGTCGCTTCGCCTTCTTCTGGAGCTTCTCGGCGACACTACTCATTGCTTGACTGGTCCTCTCCGGCCTCGTCCGCGACGGGCTCGGTGTCGATGGGATCAGTGGAGTCCGGGGCCGCTTCGGAAGGGCTGACCGTCTCCACCGGGCCCGCTGGCTCGATCTCGGCGTCGTCCTGGTCGACCAGGTTCCGCTCGGTGTTCTGGGCCACTGCGATGATCTTGTCGTTCGCCGCGAACCTGGCGAAGACGACACCCATGGTGTCGCGACCCTTGGCAGGGACCTCGGCCACGGCAGACCTTACCACCTTGCCCGATTGCAGCACGACGAGCACTTCGTCGTCCTCACCGACGATGAGAGCACCCACAAGGTCGCCTCGGTCGGTCGCCAACTTCGCCACCTTGATGCCGAGACCACCGCGTCCCTGGATGCGGTACTGGTCGACGGCGGTGCGCTTGGCGTACCCGCCCTCGGTCATCACCCAGACGAAACCGTCGTCCGCCACCACGCGTGCGGCCAGGAGCGAGTCGCCGTCGCGGAAGGACATGCCCTTCACGCCGGAGGTCGACCGACCCATCGGCCGCAGGGTGTCGTTCGTCGCGGTGAAGCGGAGCGACATGCCCTGTCGTGAGACGAGCAGCAGGTCGTCGTGCTCGTCGACGAGCAGCGCCTGGCGGAGCTTGTCGCCGTCGCGCAGGTTGATCGCGATGATGCCACCGGTGCGGTTGGTGTCGTACTCGGTGAGCGCGGTCTTCTTCACCAGCCCGTGCTCGGTCGCGAGGACGAGGTACTGCGCGACCTCGTAGTCACGGATGTCGAGCACCTGCTGGATCTGCTCGTCCGGCTGCATCGCGAGCAGGTTCGCCACGTGCTGGCCCTTGGCGTCGCGGCCGGCTTCCTGCAGCTCGTACGCCTTGGCGCGGTAGACCCGGCCCTGGTCGGTGAGGAACAGCAGCCAGTGGTGCGTCGTCGTGACGAAGAAGTGCTCGACGATGTCGTCCGCGCGGAGCTGGGCGCCACGGACACCCCGGCCACCGCGGTGCTGCGAGCGGTACTGGTCGCTGCGCGTGCGCTTGACGTACCCACCGCGGGTGATGGTGACGACCATCTCCTCTTCGGGGATGAGGTCTTCCATCGACATGTCGCCGTCGTAGCCGAGCATGATCTCGGTGCGGCGGTCGTCGCCGAAGCGGTCGACGATCTCCTCGAGCTCGTCGCGGATGATCGTGCGCTGCCGGGTCTCCGACGCCAGGATGTCCTGGAAGTCGGCGATCTTGCGCTCGAGTTCTTCGGCCTCGTCGTGGATCTTCTGGCGCTCGAGGGCGGCCAGTCGACGGAGCTGGAGCTCGAGGATCGCGCGCGCCTGGATCTCGTCGACGGACAGCAGGTCCATCAGGCCGGAGCGGGCCTCTTCGACGTCGGGCGACCGACGGATGAGCGCGATGACCTCGTCGAGGGCGTCGAGCGCTGCGAGGTAACCGCGCAGGATGTGCGCGCGCTTCTCGGCCTCGCGCAGGCGGAACTGGGTGCGGCGGACGATGACGTCGACCTGGTGCGCGACCCACGCCGAGATGAACCCGTCGAGCGGCAGGGTCCGCGGGACTCCGTCGACGATCGCGAGCATGTTCGCGCCGAAGTTCTCCTGCAGCTGCGTGTGCTTGTACAGGTTGTTCAGCACGACCTTGGCGACGGCGTCGCGCTTGAGCACGATCACCAGGCGCTGGCCGGTGCGACCCGAGGTCTCGTCGCGGATGTCCGCGACGCCGGCGAGCTTGCCGTCCTTGACCAGGTCGGCGATCTTGATCGCGAGGTTGTCCGGGTTGACCTGGTACGGCAGCTCGGTGACGACGAGGCAGGTCCGACCCTGGATCTCCTCGACGTTGACGACGGCGCGCATCGTGATCGAACCACGACCGGTGAGGTAGGCGTCCTGGATGCCCTTGGTGCCGAGGATCTGCGCACCGGTCGGGAAGTCCGGCCCCTTGATGCGCTGCATGAGCGCGGCGAGGAGCTCTTCGCGCGTCGCCTCGGGGTTGTCGAGGGCCCACTTCGCGCCCTCGGCCACCTCGCGCAGGTTGTGCGGCGGGATGTTCGTCGCCATGCCGACCGCGATGCCGACCGAGCCGTTGACGAGCAGGTTCGGGAACCGTGCCGGCAGGATCGCGGGCTCCTGGGTCCGACCGTCGTAGTTGTCCTGGAAGTCGACGGTGTCCTCGTCGATGTCCCGGACCATCTCCATGGCGAGCGGCGCCATCTTGGTCTCGGTGTACCGCGGGGCTGCTGCGCCGTCGTTGCCCGGCGAGCCGAAGTTGCCCTGGCCGAGTGCGAGCGGGTAACGCAGCGACCACGGCTGCACCAGACGGACCAGCGCGTCGTAGATCGCGGAGTCGCCGTGCGGGTGGAACTGCCCCATGACGTCGCCGACGACGCGGGAGCACTTCGAGAACGCGCGGTCCGGACGGTAGCCGCCGTCGAACATCGCGTAGATCACGCGGCGGTGCACCGGCTTCAGGCCGTCGCGGACCTCGGGCAGCGCGCGGCCGACGATGACCGACATCGCGTAGTCGAGGTAGGAACGCTGCATCTCGAGCTGCAGGTCGACCTGCGAGATGCGGTCACCGGAGACGACGATGTCCCCGCTGTCGCCGTGGACGATCTCGGGCTGCTCGTCGGGGGCGTTCTCGTTGTCGTCAGCCATTGGCTTGCGTTACCTTTCTGACGGCCGGGAGGCCGTGGTGACGTTCGTCGCGGTGGACGCGACCACAAGTGGTCCGGACCAGAGCACGCGGCTGGCACCGCGCCTCCAGGCCAGGGTCGAGATGTCGAGTCTGTTCAGATGTCCAAGAAGCGGACGTCCTTGGCGTTCTGCTGGATGAACTGGCGACGTGCGTCGACGTCTTCACCCATCAGCGTCGAGAAGGTGCTGTCCACCGCGGCGGCGTCCTCGAGCGTGACCTGCAGGAGCGTGCGGGTGTCCGGGTTCATCGTGGTGTCCCAGAGCTCCTTGTAGTCCATCTCGCCGAGGCCCTTGTAGCGCTGGATGCCGTTGTCCTTCGGGATCCGCTTGCCGGCGGCGATGCCCGACTGCATCAGGGCGTCGCGCTCCCGGTCGCTGAACACGTACTCGTGTGCGGCGTTCGACCACTTGAGGCGGTACAGCGGCGGCTGCGCGAGGTACACGTAACCGCGCTCGATGAGCGGCCGCATGTAGCGGAACAGCAGGGTCAGCAGCAGCGTGGTGATGTGCTGGCCGTCGACGTCGGCATCGGCCATCAGCACGATCTTGTGGTACCGGGCCTTGTCCGGGTCGAAGTCCTCACCGATGCCGGCGCCGAACGCCGTGATCATCGACTGGATCTCCTGGTTGGCGAGCGCGCGGTCGAGCCGCGCCTTCTCGACGTTCAGGATCTTGCCGCGCAGGGGCAGGATCGCCTGGGTCATCGGGTTGCGGCCCTGCACGGCGGAACCGCCGGCGGAGTCGCCCTCGACCATGAAGATCTCCGACAGGGTCGGGTCCTTCGACTGGCAGTCCTTCAGCTTGCCGGGCATGCCACCCGACTCGAGCAGCCCCTTGCGACGCGTGGTCTCGCGGGCCTTGCGGGCGGCGAGTCGAGCCTGCGACGCCTGGATCGCCTTGCGGACGACGTCGCGGGCCTGGGTCGGGTTGCTCTCGAACCAGTGCGTGAGCTCGGCGCCGACGACGCGCTGCACGAAGCCCTTCGCCTCGGTGTTGCCGAGCTTCGTCTTCGTCTGGCCCTCGAACTGCGGTTCGCCGAGCTTCACGGAGATGACGGCCGTCAACCCTTCACGGATGTCGTCACCCGTCAGGTTGTCGTCCTTCTCCTTGATGATCTTCGTCTCGCGCGCGTACTTGTTCACCAGGTACGTCAGCGCCGCGCGGAAGCCCTCTTCGTGGGTGCCGCCCTCGTGCGTGTTGATCGTGTTCGCGAAGGTGTGGACGCTCTCCTGGTACGAGGTGTTCCACTGCATCGCGACCTCGAGCGCGATCTTGCGCTCGGTGTCCTCGGACTCGAAGCCGATGACGTCCGGGTGGACGAGGTCGGCCTTCTTCTGCGCGTTGATGTACTCGACGTAGTCGGCGAGACCGCGCTCGTACATGAAGGAGTCGTTCCGCGCCTCTTCCCCTTCTTCCGGGGTGCGCTCGTCGCGCAGGTTGATCCGCAGCCCCTTGTTGAGGAAGGCCATCTGCTGGAACCGGGTGCGCAGGGTCTCGTAGTCGAAGACGACGGTCTCGAAGATCTCGGCGTTCGGCCAGAAGGTGATCGTGGTGCCGTGCTCGTCGGACGGTTCGTCCTTGGTGAGCGGTGCGACCGGGACGCCGTCGGTGTAGCTCTGGCGCCAGACGTGGCCCTGCTGTCGGACCTCGACGTCGAGCTCGGAGCTCAGCGCGTTCACGACGGAGGAACCGACACCGTGCAGACCACCGGACACCGCGTACGCGCCGCCGCCGAACTTGCCGCCGGCGTGCAGGACGGTCAGGACGACCTGGACGGTCGAGACGCCCTCGGCCGCGTGGATGCCGACCGGGATACCACGGCCGTTGTCGACCACGCGGACACCGCCGTCTTCACGGATGGTGACGTCGATGGTGTCGCAGTACCCGGCGAGGGCTTCGTCGACGGAGTTGTCGACGATCTCCTGGACCAGGTGGTGCAGACCGCGGGGCCCCGTCGAACCGATGTACATACCGGGACGCTTGCGGACCGCCTCGAGCCCCTCGAGCACCTGAATCTGGTCTGCTCCGTAGGACGGTTCGCTCTGCGGGGTCTCCGCGTCGAGCGGGTTCTGCGGGTCGTCTTCAGATTCTGATGCCATGTCGAGCGTGCTCCTGCCTGCGCGCGGAACGCCCGCGCACTGCACCTCCCAGTCTACCGCAGAGGCCCCTCTTTCGATGGCTCATCCGGCCCACAGGCGGGCTTTTTTGGCACCACAGGATGATTTCGTCGACTCAACCGTAGGTGTCGCGAGGACCGCGCCCCTGGACCGTCCTGGGGCCGCGTTTCCAGGTGGGGACGTCCGGCCCCGAAACCCGGATCGACTCCACCCCGGCTTCCGGGTGCCGCTCGGCGATGGTCGTCGTGACGCTGGCACGCATGAGACGGAGCTGGGTCGCCCAGGCCGTCGAGTCACACCGGATGACCAGCGCACCGTCGTCGATGGTGACCGGCGTGGAGTGCTTCGCGAGTTCCTCACCGACGACACTCGGCCAGTCCACGAACAGCTCCGAGCGGGCCAGGGGTTCGGTCCACCCGAGCTCGTTGGCCAGGGATCCGACCACGTCGCCGAGCCCTCGGGGTTCACGGCCGCGGCCGTACGGGACGGTGTCGGCGTCGAACTCCCGGGATCGACGGCGGCGGGCGTCGACCCCGCGCTTCGAGGGGTCACCGAAGACGGCGCGGAGGTGCCGGTACAGGCGCGACGGCTCGGTCGGCTTCCACGGGCGGGGCATCAGGCGTCGGCTTCCGGCGGGGTCGCGTCGGTCACGATCGTGCCCGCCTCGATCCGCACCGTGTGCGCGGCCAGCTGGGAGGGGACGTCGCCGAACACCGCGGCCGTGATGAGGACCTGCTCGTAGTCGGCCACGGCGTTCCCGAGGCGTTCGCGCCGGGATTCGTCGAGTTCGGCGAACACGTCGTCGAGGATGATGATCGGGTCACCGAGGTTCGACTCCGCCCGCAGGATCGACGCGCTCGCCAGCTGGATCGCGAGCGCGAAGGACCAGGACTCTCCGTGACTGGCGTACCCGCGGGCAGGTAACCCGTTGAGCTGGAACAGGACGTCGTCCCGGTGCGGCCCGACCAGGGTCAACCCGCGGTCGAGCTCGTCGCGACGACGCCGCTCGAGGGCAGCCGCGAACGCCTCGGCTGCAGCGGTCACGCTCACCGGCTCGTCGGGGGTGCCGAGGACCGGGTCCGTCGCGGCGGCGGCCTCCGGGTCACCGCCACGGATCGAAAGCACACCGGCGATCGAGGCATCGTGGTCCTCGCCCGCGACGGTGGCGTACGCCTCGGCGACGAACGGTGCGAGCCGGCGCGTCAGGTGGTCGCGCGCGGCGACGATCTCGGCACCGAGTCCGACGAGGCGGTCGTCCCAGACGTCGAGCGTCGACAGCGCGTTGGCCTTGGCGCCGGTGACACGGGCCGACTTGAGCAGGGTGTTCCGCTGGCGGAGCGTGCGGTCGTAGTCGGCCAGCACCCCTTGCATCCGCGGTGCGATCTGGCCGAGCAGTTCGTCGAGCATGCGTCGGCGACCGGCCGGTTCGCCACGGACCAGGGCGAGGTCCTCGGGAGCGAAGAGGACGGAGGTGCAGTAGCGCGGGAGTTCACGGGGCTTGATCGCGGACCGGTTCACCTGCGCACGGTTCGCCCCGGTGCGGTTGATCTGCACCTCGGCGAGGATGCTGCGGTCCTCGTGCGCCAGGCGGGCCCGGACGATCGCGGCGTCGCAACCCTGGCGGACGAGCGCGGCATCCGTCGGGACCCGGTGGGACCCGAGCGTCGACAGGTACCCGATCGCCTCGACCAGGTTGGTCTTGCCCTGTCCGTTCCGCCCGACGAACAGGTTCGGCCCGCGTGCGAGGTCGACGTCCGCCTCCCGGTAGTTCCGGAAGTCGGTGAGTTGGAGATGGTCGACGTGCACGCGGGCCGAGTCCGGGTTTCCCCGGGTGGTCCTAGGACTTCTTGACGGCGTGACCGCCGAACTGGTTGCGGAGCGCCGCGACGGCCTTCATCGTCGGGGACGCGCTGCCCTGACGCGAGACGAAGCGCGCGAAGATCGACGCCGACAGCGCCGGCATCGGAACGGCGAGCTCGATGCCCTCTTCCAGCGTCCAGCGGCCCTCGCCCGAGTCCTCGACGTAGCCCTCGAGCTCGTCGAGCTTCGGGTCTTCGTTCAGGGCCAGGACCATGAGGTCGAGCAGCCAGGAACGGACGACCGTCCCGCGCTGCCACCCGGCGAACACGGCGGGGACGTCGGTGATCAGGTCCTTGGCCTCGAGGAGCTCGTAGCCCTCGCCGTAGGCCTGCATGATCGCGTACTCGATGCCGTTGTGGACCATCTTGGCGTAATGCCCCGCGCCGATCGGACCGGCGTGCGAGAAGCCCTCTTCGCGCGGGCCCTCGGGGCGCAGTGCGTCGAAGACCGGCATGGCGAACTCGACGTCCTTGACGTCACCGCCGACCATGAGGCCGTAGCCGTTGTCCTTGCCCCACACGCCGCCGGAGACACCGGCGTCCATGTAGCGGATGCCGCGCGCACCGAGCTGCTCGGCGTGCGTGGTGTCGTCGAGCCACTTCGAGTTGCCACCGTCGATGACGAGGTCGCCCTCGTTCAGGACACCGGCGAGCTCGGTGATGACGTCGTCGGTGATCTTGCCGTGCGGCACCATCACCCAGACGAGTCGCTGACCCTCGGGCAGGGCGCCCGCCAGGTCTGCGAGGCTCGCGACGTCGGAGACGGCGGGGTTCGCGTCGTAACCGGTGACCTCGATCCCTGCGTTGCGGAGACGGGCACGCATGTTGTTGCCCATGCGACCAAGGCCGACAAGACCGATGTGCATGATTTCCTCTTCTGTTTCGTCGTCGCGCTGCGTCCGCGGGTGGTGCGTCAGCGCAGTGTTCCTGTTGCGCCTATCGCAGCAGCAGGTTGGGCTGCAGCAGGTACCGGTATCCATCGGTCGCGGCAGCCTCTTGCGAAGTCTGGCCGGTGATCAGCACCGGGCCCGGCTTGTTGGGGTTCTCCGTCTTGGTGAAGGAGATGCGGACGAACTCGGAGTGCACCGCGTTCAGTCCGTCGAGGAGGAAGGCGGGCTTCAGCGAGACCACCGTTTCCTCTCCGGTCAGCAACGCACTGATCGACTCTGACGCCTGCGCTTGTTCGGATCCGATCGCCTCGAGCGTGAGCCCGTCGACCGTGAAGGAGAACCGGAGCGCTGCTTCGCGCTCCAGGACGAGTGAGACCCGTCGGACGGCTTCGACCAGCTCAGCGGTGTTGATCACCGCGTGGTCGTTGACGTTCTCGGGGAAGAGCCGGCGGACCGGCGGGTAGTTGCCCTTGATCAGCAGCGAGGTGACGGTCTTGTCGTCGGCGTGGAACGCGATGAGCTCACGGTCCGAGTTGCCGCTGATCGAGACCGAGACGGTGGACGCCGACCCGAAGGTGCGACCGACCTCCTGCAGCGTGCGGGCGGGGACGAGGGCGTGCAGCGGGTCCGAGCCGACACGGCCGGAGTCCCACGCGATGGTCCGGACGGCCACGCGGTACCGGTCCGTGGCGATGAGCGACAGGTCGTTGTCACCGACCTCGAGCTGGACACCGGTGATGACGGGGGTGACGTCGTCGCGGCTGGCGGCGACGGCGACCTGCGAAACGGCCTCGGAGAAGGCATCGCCGGGGATGACACCGGTCTGCGGACCGATCTCGGGCAGCGTCGGGTACTCCTCGACCGGCATGGACAGCAGCGTGAAGTGCGCCGATCCGCAGGAGACCGAGATCTTGGAGTCCTCGGTCGTGAAGGTCACCGGGGCGTTCGGCAGTCGGCTCGCGATGTCGTTCAGCAGGCGACCGCTGACCAGGACCGTGCCCGGGTCGTCGATCTGTGCCGAGATGGACGTCTGCGCCGAGACCTCGTAGTCGAACGACGAGAGCGTCAGACGATCGCCGTCGGCGTGGATCAGGACGCCCGACAAGATCGGGAGGGTCGTGCGCTGTGGGAGGAGTTTCACCGCGAAGGAGACGGCTTCGGAGAAGACGTCCCGGTTGACCTCGAACTTCACAGCTGGAACCCCTGTCGATCGGCTTGGACTGTCCGGCCGCCCCATTCTGGCACAGGCGGACGTGGGCCGGATTTCTTGTCATCCCGCCGTCCACAAGGTTGTCCCGCGGAGATGGATCGTTAACCAGGAGTAATGGTGTTAACGCCTGTGCACACTGTGGATAACCCTGTGCATGCCGCTCGGCCGTAGGGAACTACACCGTTGTGACTTGTGGGCGGGCTGTGGGCGACGTCGGGATGAATGAATCTCATCTATCCACTTTCATCCCCAGTTTCCACAGGAGGCCCCCTCGCTGTGAACAACCGGGCGGCGTGTCCTCCACAGTTATCCACAGGCTATCCACACTGTGAGAACTCCGGCCCATGGAACCGTCTCAGATGGTGGATGCGCCCGGAGACGTACCGATCTCAGCGGTAGCGGCGGTCCTGCTTGATGCGGCTCGTGAGCTCGGTGACCTGGTTGTAGATCGACCGCCGCTCCTTCATGAGCTCGGTGATCTTCTTGTTCGCGTACATGACCGTGGTGTGGTCGCGGTTGCCGAACAGCTGCCCGATCTTCGGGAGCGACAGGCTCGTGAGCTCGCGGCACAGGTACATCGCGATCTGTCGCGCGGTGGCGATCGCCTGCGAGCGGGACGAGCCGTACAGGTCGTCGACGGAGAGCTTGAAGTACTCGGCGGTGTGGTTGATGATGTCCGTCGGCGCGACGACGTTGTCCTCGTCGAGGGTGATCAGGTCCTTGAGGACGGTCTGCACCAGGGCCATGTCGACGGCCGTCCGGTTCAGGCTCGCGAACGCCGTGACGCGGATGAGCGTCCCCTCGAGCTCCCGGATGTTGCTCGACACCTTCGAGGCCATGAATTCGAGGATGTCGTCCGGCACCTGCAGGTGGTCGGACTGCGCCTTCTTGCGGAGGATCGCGATGCGCGTCTCGAGCTCGGGCGCCTGGACGTCCGTGATCAGACCCCACTCGAAGCGCGACCGCATGCGGTCCTCGAAGCCGGTGAGGTGCTTCGGTGCGACGTCGGACGTGATGACGACCTGCTTGTTGTGGTCGTGCAGCGTGTTGAACGTGTGGAAGAACGCCTCCTGCGTGGAGTCCTTCCCCTGCAGGAACTGGATGTCGTCGATCAGCAGGATGTCGATGTCGCGGTAGCGCTGCTGGAACTGGTTCGAGCGGTTGTTCGCGATCGAGTTGATGAAGTCGTTGGTGAACTCCTCGCTCGACACGTACCGGACGCGGATCCCCGGGTAGAGGCTCTCGGCGTAGTGCCCGATGGCGTGGAGCAGGTGGGTCTTGCCCAGCCCGGAGTCGCCGTAGATGAAGAGCGGGTTGTAGGCCTTCGCCGGCGCCTCGGCGACGGCGACCGCCGCCGCGTGCGCGAACCGGTTCGACGAGCCGATGACGAAGTTGTCGAAGTTGTACTTCGGGTTGAGGCGCGACTCGGGTCGGCCGCTGGTGCCCGGGGAGTCGATCTGGCTCGGGACGAAGGGCGCCTCGATGTACTGGCGGGGTGCAGCGCTCTGCTCCACTGCTTCCTGGACGGGCTCGGCGTACTCCGGCACGTTCGGGTCGACGCGCGGCTCGGACGCCATGTCCGGGTTCACCGTGATGGCGAAGTTCGCGACCGAGTCGTCACCGATGCGGGCGACGGCCTCGGTGATCGGGATGCGGATCCGCTGCTCGAGCATGCCGCGGGTCAGGTCGTTGGGGACCTCGAGGTACAGGGTGCCGGCGAGGACGCCCTTCGGTTCGACCAGGTTGAGGAACCCGTGGAGCTGCGGCGTGATGCGGGGGTCTTCGCTGAGGATTCCGAGTACGGATGACCAGAGGTCCTCGACGGGGTCGGCCGGCATCGTCATGTCGCGCTCGTCTCCAGGTGTGTGTCGTGCGTTCGGTGCCGGACCGGGGTGCGTCCTGCTGGGGTCGGACGTGCCGGAGTGCCGCGGGGTGTGGCGCTCAGCGGACCGTGTCGTGCGCCGGCGGTTCGTCGGGGTCTCGGGGGCTTCGTCGACGCCTCGTACCGCGCGTGTTCCCACAGGGTTGTCCACAGTGTTGTCCACGACCGCCCGGATCCGTCGGACAGGAGTACTTCCCTGTCGTACCGGGGCGCGGGGCCGATCGATGACCCCACTGTAAAGGACCGGGCCGGGTGGCACCGAACGGAAGTTGTCCCCAATGTGGAGAATGGACCGCAGCGGTGTCCTCGACGCCTCCGGCACCGAGGCCGGCCCGATCGGCGTTTGACCTGCTCGCTGCTGTCACGTACCGTTAACCAGTTGACTGCGGCCGATTGGTCGCGCCCATCTGCGTCGTTCGACACCGAGCGATGACACATACATACGTGACGGCTCGCCGCGAGCAGCCGTGTGGAGAGATCATGAGCAAGCGCACCTTCCAGCCGAACAACCGTCGCCGCGCCAAGAAGCACGGCTTCCGCCTCCGCATGCGGACGCGTGCCGGCCGCGCCATCCTGTCGGCGCGTCGCGCCAAGGGCCGCACCGAGCTCTCGGCCTGATCAGGCTCACCGCCTGATCCGGTCCTCGGTCTGACCCCGGCATCGCAGTGTTGGCCAGCGCCAACCGCATCGTCCGCGGGGACGACTACCGGAACGTCGTGCGTCGTGGTCGCAAGAGCGCCACGGCGCACGTCGTCGTGTCCGTGGTCCGTCGCTCGACGGACCCCACCGGACCGTCGCGGTTCGGGTTCATCGTCGCCAAGACGGTGGGCAACGCCGTGACCCGGAACCTGATCAGGCGGCGGCTCAAAGCGATCGCGCACGGCATCCTCGCCGACTCCCCCGTGGGGTACGACGTAGTGGTGCGCGCACTGCCAGCCGCATCGCAGGCCGGATGGCCTACCCTGCTCGAAGACGTCGTGCGCTCCTTCGCGCGCGGGGTGGAGAAGGCAGCATGAACCGCACCCTGTGGACCCGGCTGGCCTGGGTCGCCGCGTTGCTCCCACGCAACGCGTGCGTCGTCGTGCTCCGCGCCTACCGTGCAGTGATCTCCCCGTTGTACGGCAACGTCTGCCGGTACCACCCGTCGTGCTCCCGGTACGCCCTCGAAGCGATCCAGCAGTACGGCGTCGTCCGCGGATCCGCGATGGGCGCCTGGCGCATCGCTCGCTGCAACCCCTGGGCTGCAGGCGGGATCGACGACGTCACGGAACGTCGTCGCCCGTTCGTCGTCAACCGGTTCGGGTTCGTCCTCGCGCCGATCCCGCAGCAGCCGCACCCCGCGGTCGGAACGGCCCGGCCGGTCCTGCTCCCCCAGCGCACTCGAAAGGCGTAGCCGTCCCCATGGACATCATCGGTACGATCCTCTGGCCGCTCAAATGGGT
The DNA here is from genome assembly GCF_004340725.1 of Curtobacterium sp. PhB128. Classification (NCBI taxonomy): domain Bacteria; kingdom Bacillati; phylum Actinomycetota; class Actinomycetes; order Micrococcales; family Microbacteriaceae; genus Curtobacterium; species Curtobacterium sp. PhB128. The sequence goes on from NZ_SLUR01000002.1 coordinate 121,633, forward strand.
GGTCTCGGCCATCCTCGTCGGCTTCCATTGGATCTTCGAGAGCATCGGCATGGACCCGGGCGCGGGTATCACCTGGGTCCTCTCCATCATCTTCCTGACCTTCGTGGTCCGCGCCGCGCTGATCCCGATCTTCGTGCGGCAGATCAAGTCGCAGCGCCGCATGCTCGAGGTCGCGCCGCAGCTGAAGAAGATCCAGGACAAGTACAAGGGCAAGAAGGACCAGTTCTCGCGTGAGGCCATGAGCCGCGAGACCATGGCCCTGTACAAGGAGACGGGCACCAACCCGCTGAGCTCCTGCCTGCCGCTGCTGCTGCAGATGCCGATCTTCTTCTCGCTGTACTCGGTGCTGCACGAAGCCCAGATCAACAAGACGGGCATCGGCCTGCTCACGAACGACCTCGCGGCGTCGTTCGGCAACGCGGCCCTGTTCGGTGCTCCCCTGCACGAGACGTTCACCAACGCCTCCGGGTGGGAAGTGCGTGCGATCGCCGGCTTCATGATCGTCGTCATGACGGCCTCGCAGTTCATCACGCAGCTGCAGCTGGTGGCAAAGAACATGTCGCCGGAGACCAAGGCGTCGCCGATGTACCGCCAGCAGAAGATGATGCTGTACATCCTCCCGCTGGTCTTCGTGATCTCGGGTCTGAGCTTCCCCCTCGGCGTCATGTTCTACTGGCTCGCCTCGAACGTCTGGACGATGGCGCAGCAGTACTTCGTCATCCGCAGCATGCCGACGCCCGGTTCCGAGGCGGCCCTGGCACGTGAGGCGCGTCTGGCCAAGAAGGCCCAGCGTCGCGGGATCGCCAACCCGGTCCTCGCCGAGGCCGGTGCCGGTGCTGGCGCCGCCGAGATCGAGGCCGTGCGGGTCACCACCCAGCGTTCGCAGCCGGTCGGCAAGCAGCGCTCGAAGAAGAACGGGAAGAAGTAAGTGACCGAGCAGGACACCGCCGCAGCCGTCGACACCACCGAGGTCCCGGACGAGGACGCCCGTGACGAGGCTGACATCGCTGCGGACTACATCGAGGAACTCCTCGACATCTGCGACCTCGACGGGGACATCGAGATCGAGGAGCGCGCCGGTCGCGTCTACCTGTCGGTCACCGACGATGGCGAGGCGCTCCGCGTCCTCTCGAAGCCGGACACGGTCACGGCCCTGCAGGAACTCACCCGCATCGCCGTCCAGGCCGAGACGGGCGAGTTCAGCCGGCTCATCTTGGACGTGGGCGGTTCCCGTGACGCTCGTGCCGACGAGCTGCAGCGACTGGTCGACACCGCCGTCGAGCGCATCGAAGCCGGATCGTCCTCCGCAGCACTCCCCCCGATGTCGTCGTACGAGCGCAAGCTGGTCCACGACCTCGTCGCTGAGAAGGGCTTCCACTCGGAGTCCGAGGGTGAGGGTCGGGACCGCCACACGGTCGTCACCCGATGACGGACGAGTCGGTGTCCGCGGACACCGCTCCCGCGCCTTCGGACGATGCTCCGGTGCTGGAGGCCGAGCCTGCGGCTGCGTCCGTGCTCTTCGGCGATCAGATCGAGACGGCTCGGTCGTTCACGAACGAGCTGGCTCGCCGGGGCGAGGAGCTGGGCCTGATCGGCCCGCTCGAGCTGCCTCGACTCTGGACGCGACACATCCTCAACTCTGCTTTGTTGGCGCCCCTCCTGGAGGCCCGTGGCCGGGTTGCCGACGTCGGCTCGGGTGCGGGATTGCCCGGTCTCGTGCTCGCGATCGCCCGTCCGGACGTGCACTTCACGCTCATCGAGCCGATGGAGCGCCGCGTGGACTGGCTCACCAGTGAGGCGAGCCGGCTCGGCCTGCCGAACGTGACGGTGGTCCGCGGCCGCGCCGAGGACGTCTCCGATGACATCGTGGTCGACCAGGTCACTGCGCGTGCCGTCAGTGCGTTGTCGAAGCTCATCCCGATGACGGTTCCACTCGTCCGCTCGGGCGGGCAGCTCATCCTGATGAAGGGTGCGCGAGTCGACGACGAGATCGAGAAGGCGCGCAAGGTGATCCTTCGCCAGCACCTCTCGGACGTCGAGGTCCTCGAGCTCGGGGACGGTGTGGTCGCAGAGACCACGCGGGTCTTCCGGGCTACAGTTGACTGACCCTGCGGCTCGGATCGGGACGACTGATCTCTTGCTGCTCCACGTTTCACGTGAAACATCGAACCGGGGAAGAGGCACTCGTTGAGCTCATCGACCGATTACGACGCGTCGACTCCGCTTGCTCGCGAGATCGCCGACCTGAACCGCCGGCGTCGTGCGATCGCGACGCAGCAGTTCCCGTTGCCCCCGAAGACGCGGATCATCACCGTGTCGAACCAGAAGGGCGGCGTCGGGAAGACCACGACGACCGTCAACTTGGCCGCCGGCCTCGCGCACGGTGGCGCACGGGTGCTCGTGATCGACCTCGACCCACAGGGCAACGCGTCGACGGCCTTGGGCGTCGACCACCAGGCTGAGGTCGCGAGCATCTACGACGTCATCGTCGACGAGGCTGCAATGGCCGACACCGTGCAGCGCTCCCCCGATTCCGACACCCTGTGGTGCGTCCCGGCGACGATCCACCTCGCGGGCGCTGAGATCGAGCTCGTCTCCTTGGTCGCTCGAGAACAGCGCCTCCGTACGGCGCTCGATCTGTACCTCCAGTCGCTGGACGAGCCGTACCACTACGTCTTCATCGACTGCCCGCCGTCGCTCGGTCTCCTCACGATCAACGCGTTCGTGGCGGCCCAGGAAGTCCTGATCCCGATCCAGTGCGAGTACTACGCGCTCGAGGGACTCAGCCAGCTGCTGCGCAACATCGAGCTCATCGAGCGGCACCTCAACCCGAACCTCCGGGTCTCGACGATCCTGCTCACCATGTACGACGGTCGGACCAACCTGGCGAACCAGGTGGCGAACGACGTCCGCGAGCACTTCGGTGATCAGGTCTTGAAGGCGATGATCCCCCGTTCCGTCCGGGTGAGTGAAGCGCCGAGTTACGGACAGAGCGTCGTCGCGTACGACGTGAACTCCACCGGGTCGCTCTCCTACTTGGAAGCGGCCGCCGAGATCGCAGCACGAGGAGCGCAAGACTGATGGCACCCAAGCGAACCGGACTCGGCCGCGGCATCGGCGCGCTCATCCCGACGGCGACGGACCAGCAGGACCGCCCAGTGGACGTGTTCTTCCCGACTGGTGGGTCGCCGGCCTCGGCACCCACCGCGGACGAGCTCGTCGCCGTTCCGGGAGCCCGACTCGCGAACCTCAACCCGCTGGACGTTATCCCGAACGGGCAGCAGCCGCGCAAGGAGTTCCGCGAAGAGGAGTTGCAGGAGCTCGTCCACTCCATCCGTGAGATCGGCGTGCTGCAGCCCATCGTGGTCCGCCCGATCCCCGGGGCTGCCGGGACGGAGCCGCAGTACGAGCTGATCATGGGTGAGCGGCGCCTCCGCGCCACCAAGGAACTCGGGCTCACGACCATCCCGGCGATCGTCAAGGAGACGCCGGACGACGCGATGCTCCGGGACGCCCTGCTCGAGAACCTGCACCGAGCGCAGCTCAACCCGCTCGAAGAGGCTTCGGCGTACCAGCAGCTCCTGGCGGACTTCGGGATCACGCAGGAACAGCTCGGCCAGCGCATCGGTCGCTCGCGTCCGCAGATCACCAACACCATCCGTCTGCTGCGGCTCCCCTCCCCCGTGCAGCGTCGGGTCGCTGCCGGCGTGCTGTCGGCCGGTCACGCCCGCGCGATCCTTGCTGCCCCGGACGCGGAGGCGATGGAGTACCTCGCCGAGAAGATCGTCAACGAAGACCTGTCGGTGCGCGCTGCCGAAGCGATCGCGCAGCAGTTGGCGACGAAGACCCCTCCGAAGACGACGCCGCAGCCCTCCAAGAACCAGGCGCACTTCAACGACCTTGCTGAGCGCATCGGCGACCGGCTGAACACACGGGTCAAGATCGCCGTCGGTGCCCGGAAGAGCTCCGTGACGATCGACTTCGCGAACGGCGACGACCTCAACCGCATCCTGTCGGAGCTGGGGATCAGCGACGTCTCGTCCTGACGGCTTGTCAATGGCGCTGTGCGCCCCGTAGGGGGCCTCGCATGCCTGGTGTGGGCGCCCGGAGCAGCCAGGGGTCGTTCGGCCCGACACGGGGCGCGTAGCCGTTCCCGTGGTTCGAGTTCACGAGCAGCGAACGGGAAGCCCGTACGTTTCACGTGGAACACTGCCAGGCTCGCATCATGAGATCCCGCAATCCCGAGCCGCTCTGGCGTGATGTCGTCGGTCGAGAACTCCGCGTTCGTCGCCGCGTCCGAGGGGACACCCTGCAGGATGTCGCTCGTCGCGCAGGGGTGTCGCCGCAGTACTTGTCGGAGATGGAACGGGGGCGGAAGGAGCCTTCGAGCGAGATGTTGGCAGCAGTGGCCGGCGCACTCGAGAGCTCCTTGCTGGACTTGACGGCGGCGGCAGCAGAAGAGCTCCGCGAGCGAGCACGTTCCGCAGGTGCTGGTGGCGAACAAGTGCGGAGCGCGTTCGTCCTCGCTGCGTGAGGCGTGAACGGACAGCGCCGTCCGTCAGCGTCGAGTGATCACGTGGTCCACGAGACCGTACTGTCGGGCCTGTTGGGCCGTGAAGACGCGATCGTGATCGGTGTCGGCTCGGAGTTGGTCGGGACTCTGGCCGCTGTGCTCGGCGAGCAGGTACTCGATCTCGGCCCGGATCCGAACGACCTCGTCGGCCTGCAGGATGAGCTCGGGAATGGCCCCCTGTCCCTGCGCTGCGGGTTGATGGAGCACGACCCGAGCATGCGGCAGGGCCGACCGCTTTCCGTCGGCGCCCGCGGCGAGCAGGACGGCTCCGACACCGATTGCCTGCCCAACACAGGTGGTCGCGACGGCGGGGCGGATGAACCGCATGGTGTCGTAGACGGCGAGCATGGCACTCGGATCGCCGCCGTCGCAGTTGACGTAGAGCTGCACGTCCGCGTCCGGGTTGTCTGACTCGAGGAAGAGGAGCTGCGCGATGAGGGCATTGGCGACGCCAGCATCGATTGCCGTCCCGATGTAGATGATCCGCTCGGTGAGCAGGTGCGAGTAGACGTCCAAGACCCGGTCGCCGCGAGCGTCCCGCGCGATGACGTTCGGGATCGTGTACGCGCTCATCGGTCACCCTCCCCTGCCGCAGGTCCGCCGAAGCCTGTCATCGTGGAACGGGGCTGCTGGGGCCGGATCACCGAGAAGTCGTCGACGATCAGGTCGACGAACCCGTAGTCGAGGGCCTCCTGCGCGGAGTACCAGTGGTCGTGCAGCGAGTCCTCGAAGATGCGGTCGACCGTCTGACCGGTGTCCGCTGCGATGAGTCCGAGCACGGTGTCGCGGGTGTCACGGAGGTGGTCTGCCTGTAATGCCACGTCCACCGCACTTCCCCCGATCCCTGCGGATCCCTGGTGCATCAGGATCCGGCTGTGCGGCAGCGCTCGTCGCTTGCCAGGAGTACCCGAGGACAGCAGGAACTGCCCCGCGCTGCAGGCGATCCCGAATGCGAGCGTGCTGATGTCGTTGGGGATCACCCGCATGAGGTCCCGGAGTGCGAGCATCGCCGGAACCGAGCCTCCGGGCGAATGGATCCAGAGCGCGATGTCGTTCCAGGGGTCCGCCGTCGCGAGCTGTACCAACTGCGTCATCAAGACGGTGCCGTTGTCGTCGTCGAGGGCGCCATCGAGTACGAGCACGCGTTGGTCGAAGAGGGCACGCCGGTATTCGGTCGTGAAGGCTGCCGGGGGTGGTGAATCGGTCATGCGTCCACCGTGCGCCCGCAGATGACCCGAGGCACCCGTTGCTGCTCAGAGCGGATCAGCTCTCAGCAGCGAACCACGAGTGCGACGTTCCACGTGGAACATCGACTCTCACGCATTCCGATGTTCCACGTGGAACGTCGGAGCTGACGGATCAGGCGTGGTGGTCGCGGATCGCCTGTTCGGCGAGCTCCGCGTACGTCCACCCGAGATCGAACCCCGATGCGGAGAGTGCCTGCGGCAGCAGGGATGTCTCGGTCAGACCCGGGAGCACGTTGGCTTCGAGGAACCACGGCGTTCCGGCGCCGTCGATGATGAGGTCCACACGGGACAGGTGGCGGAGGCCGAGGGCTGTGTGCGCCGCGACGGCTGCATCGGCTGCAGTGGTCGCGAACTCGTCAGACAGTCGGGCGGGGGTGTAGAACGTCGTCTCCCCCGCGTTGTACCGCGCCTCGAAGCCGTAGATGCCGTTCCGCGGGACGATCTCCACCGCGGAGAGCGCCACCGGCCCGTCGCCCGTGTCGATGATGCCGACCGCGACCTCGGTGCCGCGGATGAGCTGCTCGACCACGACGTCGTCGCAGTAGGTGTAAGCCGTGACCATGGCACGCGGCAGGTCGTTGACGTCGTCGACGAGGGTCACTCCCTGCGCGCTGCCGCCACGCGCCGGCTTCACGGCGAGCGGGACCGGGTGCTCCCCCGCGATGGCCTTGAGCACCCCGACGGCGCCGAGCTCGCGGAACACGTCGTGGGACAGCGTGACGGATCGAGGGGTGCGGACGCCCGCCCGCGCGACCAGCGCTGACGCCGTCGGCTTGTCCCATGCCAACCGGGCCGACGTGGAACGTGAGCCGACGAACGGGATGTCCACCGCCTCCAGGATGCCCCGCAGGGCCCCGTCTTCACCGGAGGCGCCGTGCAGAGCCGGCCACACGACATCCGGGCGGGACTCGGCGAGAGCCGGCAGCAGCAGCGCGTCGGCGTCGCGGAGATCGACCTGCCAGCCGTACCCGGTCAGCGAGTCGGCGACCCGCCGACCGGAGCGCAGGGAGACGTCACGTTCGTGCGAGATCCCTCCGGCGACGACGACGACGTGACGACGAGTGAGCTCAGCCATGGGGATCCTCCGGTGTGGAACGACGGTGCTGATGGGCCACGCACCGCGGAAAAGCGCTGATCAGGAGATGTTCGGCGGCGGAGCGCTCACCGAGGACGTCTCGCGGACGACGCTGTTCGGTCGAGTCGTCGGACCGAACGTCTCGATCAGCTCGAGTTCGTCGTTGACGACGTTGGCGAGCCGCTTCACGCCGACGCGGATCTGCTCGGGGGTCGGGTAGCAGAACGACAAACGGATGTGCCCGCCGCCACGACCGTCGGCGTAGAAGGCCGTCCCCGGCGTGTAGGCGACGAGCTCCTTCACGGCGCGCGGCAGCATGCCCTTCGAATCGAGGGACTCGGGGAGCGTCAGCCAGACGAAGAAGCCACCGTTCGGCTTCGTCCAGGACAGGTCCGGCAGGAACTCCCCCAGAGCGGACAGCATGGCATCACGGCGCTCTGCGTAGATGCCCCGGAAGGTGTCAACCTGACCCTTCCAGTCCGCGGCGTCCAGGTAGGCGTTCACGACGTACTGCCCGAAGGAGTTCGGGGCGAGGACGGCGGACTCGTTGGCGAGCACGAGCTTCTCGCGGATGGCGTGCGGTGCGAGCGCCCAGCCGACGCGGAAACCGGGTGCGAGGGTCTTCGAGAAGGACCCCAGGTACACGACGCCCTCTTCGTCGATGGAACGGATCGCCTGCGGTGCCGGCTCGTCGAACCAGAGGAGTCCGTAGGGGTTGTCCTCGAGCACCAGGATGTTGTTCGACCGGCAGATGTCGAGCACCTCGATGCGGCGCTCCCGGCTCATGGTGACGCCGGCCGGGTTGTGGAAGTTGGGGATCGTGTAGAGGAACTTGATCCGCTTGCCCTGCGTGCGGAGGTTCGCGATCGCCTCACGTAGTGCCTCGGGCACCAGCCCGAGCTCGTCGGTCGTCACGTGGACGGTCTCGGCCTGGTACGACCGGAACACACCGATCGCGCCGACGTAGGACGGGGACTCGGCGAGGACGACGTCGCCCGGATCGATGAAGAGCCGCGTGACGAGGTCGAGCGCGTGCTGCGAGCCCGTCGTCACGACGACGTCCTCGGCACTGGCACGGATGCCCTCGAGGCTCATGACGTCCACGATGTGCTCGCGGAGGGACCGCAGACCCTGTCCGCCGCCGTACTGCAGTGCCATGGCCGCGTGCTCGTTCATCACGCGGTCCAGGGACCCCGTGACGAGCTCCCTCGGCAGCGCGGAGACGAACGGCATGCCGCCAGCCAGCGAGACCACCTCGGGGCGCGAGGCGACGGCGAACAGGGCTCGGACCTCGGAGGCGCTCAGCCCGGCGGTGCGCTGGGCGTAGGAGTCGTACCAGGGGTCGAGGCTGTTGCCGTTCGTCATACCGTGCTCCGATCAGTGAGACATTCCCGCCACACTACGACATCGACCCCGGAAACCCGGGCTCCGCGGCGGGGGCCGATCCGCAACGGGTGGCATGCGAACGCCCCGCCGGCGCCTGCTGAGCAGGACGAGGACGGGGCGTTCGGTGGTGCTGGTGCGACCTACGCGAGGAACTCGGCGAGGTCGGCCTCGAGCGCGGGCTTCGGCTTGGCGCCGATGACGGTCTTGACGACCTCGCCGCCCTTGAAGACCTTCATCGCCGGGATCGAGGTGATCTGGTAGTTCATGGCCGACTGGGGGTTGTCGTCCACGTTGAGCTTCACGATCTCGATCTTGCCGGCGTGCTCTTCGGCGATCTGGTCGAGGATCGGCGAGACAGCGCGACACGGGCCGCACCACTCGGCCCAGAAGTCGACGAGGATCGTCTTGTCGGACTTGAGGACCTCGTCCGAGAAGGTGGCGTCGGTGACAGCCTTTGCGTTGGACATGGGTGTCCTTTCGTGAGAAGTCGGTACTGGGTGTGGAACCGCGGACGGGCCCCCGGCATTCCGGGGGCCGTACGGGTCAGGCGGAGATGGTGACCGGCTCGACCGGGGTCTCGCCCGCAGCAGCGTCGGTCAGCGTGTCTTCGAGGTCGGCGAGGTACTTCTCGGCGTCGAGCGCGGCGACGGCACCGGAACCGGCGGCCGTGATGGCCTGGCGGTAGGTGTGGTCGAGCACGTCGCCCGCGACGAAGACCCCGGGGACGCCGACGGCCTTGGACGTGCGGCCCTCGACGGCGATGGTGCCCTCGGGAGCGAGCTCGAGCTGACCGTGCACGAGGTGCACGCGGGGGTCGTTGCCGATCGCGATGAACAGGCCGTCGAGGGCGAGTTCGCTCTCGGTGCCGTCCACGGTGTCCTTGAGGATCACGCCGGTCACTGCGGAGTCACCCTGGATGCCGATGACCTCCTTGTTCCACGCGAACTCGATCTTCGGGTCGTTGTGGGCACGGTCCTGCATGATCTTCGACGCACGGAGCGTGTCCTTGCGGTGGATCACGGTGACCTTGTCGGCGAAGCGCGTGAGGAACGTCGCCTCTTCCATCGCGGAGTCGCCACCGCCGACCACGGCGATGTTCTTCTGGCGGAAGAAGAAGCCGTCGCAGGTCGCGCACCACGAGACACCGTGGCCCGAGAGGCGCTCTTCGTCTGCGATCCCGAGGTGGCGGTACGCCGAACCGGTCGCGTAGATGACCGCGAGGGCTTCGTACGTCTCGCCGGAGCCGACGGTGACCTTCTTCACGTCGCCGGTGAGGTCGACGGAGACGGCGTCGTCGTACAGGACCTCAGCGCCGAACTTCTCGGCCTGTTCCTGCATCTTGATCATGAGGTCGGGGCCCTGGATCCCCTCGGGGAAGCCCGGGAAGTTCTCGACCTCGGTCGTCTTGGTAAGTTCCCCGCCCGTCTCGACGCTGGACGCGACGATGAGCGGCTTGAGCTCTGCGCGCGCGGCGTAGATGCCGGCGGTGAACCCGGCCGGACCGGAACCGATGATGATGAGCTGGCGCATGCCTGACTGCCCTTCCGTTGCGTGCTGACCGGGTCAACACATGGTACCGGCGCGGCATTCCGCGACGTCCGGGAAGCGTGCGGTCAGCGACCGAGCTTGCTCTTCACCATGCCGACGGCGTTCTTGATCTCGCCGTTCTTGGCGACGACGAGCGCCCCGAAGTACACGAGGACCATGACGGCGCCGGTCAGGACGATGGTGATGAGTGCCCCGGTGCGGTCCGACATCGCGAACCCGGCTGCGGAGAACGCGCCGAAGAAGTTCGCGACCACCAGACCGACCACGCCGGCGATCAGCGCGGCGATGACGAACTGCACGTGCGAGCGGGTCACGACCGGTCCTTCGATGCTGCCGAGCTTGCGACGCACCAGGACGAGCGCGACGATCGTCTGCGCGGTGCCGGCGAGCGTCGTGCACGCGGCCACACCGATGCCGATCACGGACGTCGGGAACGTCGACACCGCGAGGGCACCGATGACGAACAGGACGGACTGGATGCACTGCATCAGGAAGGGCGTCCGGTGGTCGTGCATGGCCCAGAACACGCGCTGGATGATGAACAACATGCTGAACAGGACCAGGCCCGGCATGTAGGCGACCAGGACGGCACCCACCTGCAGGGCGCTCTCGAACGTGCCCTCGTAGAGCCGCCCGAACGGCACCGCGACGACGACCAGCGCCACGGACGCGAAGACCGTGAAGAGTCCGACGATGCGCAGGGACAGCGACAGGTTCCGTCGGACTGATGCCAGGTCGCCGCGTGCAGCATCGTGGCTCATCCGGGTGAAGTACGCCGTCGCGATGGAGACCGTGATGATCGAGTGCGGCAGCATGAAGATGAGCCACGCGTTGCCGAGTACCGCGTTGCCGGGACCGTCGCCCTGACCCTTCCACGCGACCGCGGACTGCACGATGCCGGCGACCTGGGTCACCAGGATCATCGCGAAGAGCCAGCCGGCAGCGGTTCCCGTCGACTTCAGGCCGACGCCGCGCCACCGGAAGTCCGGCCGGAACGACAGGCCTGCTCGCCGCCAGAACAGCGGTAGGAACGCCGCCTGGGCGAACACACCGAACGAGGCGCTGCCGGCGAGCAGTGCGATCTTCGCCGGCGTCCAATCGTCGAGGGCGCTGCCGCTCGTGCCGTACAGGGCGATGAACACCACGAGCCCGGCGATCGCGATGACGTTGTTGAGCAGTGGCGCCCAGGTGAACGGTCCGAAGACCTGCTTGGCGTTGAGGACCTCACCGAGCAGCGAGTACATCGCGTAGAACAGGATCTGCGGCAGGCACCAGAACGCGAAGGCGATGGCGAGGTCGGTCGCAGCGGGACTCCGGGTGTCCGAGGACGTCGTGTACAGGCGGACCAAGAGCGGTGCCAGTGCCGTCGCGACGATCGTGATCACGATGAAGACCGAACCGCCGAGCGTCACGATCTTGTTGACGTACGCCTGTCCGCCGTCCGTGCCGTTCTTCATGGCGCGGACGATCTGCGGGATGAGCACGGCCGACAGCAGGCCACCCGCGATGAGCGCGTAGATGTTGTTCGGCAGCTGGTTCGCGACGGCGAACGCGTTCGCTGAGGGGCTCGCGTTCTGCCCGATGGCGTAGGCGAGCACGAAGGTCTTCGCGAAGCCCAGGATCCGGCTCACCATCGTCCCCGCCGCGAGCATCGCACTCGCACGCCCCAGGCTTCGCTCCGCGACGGGTTCCGCGTCGACGTCGGGCTGGGGCTGGGTGGCGCTGATGGTCGGCTCCTCGGGGTCGCGGGCGTCCGCGACGCGGCTGGTACGGGCGTCGGACGGGAGGCCCGGCTCGGCCCCGGCACGGGCGATCGCGTCCTGCAGGCGGTCGCCACCAGGAGCCGCGACAGCGGCCGTGCCGGAGCCGGCCACGGCGAACGCGGTGGGTGCCTCGGCGCGGTGATCCGGGCCTCCCGGTCCGGCGACCGATCCCGTGGACGAAGCGACCGCGCCGGGCGCACCCGGCTGCACGGCGAGCGGGCGGTTGGGGTCGTCGTCGTCCTCGTCGTCGAGTTCGCCGTTGCGACGACGGATGCGCTTCCGGATGCTGCGGAAGATCCCGAAGCCGAAGATCGCGATCAGGGCGACCGCTGCGGCGGCGGTGATGACCGTCTCCCACTGCGCCTGGACGTTGAGTTCGACGGTGGCGGGCTGCGCGATGGCGACACCGGTCGGGCTCGACAGGGACATGGTCAGCTCGACCTTGCCGTTCGCGACGGACTGCACGGGGACGGTCGCTCGGGTCGAGGAGTCCGGTTGGATCTCGACGACGATGTCGTTGCGGACGATCCGGAGAGCGGAGTTCGACGGCTGGACGGCCAGGTGCACCGTCACCGGGTAGTCCGAGCTGTTGCGGATGGACACCGGGAGCGAGGAGCGGTCGCCGAGCAGGGTCAGGCTGCTCGAGTCGACGATCCCGACCTCGGTGGTCTGCTTCGCCCAGGCCGCGGTGCGGACGTCGACCGCGGCCTGGAGCCCGTCGTCGTCCCCGCGCCACGCGTTCGACGCGATGGCGAGCAGCCGGAGTCGTGCGGGAGCCGTCAGTTCAGCGGGGGTGTCGAGGATGGTGGCGAACGCGGAGAGCCCCTGTTCGCCCTGCACGAGGCGCTTGAGCTGTGCGATGCGGTCGGCCCCGGTGGACGCACTGTTGAGCGTGAGCGAACCCGCCGTGGCGTCCGACGCGGTGGAGAGGTCCGCCGGTGCCACCCAGGCGGTGCTCTCGAGGGCGTCGAGGGTCTGGCTGAGGCGTGTGGAGTCCGAAGGCCAGTCGCGACCGAGGGTCAGCAGGATCGGCCCCGTGGCGGTGCCGTCGCGCGCCGAGGTGGCGAGCGTCGCGGTGAGCTCGGACATCGCCGACGACCAGCTCTGGCGATCCGGTGCGGTCGCGGCGTCCCGCAGCAGGGACGACATCGACTGGTCCGACACGAGGACGTGGTCGTCGCCGATCTTCTCCGATGCCGAGACCGTGGCGTTCGCGCCGGCGGAGGTGTTCCCGCTCGAGACGATGGTGGTGTCCTTGTCGGCCCGCTGCAGTGCCGTGAGGTCGGCCGCGGTCACGGTGCCGTCCGCCGGCCACGCGATGGAGTCCATCGAGTACGGGAAGTCCAGCAGCTGCTCGGTGGTCGGCAGCGTCTCCGTGGTCTCGCCCGAGCCGGCGTCGGTGGTGGCGTCGTCGCTCGGGGACGCGGTGCTGCTCGGGGTCGTCGTCTGCCCGGGCGTCGCGGTCGGGGTCGGTGCGGGGGTCTCGGCGCCGGGGAAGTTCTCGGTCTTCACGGACTGGTCGAGTGAGATCGGAGCGAGGATGCCGTCCGACCCGGCCTGGCGCAGCCCGGTGACGTCGGCGTCGGCGTACGACAGCGCGAAGGTCTCGTTGCGCAGGGACTCGAGGCGCTGGAGCCACGCGGTCGCCGCGGACGGCGCGTTCTCGCCGAGGATCCGGATCGAGGCGATGATGCGGGGGTCGACCGCGACGGCGACGTTGTGGTCCTCGGCGGCGTCGAGCTGCTGGGTGAGGGTGCCGTCCACCGAGGTCGCGGCGGCGAGGACGGCCGCGCTGAGGATGCCGTCCGTGGACTTCGGGACCGTCACCGGCATCGCGACGGAGACGCTGACCGGCACCTGCTCGAAGTCCGGGTACCAGGTGATCGCGGAGCGGGCGACGGCGAAGGTCTCACCGGCCGTGTACTCCGCCGCGATGCGTCGCGCACCGAACGAGGAGTACCCGCCGAGTGCCACGTTGCCCGAGACGATCTCGACCGAGTCGATGGTGACCGATCGGTGCGCTGGGACCTCCGGGATGTCCACGGAGTCCATCGGGGCGCCGAGGTAACCGGTCGTGGTGGTGTCGGCAAGCCAGTCGGCGAGGACGTCCCGCGTGCTCACGGAGCGGAAGATGTCGAACTCCGCGGTGCCGGCGGGCAGCGCGGCGTCGGTGTCGTTCGTGACGGTCACCGAGAGGGTGAGGTCCTGGTCGCGCTGGACGATCCCACGGTGCGCGGGGGCGACCGAGATCGTGGCCTTGCCCGCATCGGCAGCAGCCGGATCGGCGAGGTGGGTCTTGGCCGACGACACCGTCGCAGCATCGGCGTGCGGGGCGCTGACGGGCGCGACGACCAGGCCGAGCGCGACGAGGGTCGACGCGGCTGCGGCGAGCGTGGTGCGGAGGATGTGCATACGGAAGCGGGCCACGGGGTCGGTTCGGGCCGAGCACGAGTGTATGAGGCGTGACCATGAACAGGTCCCGTGCGCGCGGGGTTGTGGAGAACTCGGGGCCTCGATCTGGGAGGATGAGCACCGTCATGCAGTCCGTTGCCCAGGCCGTCGAACGACTCGACGCACTCGCCACCACCGAGCCCGTCGACCTCCTCGCTCGGGCCTTCGCCGACGCCGGACACGAGCTGGCCCTGGTCGGTGGACCCGTGCGGGACGCCTTCCTCGGTCGTCCCGTCACCGACCTCGACTTCACGACGAGTGCGCGTCCGGACGAGATCCTGGCGATCGTGGAGCCGATCGCGAGCACCACGTGGGACGTCGGGCGGCAGTTCGGCACGATCGCCGCTCTGGTCCGCGGCGAACAGGTCGAGATCACCACCTACCGCAGCGACGTGTACGACGGCGAGACCCGCAAGCCCGAGGTGGCGTTCGGCGACACCATCGAGGACGACCTGCTCCGCCGCGACTTCACCGTCAACGCGATGGCGCTCCGGCTGCCGGCGCGCGAGCTCGTCGACGTGCACGGCGGCGTCGAGGACCTGCTGGCCGCACGACTCCGCACCCCGCAGGCCGCCGTGGTGTCGTTCCGCGACGACCCGCTCCGGATGATGCGGGCAGCGCGGTTCACGTCGCAGCTCGGGTTCACCGTCGACGACGACGTTCGTGCCGCCATGCAGGACCTGGTCGACTCCATCGACATCGTGTCCGCCGAGCGGGTGCGCGACGAACTCGTCAAGCTGCTCGGCACGGGCGACCCCGTGCCGGGCATCCGCCTGCTCGTGGACACCGGGTTGGCGCAGCGGTTCCTGCCCGAGCTGCCCGAGATGCAGCTCGAGATCGACGAGCACCACCACCACAAGGACGTCTACGAGCACTCCCTGACCGTGCTCGAACAGGCGATCGGCTACGAGGCCGAGCGGCACGCGGGCGACCCCCCGGACACCGTGCTGCGGCTCGCGGCGCTGCTGCACGACATCGGCAAGCCCGCCACCCGCAAGCTCGAGCCGGGCGGCGCCGTCAGCTTCCACCACCACGACCTGGTCGGCTCGAAGCTCGCGAAGAAGCGGCTCCGGGCCCTGCGCTTCGACAACGACACCATCGCCGCGGTGTCCCGCCTGATCGAGCTGCACCTGCGGTTCTTCGGGTACACCGACGGTGCCTGGACCGACTCGGCCGTCCGGCGCTACGTCCGCGACGCCGGCCCGCAGCTCGAACGGCTGCACGAGCTCACCCGCTCGGACGTCACCACGCGGAACCGTCGCAAGGCCGATCGCCTGGCGTTCGCGTACGACGACCTCGAGGAGCGGATCCGCGTCCTGGCCGACCAAGAGGAGCTGGACTCGATCCGGCCCGACCTGACCGGCGACGACATCATGCGGATCCTCGACATCCCGCCGGGGCGTGCCGTGGGCGAGGCCTACCGCTTCCTGCTCGAGGCGCGGATGGACGACGGACCCCTCGGCGCCGACGCTGCCGAGGCGCGCCTGCGCGACTGGTGGGCCGCTCGGGACGCGACCGCCTGACGGACGCGACGGTTCTCCACAGACCGGTGGCGCGCCTCCAGGCCGTCGGGTAGTCTGTGCAGGTTGCCCGGCGCGTGTCTGCGTGCCGTGGCACATGCATCAACCCTCCTGCCCCGGGAACTGCCCGGGGCCGCTGAGACCAGAGGAGGTGGGTTCCGCATGCACCAGTACGAACTGATGGCGATCCTCGACCCCGAGATCGATGAGCGCACCGTCGCTCCCAGCCTGGACAAGTTCCTCGCTGTCATCCGCAACGACGGTGGCACCGTCGACAACGTGGACGTCTGGGGCCGTCGCCGGCTCGCTTACGAGATCGCCAAGAAGTCCGAGGGCATCTACGCCGTCGTCGACTTCACGTCCTCGCCCGAGGCCGCCAAGGAGCTCGACCGTCAGCTCGGTCTCTCCGAGGCCGTGCTCCGCACGAAGGTCCTCCGCGCCGAAGAGGGCATCGCGCAGGTCGCCGCCCAGAAGCAGCGCGACGAGGCACGCGCAGCCCGCAAGGCTGCCAACGCCTCCGCAACCGCGACCGCGAGCGCCGAGTAACCCGTGGCCGGCGAAACCGTCATCACGGTGGTGGGCAACCTCACCGCGGACCCCGAGCTGCGGTACACGCAGAACGGGCTCGCAGTGGCGAACTTCACCATCGCCTCCACGCCTCGCACGTTCGACCGTCAGGCGAACGAGTGGAAGGACGGCGACGCGCTGTTCCTCCGCGCGAGTGTGTGGCGGGAGTTCGCCGAGCACGTGGCGGGGTCGCTGACGAAGGGCTCGCGCGTCATCGCGCAGGGTCGTCTGCGTCAGCGTTCCTACCAGGACCGTGAGGGTCAGCAGCGCACGAGCATCGAGCTCGAGGTCGACGAGATCGGCCCGTCGCTCCGGTACGCGACCGCACAGATCACCCGCGCAGCGGGTGGCGGCGGCGGTCGTGGCCAGGTCGGCGGCGGCAACGGTGGCGGTCAGCAGGGCGGCGGCAACGGCGGCTGGAACAACAACGGTGGCGGCAACGCCTCCGCTGGTGGCCAGTCGGACGAGCCGTGGTCCCCGCAGGGTGGCCAGCAGGGCGGCGGCAACGCACAGTCGAACGACGTGTGGAGCACCCCCGGCGGCAACTTCGACGACGAGACTCCGTTCTGATCCTCCTGGTTCCGACGGACACACAACTTTTCTTCTAAGGACAAATCACTATGGCTGGAAAGAGCACCGGCGACCGCCGGAAGCCTCGCGGCAAGGGCGGCAAGAACGCCGCTCCCGCGAAGTCGATCAAGGTCGGCGTCATCGACTACAAGGACGTTGCGACCCTTCGCAAGTTCATCTCGGAGCGTGGAAAGATCCGCGCCCGTCGCATCACCGGCGTCTCCGTCCAGGAGCAGCGCCTCATCGCCCGTGCCGTGAAGAACGCCCGTGAGATGGCGCTCCTCCCCTACGCCGGCTCCGGCCGCTGATCGGAGGTCGACACATGTCGAAGCTCATCCTCACCCACGAGGTCTCCGGCCTCGGTTCCGCTGGTGACGTCGTCGACGTCAAGAACGGCTACGCCCGCAACTACCTCATCCCCCAGGGCTTCGCTGTCGCGTGGTCCAAGGGCGGCGAGAAGCAGGTCGAGTCGATCCGTGCCGCGCGCACCGCGCGTGAGCTCGCCACCATCGAAGAGGCACAGGACCTCAAGATGAAGCTCGAGAACGCGACCATCTCCCTGGCGGTCAAGGCCGGCAAGGACGGTCGTCTGTTCGGCTCCGTCCGTCCGGGCGACGTCGCTGACGCCGTCCAGGCGCAGGGCGTCGGCTCGCTCGACAAGCGCAAGGTCGAGGTCCCCGCGACCATCAAGACCGTCGGTGACCACGAGGCCACCGTGCGTCTGCGCGAGGACATCACTGCCGTGATCTCGCTCAAGGTCGTCGCTGCCAAGTAGCACTGACGTTCCGCTCCACGACGGGCGGGTCTCCTTCGGGAGGCCCGCCCGTCGTTGCGTTGGCGGGTTCTCCGCGTGGTGCGTGGCGCGGGGCGCGGGGCGTTCGTGCTTTCACTTGGTGAGCAGAAAAGGTCGGGTCCCGATCCCCCACTCGACATCTTCTGCTCACCATCAACGCACGGTCGTCCAGAACGGCCGGGAGGCCCGGCTCGGCTTGCACGGGCGGGTTCGGCTTGGCTGGCTGGTTACCTCTCAGGCACGGCCCGGCTTGCTGGGAACGGCCCGAGAACACTTCCCACAGGAGGGGTGCTTGTCAAGTCGTTTTACACAGCAGAAACGTGTCAAATCGGAACCTTCAAGGCGTACTTGAACCCCACTTTTCCACACACCGTGTGAACATGAAAACCCCAGGTCAAGTGGTCGAAAGTGTGTTCCCATGGCTCTGTTTCCACAGACCCATCCACAGTTCTCCACACAGCATTCCGGCGTGTTCCGCAATCCCTCCACAGAGTTATCCACAGGGCCGTTTGTTGGGGATAACTCTGCGGCCGTAGCTTGGCCCAGCGACTCGGGGATGTCGGTCGCTGGGGGTAGAAAGTCGTTGCAGGTGTCGGACCACCGTGTCCAGCCCTGCGTCGTTCAACAGAGGAGAGAGTGTGTCGATCGCGCATCTTGAGCCCGCACCGCAGGAGTACGCGGAGCGCGGCATGGAACGCACCCCGCCGCACGACCTGTTGGCCGAACAGTCGACCATCGGCGGCATGCTCCTGTCGAAGGACGCCGTCGCCGACGTCATCGAGACCGCTCGTGGCGTGGACTTCTACGTCCCCAAGCACGAGGTCATCTTCGACGCGATCCTCTCGCTCTACTCGCACGGCGAGCCCACCGACGTCATCGCCGTCACCGACGAGCTGACCAAGACCGGTCTGCTGTCCCGCGGTGGTGGCGCCGAGTACCTGCACAGCGTGACGAGCATGGTGCCGACCGCTGCCAACGCGGGGTACTACGCCGGGATCGTCGCCGAGAAGGCCGTCCTCCGTCGCCTCGTCGACGCCGGCACCCGCATCGTGCAGATGGGCTACGCGTCCGAAGGCGAGGTCACCGACCTCGTCAACAGCGCGCAGGCCGAGGTCTACAACGTCGCCGGTGGCGTGCAGACCGAGGACTACGTCCCCCTGACCGACGCCATCTCCGCCGCCCTCGACGAGATCGAGGCCGCCAAGGGCCGTGACGGCCAGATGACCGGCGTGCCGACCGGGTTCGCGCAGCTCGACGGCCTGACGAACGGCTTCCACCCCGGACAGCTGATCATCGTCGCCGCTCGACCCGCCCTCGGTAAGTCGACGCTCGCGCTCGACCTGTGCCGCGCCGCGGCGATCAAGCACGACCAGACCGCCGCCTTCTTCTCGCTCGAGATGGGTCGCGCCGAGATCGCCATGCGTCTGCTGTCCGCCGAGACCAGCGTGCCGCTGCAGAACATGCGCAAGGGCACCGTGGACTCCCGCGACTGGACCACCATCGCGCAGACCCGCGGGCGCATCAACGACGCGCCGTTCTTCATCGACGACTCCCCCAACATGACGCTGGTCGAGATCCGCGCCAAGTGCCGTCGACTCAAGCAGCAGCACAACCTCAAGCTCGTCGTCATCGACTACCTGCAGCTGATGACCTCGGGCAAGAAGGTCGAGAGCCGCCAGCAAGAGGTCTCCGAGTTCTCGCGTGCACTGAAGCTGATGGCGAAGGAGCTCCAGGTCCCCGTCATCGCGCTGTCCCAGCTGAACCGTGGTCCCGAGCAGCGTGCCGACAAGAAGCCGGCGATCTCCGACCTGCGAGAGTCCGGGTCGATCGAGCAGGACGCCGACATGGTCATCCTGCTGCACCGCGAGTCGGCGTACGAGAAGGACAACCCGCGGCAGGGTGAGGCCGACCTGATCGTGGCGAAGCACCGTAACGGTCCGACGGACACCATCACCGTGGCGTTCCACGGGATGTTCTCGCGGTTCGTGGACATGCCGCAGTAAGGCGGGTGCCGCCCGCCAGCTGACAAGAGTGCCAGCCAGTGCAAGTAAGGACGGTCTGATGTCTCCTCGCAGCTACAAGATCACCCTCGCCGTCCTCGGCGTGGCCAGCCTCTTGCTCCACAAGTAGGCACGTCTCACCACAGAACGACCCTCAGCCGGTTGGCCGAGGGTCGTTCTGCTGTGGACCGGGTGCTGGGGCGAACCAGTCCCACGCTGAGAGTTCACCGCCCGACTTGGCCACATGGCCAAGTTCGGCGTTACGGTCGGACCATGACCCTCCAGCAAGAGCACCGCAGCGTCGAGGAACGGCGCGAGCAGCTCGTCGACGCCGCGATCGCCGTCCTGCGCGACGGCGGCATCAGCGCGGTGACCACCCGCGCGGTCACCGCCCGCGCGGGCCTGCCGCACGGCGCCTTCCACTACTGCTTCGCATCGAAGGCGCCGCTCTTCCGTGCCGTGCTCGAACGCCAGCTCCGCACGGCCATGGCGGTCGCGTTCGCACCGCCGGTCGCGCGGCTCGACCTGGAGGCCCGGATCACCTCCGGCCTGTCGGCGCACCTCGCGCAGACGCGCGACGACCCAGCGACCGCACTCGCCGTCGTCGAGCTGGTCACCCACTCACGGCGCGACCCCGACCTGCAGGACCTCGCCGCGTGGGAGCAGCACGCGTACCTCGATGCGGTCCGCGAGCAGGTCGACGAGTGGACCGCGGAGGACGGCATCCGCTGGGCAGTGCCGGTCGAGCACGTCGTCCGGCTGCTCATCGCGACCGCCGACGGCATCAGCTCGACGTGGCTCGCCGACCGGGACTATGCTGCGGCGGATGCCACCGTCCGGGTCGCGGCACGGGCGATCGCGGCCCTGGCGGACAGGACCGGCGCATGAAGTGGCTGTTCCTCGGGACCGCGATCGTCGCCGAGGTCACCGGGGCGCTCTCGATGCAGGCCGCTGTGGACCAGCCCGGGTGGTACGCGCTCGTCGTCGCGGGCTACGTCGCCGCGTTCGCGATGCTGATCCTGGTGCTCCGCGCGGGGATGGCGGTCGGGGTCGCCTACGGCATCTGGGGAGCCTCCGGTGTCGCCCTGACCGCGGTGCTCGCGGCCGTGCTGTTCGGGCAGGCACTCACGCTCACCATGGTCGTCGGCATCGTGCTGATCGCTGCCGGCGTGCTGCTGGTCGAGATCGGCTCGCAGCGAGCCCTCGCCGCACGGAAGCGGGGGGCATTCTGATGGCGTGGGTTCTGCTCGCCGTCGCGATCGTCTCCGAGGTCGGTGCCACGATCAGCCTCAAGCTCGCCACCGACGGCAAGAAGCTGTTCTTCGTACCCGTCGTCCTGGGGTACCTCGTCGCCTTCAGCCTGCTCGCCGTGGCCCTGACGCTCGGCCTGCCGATCGGTGTCGCCTACGGGATCTGGGCCGCGACCGGTGTCGCACTGACGGCGATCCTGGGCCTGGTGCTCTTCCGCGAACCCTTGACGTTGCTCATGCTGGGCGGCATCGCGCTGATCATCGCGGGGGTGTTCCTGGTCGAGCTCGGACACTGACCCCTGCGCTCGGCCGGCTGCACGGCGTAATCAACACGTAACGCTCCGGGGTAGTTGCACGACACGCGTCGTCCATAAGCTCACCTCCACCGAGGGGCCGCTGGCACTGTCGGCTCCGGACCGGAGGATCGACGTGTACACGCAGACCGAACTCACCGAGGCCATCGCCCGAGCCCGGAGCGGCAGTGGCCAGCGGATCCGCGAACTCCTGCAGTCCTCCCCGCGACGGGCCCACGTGCTCCTGCGGGCGAGCATCCGGCGCGGCGTGCTCGCGGCCGGGCGTCCGGTCGAGGAGCAGAGCCTCACCATGTCGATGATGATGAGCCGGAGCAGTATCCGGTCGGCGCTGTCGATGCTCGGTGCCGAGGGGCTCATCGAACGACGACAGCGGATCGGGACGAGCGTCGTGGCCTCGATCTCCGAGCTGCCGCTGCTGGAACTCCTGCCGATCGGCGGATGGACCCGCGCCGAGGAGGACCCGGACCGGCCCTCCGTGTCCCTCGAACTGACCGAGCTGGAGCGCGCGCCCGTGCTGGCCGACGAGCACATCCGGAGCCGGCTGGAGATCGACGATGAGTACGTGCTCATGCGCGAGGACCTCGTCACCCGCGGTGGCGAACCGCTCGGCGTGCTCGTCGGGTACTACCCGATGGACGCGCCGGACCTGCTCGTCGACGACGACGACCGGGACGCCCGGCTCAACGCGATGCGGCAGGTCGCGTTGTCGCACGTCGAGGCGACCGTGGAGGCGGTGAACTGCGACGAGCGCACCGCCAAGGTCCTGAAGGTCGCGGTCGGTGCCGCGATCCTGGTGCGCGAGACGCTCGTGCGCGGTGCGGACGGTCGCGTCGGCATGCTCGCCTACGGCCACTACCGCGGCGACCGTGTGGCGCTGTGGGCGAAGCACGACGACGTTCCCGCGATGCTCAAGACACCGACGCCTCCGCGCTGAGCAACGCGGTACGAACCAAGACCGCCGACAGCGGCGGAAACGCCCTCGATCGGCTTGCACATGCGGATCGACGGCGCGCAATCAACCGTTACCGACAGGTCACGGTGCGGAATCAATCGGTCCGTAGCGTCACCTGCACACCGAGGTGACCACCTCGTACCCGCTCAAGGAAGGACCGTCACATGGTGCGGTTCATCGGCTCCCGCGTCGCGCGGATCGTCGTCACGGTCCTCGCGGTGCTCACGTTCGCGTTCGTGCTCGCCCGGCTGACCGGGGACCCGGTCCGGCTCATGCTGCCGGACCAGGCGACGCAGGCCGACGTGGACGCCGCCCGGCACAGCCTCGGGCTCGACCGGCCGCTACTCGTGCAGTACGTCGACTTCATGGCGGGTGCGTTCCGGGGCGACTTGGGCGACTCGATCCGGCAGGGTCAGTCAGCACTCGGCCTCGTGCTCGAGCGGCTGCCGAACACCGTCGAGCTCGCCCTGACCTCGTTCGTCATCGGGTTCGCGCTCGCAGTTGCCCTGGCGGTCATCGCCGAGACGACCGGCAGCAAGCGGCTCCGGTCGACGCTGATGTGGCTCGCGACGGTCCGGCAGGCGATCCCGCCGTACCTGTTCGGCATCCTGCTGGTGCTCGTGTTCTCGGTCTCCCTGGGGCTGCTCCCCGCGATCGGCCGAACGAGCTACGCGAGCTTCGTGCT
This sequence comes from Curtobacterium sp. PhB128, assembly GCF_004340725.1. Taxonomy (NCBI): domain Bacteria; kingdom Bacillati; phylum Actinomycetota; class Actinomycetes; order Micrococcales; family Microbacteriaceae; genus Curtobacterium; species Curtobacterium sp. PhB128. Next base: position 144,327 of record NZ_SLUR01000002.1, read on the forward strand.
CCCCGTCGCGACGATGGCGACGTTCGAAGTGGCGCTGTACCTGCGGCTGATCTCGTCCTCGTTCGACGAGTCACGGACCCTGGACTACGTCCGGACCGCCCGCGCGAAGGGCGTCCCCCGAGGCCGGATCGTCGTGCGGCACATGCTCCCGAACGCCCTGCTGCCCGTCATCACGATCGCCGGCATCAACCTCGGGGTGCTGATGGGCGGCACGGTCGTGCTCGAGATGGTCTTCAACTGGCCGGGCCTCGGCCGGCTGATCGTGCAGGGCGTGACGGAGCGCGACTACCCGATCGTGCAGGCCGGCGTCGTGCTGATCGCCGTGCTCTTCGTCGGCATCAACTTCATCGTCGACATGCTCTACGCGGTGCTCGACCCGCGAGTGAGGCTCTCATGACCCAGGCAACGAACCGGCTCCGTTCCCGCACCCAGGCACGGTCCCTCACCGCGGGACTCGTCGGCGCGGCGCCCTCGCTCGTCGTCGCGACCGTCATGCTCGTGATCGTCGCACTCGTCGTGGTGGTGGTGCCGTTCCTGCCCGGCTTCAACCCGTACACGCAGGACCTCTCGAGTGCGCAGCAGACGCCCTTCACGAGTGGTGCCCACCTGATGGGGACGGACGCACTGGGCCGTGACCTGCTCAGCCGGCTGTCCGTGGCGACCCGGACGTCGCTCGTCGTGGCCTTCGGCGCCGTGCTCATCTCGATGGTCCTCGGGCTGGCGATCGGGCTCGTCGCCGGGTGGCGCCGCGGTCGTCTCGACGCGTTCCTGATGGGCGTTGCCGACGTGCAGCTGTCGATCCCGGTCGTCCTGCTCCTCATCGTGCTGGTCGCCGCGCTCGGTTCGAGCACCACCCTGCTGGTGGTGATGCTCGGCCTGACGAACTGGGTCGGCTACGGCCGCGTCTCGCGCTCCATCGCGGTGTCGCTGCGGGAACGCGAGTTCGTCACCGCCGTGACCGCGGCCGGCGGGTCCGGATGGTGGGTCATCAGCCGCCACCTGCTGCCGAACGTGCTCCCGCAGATCGCGATCCTCGCGGCGTTCGAGGTCGGCACCGTGATCACGATCGAGTCGTCCCTGTCCTTCCTCGGCCTCGGCATCCAGCCGCCGACCCCCAGCCTCGGAGGACTCATCGCCGACGGCCAGAACTACCTGCAGACCAACCCAGCGCTCGTCGTCCTGCCCGCCCTGATGATCCTGATGGTCATCGGTGGGGTCCAGTTCGTCTCGCAGGGCCTGTCCGCGCGCCGTTCGCGTCGCTGACCGCTCGTCCCACCCCCGCACCCCTGACCCGGAAGGGACCACCCCCTCATGGCATCACCCCGGATCCACCGACTCCTCGCTGCAGTCGGCCTCACCGGCACCGCAGCACTCGTGCTCACCGGCTGCTCGGGCTTCTCGTCCGCCGACACCGGCAGCGGCTCGACCACCAAGGACACCGTCACCGCCGCCCTGACCGCCGAACCGTCGACCCTCGACCCGGTGTTCGACACGAACCTGCAGTCCCTCAACGTCTTCGAGAACGTCTTCGACCAGCTGACGACCATCGGGGCGGACGGCAGCGTCGAACCGGGCCTGGCGACCGAGTGGACCCACGACGACGCCCTGACGACGTGGACGTTCACGCTCCGTGACGACGCCGAGTTCTCCGACGGCTCCCCTGTCACCGCCGACGACGTCGTGTACACGTACGAGACGGCGATGAAGGACCCCGAGTCGAACCTCGGCGGCTACATGACCGCGATCGACTCCCTCGAAGCGACCGACGACACCACCGTCGTGTTCCACCTCAACACCGCGTACGCGCCGTTCGACCGCCAGGTCACACTCGTGTCGATCCTGCCGGAGGCGATCTACGCCGAGGGTGCGAAGGCGTTCGGGCAGAAGCCGGTCGGCTCCGGTCCCTACGAGGTGGTGAAGTGGACCCGCGGCGACTCCATCACCCTGAAGCGGAACCCGGACTACTGGGGCAAGCAGGGCACCTACGAGAACGTCGTCTTCCAGTTCGTGCCGGACGAGACCACCCGCGCGAACTCGGTGCAGTCCGGCGACCTGGACATCGCGCTGCTCGGACCGGCCAGCGTCGACACCGCGGAGTCGTCCGACGCGATCGACGTCGTCGACACGAAGTCGAACCGGGTCATCTACACCGGCTTCAACGCGACCGCGAAGTGGCTCGACGACGCCGACTTCCGCAAGGCCGTCAGCCTGGCTGTCGACCGCGACGCGATCTCCGAGAAGCTGATGGCCGGGACCACCGAGCCGGCCAGCCAGCTCGTCGCCTCGGTGACCCAGGGCTACGACGACTCCATCGAGCCGACGGAGCAGGACGTCGCGAAGGCGAAGCAGCTCGTCGAGGCCTCCGGGTACGACGGGTCCGCCATCACGCTGAGCTACCCGACGACGACCCTGCCGCAGATCCAGCAGCTCGCACAGTCGATCCAGCAGTACCTCGAAGCGGTCGGTATCACGGTGGAGCTCGACGGCCAGGAGTTCTCGACGTTCTCGTCGAACTGGTTCTCGAACAAGTTCTCCGGTCTGTACATCTACGCGTTCGCCCCGTCGGTGCTCGACGCCGACCTTCCCCTGACCATGCTCACCAAGTCCGGCGGCCAGGGCTACGCGAAGAACGCAGAGATCGACGCGCTGCTCGAGAAGGAGCTCGCAGAACCCGACGAGGACGCCCGGAACGCCGACCTCGGGCAGGTCTCGGCGATCGTCGACGAGAACACGTACTACGCACCGCTCATCGCCGACACCTACACGTACGGCGTCACCAAGGGGCTCGACTGGACGCCCCGTCCCAACGGCATGATCCTCTTCAACTAGGAGTCGCACGATGACCACCACCATCCCCACCGAGAACACCGCCGTCATCGTCGTCGACATGCAGCGCGCGTTCTTCGACAACGACGACTCGCTCGGCCGCGCCGGCATCGACGTCACCCCGCTGCGGCACGCGATCCCCGGCACCGTCGCCCTCGTCGACGCCGCACGTGCTGCCGGCGTGCCGGTGATCTTCACCCGCTACGTCTACAGCCCTGGCATGGTCGACTTCGGTGTCACGAAGGGTGCGAAGGCAACCGACCGGATCGCCGCGAACTCGCTCGGGTACGGCACCGACGAGATCGAGCTCATCCCCGAGCTCGGAGCCCGACCCGACGAGGTCGTGATCGACAAGTCCCGCCCGAGTGCGTTCTACGGCACCCGGCTCGAACCCGTCCTGACCGGCATGGGTGTCCGCAACCTCGTGGTCTGCGGTGTGACGACGAACATCTGCGTCGAGACCACCGTCCGCGACGCGGGACAGCGTGACTACGCCACGTACGTCGTGCGGGACGCGGTCGCCGAGTTCACGCCGGAGCGCAACCACTTCGCCCTGTTCGGCATGGGCTGGTCGTTCGGCGAGGTCGTCGAGCTCGCCGACGTCGAGACCTCGTGGGGCGGCACACCGTCCTTCGCAGGCACGCCCCAGCCGCGTGTGGAGACCCCGCTCCCCACCGTCGCGGTCTAGTCACCACCCCAGCGCGGGCCGGCCGCAACGGCCGGCCCGCGCCCCTCTCCTCGCACGCTCCGCTCCTGTCCCGAAGGCAGCCCCCATGACGCAGCAGCCGCTCCTGTCCGTCCGCGACCTGGCCGTGACGTTCACGACCCCGTCCGGTGAGTTCGAGGCGATCCGCCGGGTGTCGTTCGACCTGGCCGCCGGGGAGACCCTGGCGATCGTCGGCGAGTCCGGCTCCGGCAAGTCGACGACGGCGGCCAGCGTGAACCGCCTGCTCGCCGAGAACGGCCGGATCTCGGACGGCAGCATCACCTTCGACGGGGTGTCGATCCACGATGCCCCCGAGCGCACGATGGTCGGTATCCGGGGCAAGGGCGTCGGCCTGGTGCCACAGGACCCGATGTCGAACCTCGACCCGATCCACCGTGTCGGCACGCAGATCCGCGAGGCATTAGAGGTGCACGGCATCGCCAAGGGCGCGGCGGCACGGACCCGTGTCGTCGAGCTGCTCGAGATGGTCGGGATCCCCGAGCCGGAGCGCCGTGCACGCCAGTACCCCCACGAGCTCTCCGGCGGCATGCGGCAGCGGGTGCTCATCGCGATGGGGCTCGCCTGTCGTCCCAAGCTCCTCATCGCCGACGAGCCGACGAGTGCCCTCGACGTCACGGTGCAGCGGACCATCCTCGACGAGCTCGACCGGCTGACGAGTGAACTCGGCACCGCCGTGCTCCTGATCACCCACGACCTGCCGCTCGCCGCCGAACGTGCCGACACGATCCTCGTCATGTACCGCGGGGACGTCGTCGAGCAGGGACGCGCCGCCGGGATCCTGGCGCGTCCGCAGCACGAGTACACGCAGCGGCTCCTCGCGGCCGCCCCGGACTTCGGATCCGTCCGCCTCGTCGGGGACGGTCCTGCGACGACGGTTCACCGTCCGACCGGCCCCGACCTCGCGGTGGCGGCGGCCGAACCGCTCGTCCGGCTCACCGACGTCCGCAAGGAGTACCCGATCCGCTCGAGCAGCTGGCGGCGGCAGGACCCCTTCGTCGCAGTGACCGGCTCGACCTTCGACATCGCACGCAGTGAGACGGTCGCGGTCGTGGGCGGCTCGGGGTCCGGCAAGTCCACGACGGCGAAGATGGTCCTCGCGCTCGAGCACCAGACGAGCGGCTCGATCACCTTCGACGGCGCCGAGCTCTCCGGGCTGCGCGGCGGCGACCTGATGCGGTTCCGCAGTCGCGTGCAGCCGGTGTTCCAGAACCCGTACGGCTCGCTCGACGCCCGCTGGACCGTCCGTCGGAGCATCGAGGAACCGATGGTGCTGCACGACATCGGCGACGCCGCAACGCGGAAGGCCCGCGCCCTCGACCTGCTCGACCGGGTCGCTCTGCCGGCGGCGACCGCGGACAAGCTGCCGAACGAGATGTCCGGCGGGCAGCTCCAGCGCGTCGCCATCGCCCGCGCCCTCGCACTCCAGACCGACCTGGTCGTCCTCGACGAGGCCGTCTCCGCGCTCGATGTCGTGGTGCAGGAGCAGATCCTCGAGCTCCTCGTCGAGCTGCAGCAGGAACTCGGTCTGGCGTACCTGTTCATCAGCCACGACCTCGCCGTCGTCCGGATGGTGTCGCACCGCGTGCACGTCATGGACCACGGGCAGATCGTCGAGTCCGGCACCCCCGACCAGATCTTCGGTGCCCCGCAGCACGAGTACACCCGGACGCTCCTCCGGGCGATCCCCGGAGCCCGCGTGCTGGACGACGACCGCGCGGCCTGAGCCGGGCCCTGCGACCGGCTGCCCCGGGAGGCGCGCCGACCCACCGGACCTGCACCGAGCCTCCCGTCAGATCTCGACCCACGAACGCGCGCCGGGAGGCCACCGCATGTACCTCGACACCTCGTCCGAACACGTCGACTTCATCTGGATGATCAAGAACGCGGTCGTGCCGCGGCCGATCGCCTGGATCGGTTCGGTCTCGCCCGCCGGCGGGTACAACCTGGCCCCGTACAGCTACTTCCAGCTCGTCACGATGGACCCACCGATGCTCATGGTGTCATTCACCGGCAGCAAGGACACGCTCGACAACATCCGGCACACCGGCGACTTCGTGGTCAACCTGGTCACGGAGGGCTTCGAGGCCGACCAGACGGACACGGCCGCGCTGTTCGACGCCGACGTCGACGAAGCGGCCCTGCTCGGACTCGACACCACCCCGAGCACCGTCGTCACGCCGCCACGCCTGGCGGGTGCCAAGGTCGCCCTGGAGTGTCGTGCGACCGAGGAGAAGGAGATGCCCGGCGCGACGCTCGTCTTCGCCGAGGTCGTCGGTGTGCACACCGACGACGGGGTCCTCGACGACCGTGGGCGCATCGACATCGAGCGCTACCGCCCCGTCGGCCGCCTCGGCGGCGCGCTCTACACGACCATCACGTCGGCCTACCGGATCCCGGTGCCGTCCGCCGCCGCCGTGCTCGCCGGCCACCGCTCCGGCGTATTGGCGGGCGCGGTGGCGGACCGGACCACCGGCACGCCCGAACCGCAGGCGGAAATCTCCACGTCCGCCTGAAACCCCCGATCAGCGGGAGGTCCGAGCGATCGGGTGCACGCGTAATCGAATCCTCACGGTGCCGCAGCGGCGGCGAAATCGCGCACTGCTCGACTGGTCGCACCACCACCTCAGTCCCCTCTGGAGCACGAATGGCAGCCGACCCCTTCCACCTCGCGTGGTTCACCCCGTTCAAGACGCCCGCGTGGAAGTCCCCCTGGGCGGCCGACACCCCGCTCACCTGGCTCAACGGCGAGTACTACATGGACATGGCCCGCTCGCTCGAGCGCGCCGGCTTCGACTTCATGATGTTCGAGGACTCCACGCTCGTCAGTGACACCTACGGCGGCAGCACCGAGAACGACCTGAAGCACGGGCTGCACTCCCCCAAGGGCGACCCAGTGCCGCTGCTGCCGATGCTGGCGCAGGTCACCCAGCACATGGGCTTCATCGCCACGATGTCGACCTCGTTCTACCCGCCGTTCCTCGTCGCACGGGTGATGGCGACGATGGACCACCTGACCAAGGGGCGCGTCGGCTGGAACGTCGTGACGAGTTCCGAGGACCTCGCCGGCAAGAACTACGGCCTCGACCACCTGCTGCCACACGACGAGCGCTACGTGATGGCGGACGAGTTCATCACCGTGGTGAAGGACCTCTGGGACTCATGGGAACCGGGCGCGATCGTCGCCGACCGCGAGTCCGGGTACCTCGCCGACCACACGAAGGTGCACCCCATCCACCACGACGGCAAGTACTTCAAGGTCCGCGGACCGCTCAACCTGCCGGCCGGGCCGCAGGGCCACCCCGTCATCTGCCAGGCCGGTGGTTCGCCGAAGGGGCGTGACTTCGCCTCGCGGCACGCCAACGTGCTGCTCTCGGCGCCCAAGGGCGTCGACCAGATGCGCGAGTACCGCGACGACATCCGTTCGCGTGCCGTCGGTCACGGGCGGGACGCCGACGACGTCAAGGTCATGTACATCATCCAGCCCGTCCTCGGCGAGACGCAGGCCGACGCCGAGGAGATCGCGCGCCGCCGGAACGAGCTGACCCAGGACCAGATCGAGACCATCCTCGGCATCATGTCGATCACCACCGAGGTCGACTTCAAGCAGTTCGACCTGGACGCCCCGCTGCCCGACGACGTCTCGACGAACGGGCACCAGTCCGGGCTCGAGCAGTTCCGGAAGCGCACGCAGGGCAAGACCATCCGCGAGGCGCTGATGGGGCAGCAGACCGAGGCCGTCGAGCTCGTCGGCACACCGGCGTCGGTCGCGGAGCAGATGGACGAGGTCATGGAGGCCGTCGGCGGTGACGGGTTCCTGATCCGCGGCGAACCGGTGCGGACGCACTCGCGCCGGTACATCGACGAGATCGCATCGGGTCTGGCGCCGGAGCTCCGCAAGCGCGGACTCATCCGCAGCGACTACCCCGAGTCCACGTTCAAAGCGAACCTCGCCGCGTTCTGAGCGTCGGGACTGGAGCACTGATGACCGCCTCACCATTCCACCTCGGGTGGTTCTGCAACGGGACCTCGGTACCCGCCTGGGCACAGCCGTTCTCCGGTTCGATCGGCGACGACTGGCAGGACGCGCAGATCTTCGTCGACCTGGCCCGGGCCATGGAGCGCGCGAAGTTCGACTACGTGCTCATCGAGGACAACACCTTCGTCGGCGACCGCTACGGCGACTCGATGGAGGTCTACCTGAAGTACGCCATGCAGGCGCCGCGGCAGGACCCGATGATCGTCGCGACACTGCTCGCGCAGGCGACCGAACGGCTCGGGATCATCGCGACGGCCGGGACCTTCGCGTACCACCCCTACCTGCTCGCGCGGATGGCGGGCACGCTCGACCAGTTGTCGAAGGGCCGGTTCGGCGTCAACGTGGTGACCGGCACGAGCGACCGTGCGCTGCAGAACTACGGCCACGACGGGATGGACGAGCACGACTCCCGGTACGACGTGGCCGAGGACTTCGTCCGCTCGATGACCGCGCTGTTCGACACGTGGGAGCCCGGGGCGGTGGTGGCGGATCGTCGCACGGCGACCTTCGCCGACCACACGAAGGTCCGGTACGCCGACCACCGGGGAAGCCACTTCTCGACCCGGGGGCCGCTGAACTCCGGGCCCTCGCCACAGGGCCGCCCGGTGATCTCGCAGGCCGGTGGTTCGCCGCGCGGCATCGCGTTCGCAGCGCAGTACGCGGACACCATCGTCGCCATCCACTCGTCACCCGAGAAGGCGCGCGACTACCGGAACCGCGTCCGTGACGCCGCCGCGGCGGTCGGGCGCGACCCGGACGACGTCAAGGTGCTGTTCGGGGTCTGGCCGATCGTCGGGTCCAGCGAGGAGGAGGCGCGGCAACGTGCCGACGACCGCGTCCAGCTCGCGATGGACAACATCGACATCCCGCTCGCAACGATGTCGAAGTCCACCGACATCGACTTCTCGACCGTGCCGCTCGACACCCCGCTCGGCGAACTCGACCTGGCGACGAACGGTACGCAGAACTTCGCGCTCTACCGGGACCGCAACGCCACGCTGACGCTGCGGCAGGCGGTCGCGAAGGAGGCCGGTGGCGCCGGTCCGGCGCTCGTCGGGTCCGTCGAGCAGGTCGCGGACCAGCTCGAGGCGTTCGCGGACGTGTCCGGTGGGGACGGCTTCCTGATCGGGACGAACGGTGTCACCCGGCGGTTCATCGCCGAGGTGTGCGACGGGCTCGTCCCGGAGCTCCAGGCTCGCGGGCTGACCCGCACCGAGTACGACCACGAGCAACTGCGGGACAACCTGCGGGCGTTCTGACCGGGCATCGGCCCGACGAGAGGAACCATCATGCGCGGTTACGTCGACACCGACTGGGGCCAGGTGCACTTCCGCGCCGGCGGACCGACCCCGGGGGACGCCGAGCGCGTCATCGCGATGTACCACGAGTCACCTCGCACCTCGGCGGTCTACGACCCCGTCCTCGAGGCGTTCCCGGACGGCGTCGCCGTGCTCGCCTTCGACACCCCGGGGTTCGGACAGTCCGACGACGCACCGGCGGACCGACCCCTGGGTGACTACGCGACCGTGCTGCTGCAGGCCCTCGACGGGCTCGGGGTCGGACGGTTCCTGCCGGTCGGGATGAAGACCGGGTCGGCACTCGTCACCGCGATGGCGGTCGCGGCCGGGGCGGACCGGGTCCCCGGCGCCGTGCTCTACGCGCAGGAGGAGCCGGACGACGCAGCGTTCGAGCACTGGGCCAACGACTGGGCGCCACCGATCGCGTTCCCGGCGGACGGGTCGACGCTGATGAAGCTCTACGCGAAGAACGTCGGCCTGTACGGCAGCGACGACCCACGGGTGCTCTACGAAGCCGTTGCGGACACGATCGCGAACGCCGATCGGTACGCCTCGGTCTACCCCGCGGTGTTCCGCGGGCACCGGCAGACGTGGGAGGACATGCACGCGCTCGTGGCGGGCGGCGTGCACCTCACCGTCCTCGAGCCGCCGACCGCGCAGTTCACCCCGGACGACCCGATCACGTTCGGTGTGGTCCCGGGCACCGACGTCGTGGCGATGCCCTCGACCGGTCAGTTCCCGGCCCTCGCGACGGACGAGTTCGTCCGCGCCGTGACCACCGCCCTCGACCGGTCCGGACTCACCGCACCCGCGGACGCTGCCTGACCCTCTGCCCGCCCACCCTCGAAGGAGTCCCGATGTTCACCGCACCGTCCACCGCCGATCCGGCCCTGCTCCGCCAGGCGTTCTCCGGCTTCCCGTGCGGCGTCGCCGCGCTGTCCGCCGTCGTCGACGACGAGCCGACCGTCCTCGTCGCGTCCTCGTTCACGGTGGGTGTCTCCCAGGACCCGCCGCTGGTGATGTTCGCCGTGCAGCACACCTCGACCACCTGGCCCGCGCTCGCGGGCGCACGGACGATCGGCGTCTCGGTCCTCGGGGAGCGCCACGAACCCGTCACGAGGCAGCTCGCGTCGCGCGACAAGTCCGTCCGGTTCGTCGGCATCGAGACGATGGTCTCCGACACCGGCGCGGTGTTCCTCGAAGGAGCCCCGATCTGGCTGGAGTGCTCGGTCGAGCACACCTACCCGGCGGGTGACCACGACATCGTGGTCCTCCGGGTGAACGGTCTGATGTCGGACTTCTCGCACAGCCCGCTGGTCTGGCACCGATCCGCGTTCGCGAAGCTGAGCGCATGAGCGCGTGAGCGCGTGAGCGCGTGACCAGATCTGTGCTGCGCCGGACCCGAACCTGCGCCAGAATCGCACCATGACCGACAACCGTGACGACCAGCCGCGTGTGATCGCCGTGAGCCGGGACGACGTCCATCGGTTCAGCAAGCCCGTCGTCGACGAGGTGACCCTGGTCGAGGGCTGGGGCATCGAGGGCGACGCGCACGCCGGGACGACCGTCCAACATCGTTCCCGCGTGGCACGTGACCCCTCCCAGCCGAACCTTCGGCAGGTCCACCTGCTCCACGCCGAGGTGTTCGACGAGGTCGCCGACGCCGGGTACCACCTCGAGCCGGGCCAGATGGGCGAGAACGTCACGACCCGCGGCGTCGACCTGCTCGGCCTGCCGACCGGGACCGTGCTGCACCTCGGCGACGAGGCGTGCGTCCGGGTGACGGGCCTGCGGAACCCGTGCCAGCAGATCAACGGGTTCGAACCGGGGCTGTTGCGTGAGGTGCTCGGGCGGGACGAGGACGGTGCGGTGGTGCGGAAGGGCGGCGTGATGAGCGTCGTCGTGACCGGCGGTGTCGTCCGGACGGGTGACCGCATCCGGGTCGAGCTCCCCGCCGGCGAGCAGCAGGCGCTCCAGCCGGTCTGACGAGCGCCTACTCCCCCGCCGCCGCGGCCTGCTGGTACAGACTCGTCGCCAGGTCGTTGAGCACCTCGTGCAGCTCGCCGCCGTGCGCGCCGTCGACCGCCCGGAGCATGGCGGCGTAGCGCTGCCGGTAGTCCGCGACGACGTCGTCGCCACTCGGCAGCAGCCGCAGCAACGACCCACGACGGTCGTTCGGGTTCGGCGCGCGCTCGAGGAGTCCGGCGGTGCTCATCCGGTCGATCATGTTCGTCACCGCGCCCGAGGTCAGGCCGAGGTACCCGGCGACCTCCGTCGGCGTGGAGTAGCCGGTGTCGCTGATGAGCACGAGTGCTCGCAGGGCGTTCTCGTGCACCCCGGCTCGGGCACTGAGCTGGTTCACCAGGCTCGCGTTCGCGCGCACGACAGCGGTGAACGCGGCCATCAGGTCGGCGGCGTCGTCATCGGGTGCGGCGGGGGTCACGGGGGGAATCCTTCCATGTCGGGAACCCGGGGGACGGGAGCGTCCCCCGCACTGGGGTAGGTGTGCGAGTGGCTAACTTGGTCAAGCGGTGACTATCTTAATGATTGAAGCAAATCCGCCCGAGTGACTTGCTTCCCCCAACCACTGCGAACCACCGAACCGATGAGGTACACCGTGTCCACCAAGCTCCGCACCTCCGCGCTGAAGCGGATCCGTTTCGCCCCCGTGGCGCTCCTCGCCGGCATCTTCGCCGCCGTGCTCCTCTCCCTCTCGCTCACCGGCACCCTGTCCGGGTTCGCGGCGAGCATCACGAACAGCAGCAACACCGCCGCCAGCGGCACGCTGATCATGCAGGAGCAGAACGCCGGCGCGACCGTCACCTGCCTCAGCACCGACGGCGGCTCGGTCTCGACGAACTCCGCGACCTGCTCGACGATCAACAAGTTCGGCGGCAGCACGACGATGACGCCGGGCAACACGGTCAACACGGCGATCTCGATCAAGAACACCGGCACCGCTGCCGCGAGCACCTTCACCCTGACGCCGGGCAGCACGTGCACCCAGTCGAACAACGGCTCCTCGAACGGAACCGCGACCGACCTCTGCGCCAAGATGAACCTCGTCATCACCTCGGGCTCGACCACGGTCTTCAGTGGCACGCTCGCCAGCTTCAAGGGCGCCGCAGCGTCGGCCTTCACGATGCCCGCAGCTCCGGCCGCCGGCGCCTCGACGCCGTTCAACTTCGCGGTGACCCTCGACTCCTCGGCGGGCAACACGTACCAGGGCCTCGCAGCCTCGGTCCCCATGACCTGGACGTTCACGGCCTGATCCCGCTCCGGGCCGGCTCCCCCAGCCGTCCCGGGACGTCCCGTGACCCCAGACCGGCGACGCTCGACCGACCCCCCTCCGGCCGAGCGTCGCCACCCCCGTTCCACCACGCGCAGTAGCCGAACCCCACCGAGCCGCAGGAGCACGACATGAGCCAGACCGCAGCGATCCCGCTCAGCGGCACGCTCGACCGTCCGGTCCTCCGCGGTCGTGCGGTCACCCGCTCCGAGACCGTCCTCGCCTGGTTGCTCGCCCTGGTCGCCGCGCTGCTGCTCACCGCCGCCGTCCTGTTCCTGTCCGCCGGCGGCCGCTGGTTCGTCGTCGAGACGCCCTCGATGGGTGAAGCAGCCCCGGTCGGCACCCTCGTGCTCGACCTGCCGGTCGACGTCACCACCCTGCGCGTCGGCGACGTCGTCTCGTTCGAGACGTCCGCGAACCCGGACGTCGTCTACACCCACCGCATCATCGCGATCGACGCCGACGGTGGCCTGCACACCCGCGGCGACGTGAACGGCGCCGTCGACCCGTGGACGCTGTCGCAGGCCGACGTGATCGGCACCCCGGCGCTCCTGGTCCCGCACCTCGGCTGGCTGTTCCGCGCCGCCCCGATCCTGCTCATCGGCACGCTCCTGATCCTGACCCTGACCAGTGCCTTCACGGACCGGGTGACCCGCACGTGCCTCCGGATCGCCGGCTCCGCCCTGACGGTCTCGTACGCCGCGTTCGTGCTCAAGCCGTTCGTCAACGTGACGACCATCACGAACACCTCGAGCCCGACGGGCGTCGAGGCCACCGTCATCTCGTCGGGCATCTTCCCGGTGCGCGTCGATGCCCACGGCGGCAACACCGTGCACCTGGTCGACGGTGAGGTCGGCCGCGTGGTCATCCACGAACTCACGAAGAACGGGCACTACCAGCTGACCTCGAACATCGACCTCGACCCGCTCGGGTGGGTGGCGCTGATCGCCCTGTGCCTGGTGCCGCTCGTGGCCTGCCTGGCCGTCGGCCGCGTCGAGGCGGTGCGTCCCTCGTGATCCTCCGTCGCCTGCGTGACGGCCGCGTCGTCGCCCTCCTGCTCGTGGTCGCCCTGGCTGTCGTCGTCCTGCTGAACCAGTTCGCGCCGACTCGCTCCGCCTACAGCGCCACCGTCCGGAACGACACGAACACCGCCGCGACCGCCCCGTACTTCACCTGCACGGGCGCCGTCGGAGCCGACACCGCGAACGCCCTGTTCGCGTACCGGCTCACCGAGTCGACGAACGCGAAGACCGCCACGGACTGGTCGGGCCGCGGCGTGAACGGCACCTACCAGGGGTCGATGACGGCGGTCACGCCCGACCCGAACGCCTGCCCGCGCGACACCGGCAGTGCCTACGTGCTGAACGGCTCCACGAGCTACGTCTCCACCTCGCGCTCGTACGCCAACCCGACGACCTTCAGCGAGGAGGTCTGGTTCAAGACCACGGTCGCCGGTGGACAGCTCATCGGCTTCGGCAGCAGCCAGACCGGCGGATCCGGGCAGCACGACCGCAAGCTCTACCTCAACACGAGCGGGCAGCTCGCGTTCGGGACGTACAGCGGCACGACCCAGGTCGTCTCGTCGCCGAAGGCCTACACCGACGGCGCATGGCACCACGCCGTGACGACGATGTCACCGGCCAACGGCATGCGCCTGTACGTCGACGGCACGCTGGTCGCGTCGAACGCGGCGTACAAGACGCCGGAGAACTACACCGGCTGGTTCCGGATCGGCTACGACACCATCGGCGGATGGCCGGGTTCGCCCGCCAACGCCTACTTCACCGGGTCCATGCGGTACGCGGCCGTCTACGGGACGGAACTGTCCGCCGCCCAGGTCGCCGCCCACGCAGCAGCCGGTCGCTGACGCGCCGCAGACCGGACGGGAGGCCCGTGGCGGGCCCGCCACGGGCCTCCCGTCCGATCCGGCTGACGTCGAAGACGTGAGCCGGGTCGCCGAAGCCGGTCAGGGTTCCAGCGTGCCGACGAGCGCCTGCTCGACGAGGCTGCGCAGCCACCGGTGCCCCTGGTCGGACGTGGAGCGCTGGTGCCAGGTCAGGACGACCGACACCGCCGGCAGCTCGACGGGCGGCGTGAAGACCACGGTGTCGTCCGCGCGGACGGCACGTGACGCCACCGACGCCGGGATGACGACGACCGCGTCCGTCTCGCGCACGATCTCGACGGCGGCGCTCGTGGACGCGACCGACGCGACCACCGACCGTGACCGCCCGGTCGCGGCGAGCAGCTCGTCGATCCGGTCGCCGAACCGGCCGCGGCGGGAGACGACGACGTGCGGCACACCTGCCCACGCAGCCAGGTCGACGTCGGCGGTGCCCGAGGCCAGGAGCGGGTGCCCGCGGCGTGCCAGCCCGACCAGGGGGTCGGTCGCGATGTGCCGGTGGTCGATCTCGGCGGTCGCGGGCTCGGCGGAACCGATCTCCAGGTCCACGACGCCCCGCCGCAGGTCCGTGGTGTCGTCGTCCGGTTCGCCGAGGAACCGCAGGCCGACGCCGGGGGCGGCCCGGTGCGTGTGCTCGACGAGCCACGGGGCGAGCACGGAGACCAGGGCGTCGTGCGCACGGATCGTGAAGGTCCGGTGCAGGGCGCCGGCGTCGAAGGTCGTCTCGGGTGTCAGGACCTGCCGGCTGCGCAGCACGAGCGACCGGACCTCCTCGCGCATCGCGAGGGCGCGTGGCGTGGGCCGCATGACCCGGCCGCTGCGCACCAGGACCTCGTCTCCGACGGCGATCCGGATGCGTCCGAGCGCGCGGCTCATGGCGGGTGCGGACAGGTGCAGCCGATCGGCGGCTCCGGTCACGCTCTCCTCTTCGAGCAGGGCGTCGAGCGCGGTGAGCAGGTTCAGGTCCAGTTGCACGAGACGCAATCTACCGGTGCGCGGAATGTACTGGTGTGCAATGGTCGGCGTTCGTAGCGTTGCTCCCGGATCGACGGACCGCGTCGGCCGGGACAGGAGACGACCATGGACGACCACCAGCTGCTCACCGGCGTGACGGAGGCGGTGACCGCGGCCGCGCAGGTGCTCCTCGAGCGCTTCTCGACCGCGAACCGGGTCGACGACGGGCGGTCGCTGCTCGCCGCGATCGACGCGAACGACGCGGCCTCGACGGCGGTGCTCCGACCGGCGCTCGAGCGCCTCCGGCCCGATGCGAAGTGGGACGACGACGAAGAGGGCACCGGCACGCTCGGCCCGGGCGAGTGGTGGGTGACCGACGCCGCCGAGGGCAACGTCAACCTGGTCCACGGATCCGCGAACTGGGGCGTGACCGCGACGCTCGTGCGCGACGACGTCCCCGTCCTGACCGCCGTCGTCCTGCCGGCACTCGACCAGGTGTTCACGGCCGTCCGCGGGGCCGGTGCGCGGCTGAACGGCACCCCGATCAGTTCCTCGCGGAAGACCGAGGTCGGAGCCGCCCTGGTCGGTACCGGTCAAGCGAAGCCGGGCGAGGCGCCGGCGGTTCGCCGCCGGATGAGCGACTCGATCGACCGGATGCTCGAAGCAGCACTGCTCGTGTCGGCCTCGGTCCCTGCGACCGTGCAGCTCGTCCAGGTCGCCACCGGGCACGTCGACGGCTTCTGGCAGTTCGGGCAGGTGCGGTCCGGCCTGGCTGCAGGAGCGCTCCTGGTGCACGAGGCGGGCGGTGCCGTCACCGACACGACCGGTGCCCCCTGGACGCTGGCGAGCGAGGACTGCATCGCCGCGGCGCCGGACCTCGCCCGCCCGATCGCAGCAGTGCTCACCCGTTGAGCCGCTGAGCCGCTGACCCCAACCCCTTGACCCACCCGTCGCACCTGACCACGAAGGACACCCCCATGACCACGACCACGACCACGACCATCTCCGTCCTCGGATCCGGACGTGTCGGGAGCACGCTCGCGCGCGGCCTCGTCGCCGCCGGCCACCCCGTCACCATCGGCGTCCGCGACCCCGAGTCCGTCCGGCCGCACTGGGCCGACACCGGGGTCGAGGTCGCCGACGTCGCGACCGCCATCCGGACCGCCGCGGTCGTGGTCAACGCCACACCGGGCGACACAACCCTGGAGCGGATGACCGCACTGCGGGCCGGACTCGCCGGACGGATCCTGCTCGATGTCTCGAACGCGACCACGCGGACCGCCGACGGGTTGCCGGGTGGACTCGCCTACCTCGACGGCAGCCTCGGCGAGCGGCTGCAGGCCGCCCTGCCGGAGACCCGGGTGGTGAAGAGCCTCAACACGATGCTGTTCTCGGTCATGACCGCGCCGGCGGCACTCGCCACCCCGCCGACCGCCTTCGTTTCCGGGGACGACGCCGCGGCGAAGGCCACGGTGGGCGACCTGCTTCGCAGCCTGGGTTGGCAGGACGGGTGGGTCGTGGACCTCGGCCCGATCGCCACCGCGTCCGGCCCGGAGTCGATGGCGCTGATGGTGCCGAGCCTGCTCGGCGCAATCGGTTTCGCGCCCTTCGCCCTGTCCGTCGCTCGCTGAGGACCGGAGGCGCGACCGGCGGCGACCACGGGGGTCCGGGGCGGGCGCACCAACCCCCGGATTCGGCACGACGAATACCGCTGATCAGGCCTTTTCGTCCTCGGAACCATGCCAGGATCGTCAGGTCCTGAGACGTCGGCGTCTCCGTCCGACCGTCTCGAAAGGCGCCGCCCCCATGTCGTTCTGGGCCCTCTTCCTCATCGCGCTCGGCGTCTCCGCAGACGCCTTCGCCGTCGCCCTCGGCAAGGGCCTGCACATGAAGCGCTTCGACGTGCGGCACGCGCTCGTCATCGCGCTGACGTTCGGTGCGTTCCAGGCGCTCATGCCCCTGCTCGGATGGCTGCTCGGTTCGGCGTTCGCGCAGTACATCGCCGCCTTCGACCACTGGATCGCGTTCGGGCTGCTCGCGCTGATCGGCGGCAAGATGCTGTGGGAGGCGTTCTCGAAGCACGAGGACACCGAGCAGGACACCGACCGTCTGCCGATCCGCGAACTCCTGGTCCTGGCGATCGCGACGAGCATCGACGCCCTGGCCGTCGGTGTCACGTTGGCGTTCCTGCCGGTGTCGATCGGCGGCGCGGTGCTGCTCATCGGTGTGACGACGGCAGTGCTGTCCTTCGCCGGCGTGGTCGTCGGGCGCCGCGTCGGAGCCCGGTTCGGCAAGCCGGCCGAGATCGCCGGCGGTGTCGTGCTCATCCTGATCGGCGTGAACATCGTGCTCGAGCACACGGGCGTCATCGGCTGAGGCTGCGGAACGGGCGCGATCCGTCAGATGTCGAGGACGCCGTCCACGGCGGCGTCACGCGCAGGGATGTCCCGGGTCGCGATGTCCTCCTCGAGGTACACCGTCACGTACGTCCAGTCCTCGACGTGGCCGGCGTCGTCGAACACCCGGTAGCGCCGACGGAGCCGCAGGTACGGCACGTCGCTGTGCTCGAACGACACGACCACCTCGGTCGACGGCCACTCCCCCTCGACGACGACCTCGACGGCCCGGTAGGCGCTCGCCGCACGGCGGGGCTCCGGGTGCTCGCGGGTCCACAGGATGCCCGGCTCGGCCAGCGACTCGAACACCCCGACGAGTGCGGCGACCGCCTGCGCCTTCGTCGAGTCGTCCGTGTCGTGGAGCGGCCACCGGGCGCCCTCGACCCCGGTGAGGTCGAGCCGCTCGATCCACGGGGCGCGAGCCGCTTCGAGCCGTGCTTCCTCGGCCTCCCACGACGATTCGTCCTCGTCCTCGTCCACCGTCCGCGCCGGCAGGGCATCGGTGGTGATGGTGGTCGGCAGGCCATCGGAGAGGTCGACGTCGACTTCGCGGTACTGGTACGTGTAGTCCAGCCCGCCCGCGGAGTCCGGAGTCCGCCGGGGCCCGGTGGGCGCGTACCGGACGGTCAGCACCGAGCCCTCGCGACCGACGCCGTCGACCAGGTGGTCGACGGCGATCGTCGCGCGGGTGCCGTCCGGCCGCACGAGCACCAGGTCGGTCGCCGGGGTGGGCAATGGCGGACCCGGGTCAGCGAGTGGCTCCATCGACGGGACGAAGCCGTCGGACTCGTCGCCGAAGCCGAA
Source organism: Curtobacterium sp. PhB128 (assembly GCF_004340725.1). Classification (NCBI taxonomy): domain Bacteria; kingdom Bacillati; phylum Actinomycetota; class Actinomycetes; order Micrococcales; family Microbacteriaceae; genus Curtobacterium; species Curtobacterium sp. PhB128. The sequence continues at coordinate 162,560 of NZ_SLUR01000002.1, forward strand.
GCCGATGCTCCAGGTGTACGGGCCACCGTCGTCCTCGTCGTCGAGCAGTTCCGGGTCGTCGTGATCGTGCTCGGCGGCGGCCTCGGTCTCGAGCGTCGCCGCCCACTCCTCTGGTGTCGGCCAGAACGGCTCGGCCGGCGCCCACGGCAGGGTCTCGGGGTCGACGCCGTCGAGCGGATCGTCGGCGTCGGCGTCGGAGTCGTCGGAGCCACCGGCATCCACATCGACGTCCACGTCGTCGTCCTCGCCGTCCCACATCGACGCGGGTCGCGGGTCACCGATCCACAACCCGTCCACGTCGGCACCGTGCGGCCGACGATCCCCGAGCTCGACCGCGCACGTCACACCGGTCGGCGTGACGTGGACGGCTGACCGGGACACGGCGTCGCCACCGTCACCGTTCGACCCGTAGACGATCCACGCGCCATCTGTGGTCGCCAGGACGCGGACGTCGTCGACCGCACCGGCGGGCAACGGGGCGTCCGGCCACGTCACCCACCGCACGTCGTCACCCGTGACGACCGCTGCGACCGGACGCGTCGCGTCCGGCACGATCGTCGCGTCGCCGACGGCGACGGCGTCCGCGGGGTCGAGGAAGCTGATCATGCTGCGACCGTACTGCAGCCCTGTGGCCGGGCCGAGAACGGACGGGAGGCGCGGTGCGGGCCCGCCCCGCGCCTCCCGTCCGCCCCGCTGCTGGTCCACCTGCCGCACACGCCCCCGCCACCCGGCGCATGATGAACGCATGTCCCGCATCCTCGTCACCGGCTCGACCGACGGCCTCGGGCGGGCGACCGCCGACACCCTGCTCCGCGACGGGCACGAGGTCGTCGTGCACGCCCGGAGCACGGCACGGGCGGAGGCAGTCGCCGACCTGCTCGACCGTGGTGCCACGCTCGTCGTCGCCGACCTGTCCGACCGCGACGCCGTGATCGCCGCTGCGCGCGACCTCGACACCGGCGACCCGATCGACGCGGTCGTGCACAACGCCGGCGTGATCTCCGGCCGTGCGCTGATCCCCGTCAACGTCGTCGCGCCGTACCTGTTCACCGCGCTGCTCCACGCGCCGACCCGGCACGTGTACCTGAGCAGTGGGATGCACCGCGGCGGCCGCCCCCGACTGGACGGCGTCGACTGGGACGGCATCGCGGAGACCAACACGTACTCGGACACCAAGCTCTTCGTGACCGCGCTCGCAGCCGAGGTCGCCGAGCGCCGGCCCGGCGTCCTGAGCAACGCCGTCGACCCGGGCTGGGTCCCGACCAAGATGGGCGGCGCGGGGGCGTCGGACGACCTCGAGCTCGGGCACCGTACCCAGGAAGCCCTCGTGACCGACCCCGACGCAACCGTCAGCGGTGGTTACTGGTTCCACGGACAGCGGCAGGAGCCGCACCAGGCGGTGGCTGACCCGCAGTTCCGCCGCCAACTCGTCGACGCCCTGGCGACGGCGACGGGCATCACCCTCTGAAGCAGGACAGGAGCACCATGTCGACGGTCAGGGTCCACAACTTCGCGATCTCGCTCGACGGGTACGGCGCCGGAGCCGACCAGTCGATCGACCGGCCGTTCGGGCACGCCGACGGCCGACTCATGGGGTGGTTCGCCGCCACGGCCACCTTCCGCGCGATGCAAGGAGCGTCCGGCGGGACCACCGATGTCGACGACGAGTTCGCTCGCGCCTGGGGACCGGAGATCGGTGTCGAGATCATGGGGCGGAACAAGTTCGGACCCCAGCGCGGACCGTGGCCCGACGACGGCTGGACCGGGTGGTGGGGCGACGAACCACCGTTCCACACGCCCGTGTTCGTGCTCACCCACCACCCGCGCGAGCCCCTCGAGATGGCGGGCGGGACGACCTTCCACTTCGTCGACGCCACCCCGGCGGAAGCGCTCGAGCTCGCCCGCCAGGCCGCACCGGGCCGGGACGTCCGGATCGGCGGCGGGGTCGAGACCGTCCGCGAGTTCCTGCAGGCCGACCTGGTCGACCACCTGCACCTGGTCGAGGTGCCGATCGTGCTCGGCCGCGGCGAGCGGCTCTGGGACGGACTCGAGGGGATCGAGGAGCGCTTCGACGTCGAGACGGTCGCGTCGCAGTCGGGGGTCGTGCACCGCACGTTCACGCGGGCGGCGCGCTGACCGCCGGGGGCACTGAACGCAGGGGGCGGCGGACGGGAGGAACGGTGCGGGCCCGCCACGGGCCTCCCGTCCACACTGCGCGCCACGTCGACGACCGACGGCGGTCCCGGGGTTCTCCTGCGGATGGCAGGATGGGTCGACCCCATCGCCGATCAGATCCGGAGTGTGCACGTGACACAGGTTCCAGGTCGGCGTGAGCGGAACCGGCAGGACAAGCTCGACCGGATCACGGCTGCTGCCGGCGAGTTGTTCGCCGAGCACGGCGTCGACGACGTGACGACGCAGCAGATCGCGGAGCGCGCGGACATCGGAGCCGGCACGCTCTTCCTGTACGCGAAGACCAAGGGCGAGTTGCTGCTGCTGGTGCAGAACGCGAAGTACGACGAAGCGCTCGAACAGGGCCGTCGAGCTGCTGAGGCGACCGACGACGCGCTCGATGCGGTGCTCGCGCTCGTGACGCCGATCGTCGCCTGCAACCGGGTGCAGGTGTCCAACGGGCGGACCTACCTGCGGGAGATGGCCTTCGGGGACCCTGGCGAGCCGCACCATGCGCGAGCGCTCGCGATCTCGGGGATGACCGAGCAGGCGGTCGCGGAGATCCTGATCGACCGCGGTGGTCTCGACGACGCACGGGCCGCGACGCTCGCGCACGTGGTCTCGGCGGTGGTGTTCGTCACCATGGTGTCGCACGTCGACCCCGAGACCAGCGTGGCGAGCGTCGTCGAGTCGATCCGGGCGCAGCTCGGGGCGGTCCTGCCGCGCTGAGCCGGACTCCCGTCAGGCGACGGTGACGACGGTCTTGCCGCGCACGCGGCTCGTCCCGATCAACGCGAGCGCTTCGGGGGTCTGGTCGAAGGCGAACGTGGCGCCGACCACCGGGCGGATCGCGCCGGCCTGCACGAGGTCGGCGATCTGCTGGAGCTGCGCGCCGTCCGCTCGCATGAACAGGAACTCGTACGTGACCCCGAGTCGCTTCGCCTGCGCGCGGACCCCGCGGCTGATGCCGGCGATGACCAGTCGGATCACCGGGCCCAGCCCGGCCTCCTTCGCGAAGGCGGGGTCAGGGGTGCCGTTGATGCTCACGACCTTGCCGCCGGGGCGCAGCACGCGCAGGGACTTCTCGAGGTTCTCGCCGCCCAGACTGTCGAGGACGAAGTCGTAGTCGGACAGTTCCTGCTCGAAGTCCTGGGTGCGGTAGTCGATCACCACGTCGGCACCGAGCTCGCGGACGAAGTCGGCGTTGGCGGCCGACACCGTGGTGGCGACGTGGGCACCGAGGTGCTTGGCGAGCTGGATCGCGATCGTCCCCACGCCACCGGAGCCCGCGTGGACGAGCACCTTCGTGCCCGGTCCGACCCTGCCCTTCTCGACGAGCGCCTGCCACGCGGTCAGGGCGACGAGCGGCATCGAGGCAGCCTCGGCTGCGCTCAAGTTCGACGGCGCGCGGGCGACGTCGGCTTCGTCGACGGCGATGCGCTCGGCGAACGTGCCGATGCGGTGGTCACGGGGGCGGGCGAAGACCTCGTCGCCGGGCTTGATCCGTCGGACGCCTGCGCCGACCGCGATCACGGTGCCGGCGACGTCGTGGCCGAGGACGAGCGGGGTCTTGTACGGCAGGATCAGCTTGAACTCGCCCTGGCGGATCTTCTCGTCGAGCTGGTTCAGGCCGGCGGCGGCGACGGCCACGAGGACGTCGTGGTCGCCGACGACCGGTTCGGGGATGTCGGTCTCGCGGAGGGGCTGCTTGTACTGGTCGAACGCGAAGGCGCGCATGGTGGTGCTCCTGAGGGTCGATGAGAAGACTCAATTCTGAGTGCACTCAGTAACCGATGTCAATCGGTCGACGTTGGGCCACCCGCACGAGGAGGGACTACCGTCGACCGCAGGTGACCCAGGCCCCCGGCTGCCGGCACGATCTCTTCGTCCGATGCCGACCGGAAACGCCATGTCCTCCTCGCAGACCGATCTCCCACACCAGCACGACCCGACGAGCTGGACCGCGCTCGAGGTCGGCCGGTGGGAAGCCCGCTCCGGCCGGTCCCACATCGGAACAGTCGTCTTCACGAACCGGTACGAGGTCCGTGGGTGGTCGGGCGAGGTCTTCGGCGACCACACGAGCCTGGAGAGCGCGAAGGCACAGGTCGAGGCGATGGCGCGGTGGAGCCTCGGTGAGCGACCGTGGTCACCCGACGGAGTCGACTGATCAGTCCATCGCGTCGTCGTAGATCCCGATCAGGCGGTCGAGGAACGCCTGCACCGTGGCGCGCTCGCTGTCGTCCATGTCGGCGACGACGTCCTCGATCCCCTCGATCAGCGGCAGCACCAGGTCGTACGCACGATCGGACGACCGCTCGGCTGCGGTGACCACGAGCTTCCGGCCGTCGCTGGGGTGCCGCTCGCGCGTGACGTGGCCGGCGGACTCGAGTCGGTTGAGCACGAGGGTCATGGCTGCGGTGGAGATCTCCAGTCGCCGCGCGAGCTCGGTCGGGGTGGACCGTCCGTGGGTGATGAGGTGGTCCATCGCCTCGAGCCCGGCCGCGTCGACGTCGAGTGCCCGGGCGAGGTGTCGCTCGAACCGCTGCTGTCGCACCCCGACCTGTTGGACCCGGGCGCGGATGTCGTCGTCGGGCAGCGGTCGTCCGTCGCGACGGGCGGCTTCGCGGTCGCGTCGGTCCTCGCGGTCTCGTCGTCCGTCGGTGGGCGCTGTCGGTTCGTCGTGCGGCACGAGGTCGATGGTAGTCGTGTAGATTGCTAATCTCATTGGTAATCAAGATTCGAGGCAACATGTCGACCGACCGCAAGCGCGTCCTCATCTCCGGTGCGAGCATCGCCGGACCCGCCCTGGCCTACTGGCTGCACCGGTACGGCTACGACACGACGATCGTCGAGCGCGCGCCGGAGCTCCGGACCGGCGGCCAGAACGTCGACGTGCGGGGCGCCGGGCGCGAGGTCTCGCGGCGGATGGGGATCGAGGACGACATCCGTGCCGCCACGACCGGTGAGGTCGGCACGCGGTTCATCGGCCGCTCCGGTTCGGTCATCGCGGAGTTCCCGGCCGGAACCACGGACTCGGGCGGCGCCACCGCGGAGCTCGAGATCCTGCGCGGTGACCTCGCGCAGCTGCTGGTCGGCCGGACCACCGACACCACCGAGTACCGGTTCGGCGACCGCATCACCGGCATCGCGGACAACGACGGCGCCGGCGACGGCGTGACCGTGCAGTTCGAGCACGCCGCCGACGAGCGGTTCGACCTGGTGGTGGCGGCGGACGGCATCGGGTCGAGCACCCGGCGACTGGTCTTCGGCGACGAGCCCGAGATCCGGTCCCTCGGCCTCGAGACCTCCTACGCGACGATCCCCCGCACCGACGCGGACGACGACTGGTGGCGCTGGTACAACGCACCGGGTGGGCGATCGGTGACGCTGCGCCCGGACCCGCACGGCACGATCCGGGCGACGCTGTCGTTCGTGACCGACCGGACCCGGGAGCGCGCCGGCTCCGAGCGACGATCCATCGAGGAGCAGCGTCGCCGACTGCACGAGGTCTTCGCCGACGCCGGCTGGGAAGCGCATCGTGTGCTCGCGGGCATCGACGACGCCGACGACCTGTACTCCGAGTCGATCGGGCAGGTCCGCGCGCCGCGGTGGTCCGAGGGTCGGGTCGCGCTCGTCGGCGACGCCGCCTACTGCGCCTCACCGGTCAGTGGCATGGGCACGAGCCTGTCGCTCACCGGGGCGTACGTGTTGGCCGGTGAACTCGCCGCACACGTCGACCACCGCGATGCATTCCGCGGTTACGAGCGCATCATGCGGCCGTACGTCGCCCAGGCGCAGCAGCTGCCGCCGGGGGTGCCGCGGGTCGCGAACCCGAAGAGCCGGCTCGGCATCGCCGCGTTCGGTGCTGCGGTCCGGGTCGCCTCCACCCCGTTCATCGGTCGGCTCGGCGACCGGTTCTTCACGCCGCCGGCCGACGCGATCGACCTGCCGGACTACGCACACCTCGGCTGACGTGCCACCTACAGGAGCCCGGTCAGGACGCCGCCGTCAGCCCGGATCGCGGCGCCGTTCGTCGCGGAGGACAGCGGGCTCGCGAGGTAGGTGACGAGCGCCGCGATCTCGGCCGGGTCGATGAAGCGCTCGAGCAGGCTGGTCCGGTTCTGACCGATGATCGCGGCCTGCATCGCCTCGACCGGAAGAGCCTGCGCCTCGGCGATCGCCTCGACCGTCGTCGCGACACCGTCGGAGTACGTGGGACCGCCGAGGACGGTGTTGATCGTGACCGAGGTCCCACGTGTCTGCTTCGCGAGTCCGTTCGCGAGCGCGATCACCGCGGCCTTGGTCACGCCGTAGTGCACCATGTCCGCGGGGACGTTCACGCCGGACTCGCTGCCGATGAACACGATGCGACCCCACCCGCGTTCGAGCATCCCGCCGAGCAGGTGCCGCGACAGGCGGACCCCGCTCATCACGTTGACCTCGAAGTACCGGGACCAGTCCTCGTCGGCGATCGACTCGAAGGCGGCGAGGCCGAAGAGTCCGACGTTGTTGACGAGGACGTCGACGTCGTCGAGGGACCCGAGCAGTCGGGTGACGTCGCCCGGGTCTCCGAAGTCGGCCGCGATGCCGGACACCGTGGTTCCCGGCTGGTCACGCCGCAGGCGATCGACGGCTGCTTCGACCCGGGCGTCCTCCCGGCCGTTGACGATCACGCGCATGCCCTCGGCCGCGAGTGCGGAGGCGATCGCGTACCCGATGCCCTGCGTCGATCCGCTGATGAACGCCGTTCTGCCTCGGAGTTGCAGGTCCATGGATCCTCCTTCGTCGTCCCGCGTCACTCGACCCGGTGACTTGCTTGAGCAAGTCACCGTACGGCCGTTTACTTGCTCAGGCAAGTCACCGGTCGTACGATGCCGTGATGGCACCGCCCGATGAACCACACGGCCTGCGCGGCGAACGACTCGAGATCTGGGCAGCCGTGGCGGCGATGCTCGAACGGCTCCCGGTCGCCCTGGACGCCCAACTCCAACGAGACAGTGGCCTCACGCACTTCGAACTCGGGGTCCTCACCGCCCTCGACGCCGCGCCGGACAGGACCCTGCGGATGAGCACGCTCGCCGGGTACGCGAGCTCGACGCTCTCGCGACTGTCCCGCGCGGTGACTCGGCTCGAGGCGAAGGGTTGGGTGCGCCGTGTGGTCGACCCGACGGACGGCCGCTTCACCCTCGCGGTCTTGACGGATGACGGGCACGGCAAGGTCCTCGAGTCGACGCCCGCGCACCATGCCCTGGTCGAGCGCCTGGTGTTCGACACGCTCACCGAGACCCAGACGCGGCAGCTCGGGGTCATCGCGCGGAGCATCGGCGACACAGTGGACGCAGCTCCGGCGTGGACGCCGCCCAGGGCCCGCCAGCCGTGACCGGACCGACACCTCGGGCCGCACCACGCTGGTGCGGTAGGTTCCTGCCCAACGCATTCCGGACGCGAGAGAGGGGACGCGGATGGCCCAGGGACACCGCTCGCCCCCCACGATGAGCGACGTCGCAGCCGTCGCCGGCGTCTCGAAGAAGACCGTCTCGAACGTCCTGTCGGGCTACGAACACGTCTCCGCTCGCACCCACGATCGCGTGATGGCCGCGGTGGACGAACTCGGCTACGAGCTCAACGTCTCGGCCCGGAACTTCCGCGCCGGCCGGTCGAAGGTCATCGGCCTGGCGGTGCCGGAGCTACGGCAGGCGTACTTCGCCGAGCTCGCCGACGCCGTCATCCGCGCCGCCGGTGCCGTGGGCTACACGGTGCTCATCGAGCAGACCGCGAGCGGTGTGCGCGAGGCGGACGCGATCACCCGGATGCGCGAACACTCGATCGACGGCATCATCTACAGCCCGCTGACGGTGCGGTCGAGCGATGCTCCTGCGCTCGAGGTGAAGTTCCCCCTCGTGGTGCTCGGCGAACCGATCCCGGACAGTCCGGTCACGTTCATCACGATGTCGAACGCGGACGCGCTGCACGACGCGACGGCGCACCTGCTCGACGCGGGCCGTCGTTCGATCGCCTTCATCGGTTCCGAACCGTCGGGGCCGGTACGGACGGCGCAGGAGCGGCTCCGCGGGTACCGCGAGGCGCTCGTCGAGCAGGGCGTGGCGTTCCGACCCGAACTCGTCGTCCCCACGGCGCTCTGGCACCGGGCTGAGGGGGCAGCGGCGGCGCGGGCACTGCTCGACTCCGGCGTCGAGGTCGACGCGATCGTCTGCTGCAACGACGCCCTGGCGCTCGGGGCGATGAGCGCGTTGCAGCTCGCCGGTCGGACCGTGCCGGACGACGTCGCGGTCGTCGGCTTCGACGACATCGAGGAGTCGGCGTACGCGACGCCCGCACTGACCACGGTGTCGGCCGACCTGGACCGGGTCGCGGAGACGGCGGTCGGGGTCCTCGTCGAGCAGCTCGAGGAGGACGCGGCCGTCGGTCCGGGCGTGCTGCGCTCGCCGCATGCGCTGGTCGTGCGGGCGTCGTCGGCGCCCGTCGCCGTGGAACGCACGGTCTCCGCCTGAGGTCTTGACCTGCCCGTCGAGCACAGACTACTGTCCAGATTTACACCGGTGTAAATCCGGCATGGACGAGGTCCCGCACACCGAAGTGCGGGACGGATGGCAGGTTTTCGATGAAGAAGCACATCGCGGTCGTCGCGCTCGCAACAGCGGCGGCGATCTCCCTGGCCGGGTGCGCCGGCTCCCCCGGATCGTCCGCGAACGCCCACGTCGACCTGACGTTCTGGCACGGGTACACCGAGGCTGACGGCAAGGTCCTGGACGGCATCGTCAAGGACTTCAACGAGTCGCAGGACAAGGTCACGATCACGACCCAGACGAAGACGTGGGCGGTCATCGACGACACGATGCTCCCCGCGCTGACGGCGAAGAAGGGCCCGGACATCGTCGCGATGACCTCGGACCGACTGCCCGTCTACGCCGAGAAGAAGGCCCTCGTCGACCTGAGCGACTTCTACGACGACGACACCAGCAACACCGGCGAGCTCAAGGAGCAGGCCGTCGCGATGGAGCAGGTCGACGGCAAGGAGTACGGCGTCCCGAGTGGCTTCGTGCCCCTGTCCGTGATCTACAACAAGAAGCTCTTCGCCGAGGCCGGCATCGACGCGTTCCCGACGACGTGGGACGAGTGGGTCGCCGACGCGAAGAAGCTGACGAAGGACGAGAACGGCGACGGCACCCCGGAGCAGTACGGGCTCGTGCTGCCGGACCACCAGACGGTCGGCAACGGCATCTGGCCGAGCCTGTTCGCGGGCAACGGCGGCTCGATCACGAACGACGCCGGCACGAAGTCGACGATCGACTCCGCTGCGAACGTCGAGACGCTCGAGTACTGGGCGAAGGCGATCCGGCAGGACAAGATCTCGCCGACCGGTGTCGACGGCATCGCGGCCGACAAGCTCTTCACCGCCGGCAAGACCGCCATGGAGATCGGCGGCCCGTGGATGGCCGGCGTCGCGAAGGCGTCCGACATCGACTACGGCATCGCCGCGATCCCGGCCGGGCCGAAGGCGCAGGTGGCCTCCGCCATCGGCATCTCGCTCGGCGTGACCGCACAGACCGACGACCCGAAGCAGGCCGCTGCCGAGGACTTCCTGCGGTACTTCAACGAGAAGAACGTCGCGACCAAGTGGGCGCTCGGGTCGGGTTGGCCGTCCCTGCGCACCGACGTGACCGCCGCCGACGTCGACGCGAACCCGACCGTCGCGGCGCTGACCGGTCTGCCCGGCACGACGATCCCGCTCCTCCCGGGCGTCGTGAACAGCGGTGACGTGCTCACCGCCCTCGACACCGCGACGCAGAAGTCGATCGCGGGCGGCGACCCGGAGTCGCTCCTCGGCACCGCCGACACCGACGTGCAGTCAGCCCTGAAGTAGAGGACCACGATGACCACGCAGCAACTCGGCCGACGCCGTCGGTACCGACCCCCGGGACAGCTCGGCGGCCGGACGCCCCTGAACGGGACCTTCCGCCGCCGTGCGACCGTCGTCGGCTTCCTCGCACCCGCGATCGTCATCCTCGGGGCGTTCGTCCTGTGGCCGATGCTCTCGGCACTGCGGCTGTCCTTCACGGACGCCAGCGGCTTCGGTGACCCGAGCTGGGTCGGCTTCGCGAACTACGTCCGGGTCTTCACCGACCCGGACGTGGTCCGCTCGATCGGCAACACGGCGCTGTACTCGGTGCTGTTCACGCCGGTCGCGATCGCCGTGGCGCTGGTGCTGGCCCTGGCGCTCAACCACCCGGCGCTGCCGTTCCGCGGGTTCTTCCGCTCGGCGCTGTTCCTGCCGTTCATCGTGTCCCTGGCGGTCGCCGCGTTCGCGTGGTCGTACCTGCTCGACCCGCAGATCGGCCTGCTGAACCACTGGCTCCAGGTGGGCGGCATCCGGCTCGGCAACGTCCTGCAGGACCCGACGCTCGCCATGCCGACCGTGGTGCTCGTCGCGGTCTGGAAGAACTTCGGCTTCTACATGGTCATCTTCCTGGCGGGGCTGCAGGAGATCCCGACCAGCCTGTACGAGGCGGCGCAGCTGGACGGCGCGAACGGCCGCCAGCGGTTCGCGAACGTGACGTTCCCGATGCTCAGCAACACCATGGCGTTCGTCGTCATCGTCGCGCTCATCGCCGCACTGCAGGCGTTCGACCAGATCTACGTCCTGACCGGCGGCGGGCCGTACCGGTCCACCGAGACGATCGTCATGCAGATCTACCAGTCCGGGTTCAAGGACCTCGACCTCGGCTTCGCGTCCGCACTGGCGTACGTGCTGCTCATCGCGACCCTGCTGCTGAGCCTCGTGCAGTTCCTGTTCTTCGGCAAGCGCGGAGAGGACACCGCATCATGACCGCACTCCCCCGTCCGGCCACCGCGGTCCGGCGCAGGACCGTGGCCCGTCGCCCACCGTCGATGCGCTGGCTCGGCTTCGCCGCGGTGCTCATCGTCACCCTCGCGGTGCTGCTCCCCGTGCTCGTCATCGTGTTCACGGCGTTCAAGCCGGCGAGCGAGGTGAACGCCTACCCGCCGACGCTGTTCCCGCACACGTGGACGCTCGACAACTTCCGGGCGATCTTCACGCAGCTGCCGTTCGGCCGGCTCATCCTGAACAGCTTCGCCTTCGCCGGCGGGGTGACCGTCTTCGCGCTGGCGTTCGACGCGCTCGCCGCCTACGCGCTGGCCCGGCTCGACTTCCGGGGCAGCAAGGTCCTGCTCATCGTGATCATCGCCAGCCTGATGATCCCGTTCCAGGCCACCCTGATCCCGATCTACCAGCTCGTGTCCGACCTCGGGTGGGTGAACACCTTCGCCGGCCTCATCGCACCGCGGGCGGCGGACGCCTTCGGCATCTTCTTCCTCCGGCAGTTCTTCGTGTCGCTCCCCCGCGACCTCGACAACGCGGCGCGCATCGACGGTGCGTCCGAGTGGCGGATCTTCCGGAGCGTCATCCTGCCGAACGCCGTACCGGCACTGCTCACCCTCGGCATCTTCACCTTCGTCAACAACTGGAACGACCTGCTCTGGCCGCTGGTGTTCACCACGGACCAGGACATGGGGACCATCACCTCGGGGCTGACCCTGCTGACCGGACCCGGCGGCATCATCCCGCAGGGCGTGATGATGGCCGGCGCCCTGATCGCCGTGCTGCCCCTCGCCGTCATGTTCCTGCTCGTGCAACGCCGCTTCATCGAGAGCGTCGCCAGCACCGGGCTCAAGTGACGACGACCCCGCGCGGTCCCCTCGGGGACGCGCCCACCACGAAACGAGACACCATGCACTGGTCCGACGACGGACGGCTGCACTTCGCCCTGGGCATCGAGGACACCTTCGTCCCGCAGGCCCGTCCGGGCGAGCGCCCCATCGACGAGTACGAACTCACCGACCACTACCGGCAGTACGCCGCCGACCTCGGCCTGGCCGTCGACGTCGGCGCCGAGCTGCTCCGCTGGGGCGTGCCCTGGTACCGGGTCGCCCCCGAGCCCGGTGTGTGGGACTGGTCGTGGGTCGACGATGTCATGCAGCGCTTCCGTGGGACCGGCCTGCGGCCCGTCATCGACCTGCTGCACTACGGCACACCGCTCTGGCTCGACGGTCAGTTCGCGAACCCCGACTACCCGGCGCACGTCACGGAGTACGCCGCCCGGTTCGCCGCCCGGTACGGCGACGTCGCGACCGACTACACGCCCGTCAACGAGCCCGTCATCCACGCCCTGTTCTCCGGCGAGTACGGGTACTGGCCCCCGTACCTGACCGGTGCCGAGGGTTCTGCCCGGATCGCCTCGGCGCTGGCGAAGGGGTTCGTCTCCACCCAGCACGCGATCGCCCGTGAACTCGGAGACGCCGCCACCTTCGTGCACGTCGACGCCGGCATCCGGTACGTCGGCGACGTCGATGCCCCCGAGCACCGCGACACCGTGGCGCGGCTCCGCGCCCAGACGTTCCTGGTCGAGGACCTCGTGACCGGCGGCGTCGACGACCACCATCCGCTCGTCGGACGGCTGCGCTCCGGCGGGGTCACCGACGCTGACCTGGACTGGTTCCGCCAGCACGCGGTCCGGCCGGACGTGATGGGCGTCAACTACTACCCCCTGCACTCCACCGAGGTCTTCGAGGCCGGCGTCCACCACGGCGGCGGCTTCGCGGACCCGCGTCCGTACCGGGACACGGGGGCCGAGGGACTCCGCGACGTGCTGACGACGTACGCCGAGCGGTACGGCGCCCCGGTCATGCTGACCGAGACGTGCGTCACCGGGTCCGTCGACGAACGCATCGGCTGGCTCGACGGCTCCGTGGCCGCCGTGCACGAGCTCCGTGCCGAGGGCGTCCCGGTGGTCGGGTACACCTGGTGGCCGCTGTTCGACATGTACGAGTGGACCTGGCGGCACACGGACGCACCCCGCCAGGAGCACCTGCTCACGATGGGCCTCTTCGACCTCGTCGAAGACGGCGACGGCGGGCTCGACCGCCGTCGCAACCCGGTCGCCGACGCCTTCGCCGCGCATGCGCGGCAGGAACGAGCCGTGGCAGCGGCCCTGTCGGCGACCCAGTGACGGACGGGAGGCGCGGGTCGGGTCGGTCCCGTGCCTCCCGTCCGCCCCGCACCACGTCTCAGGCCGCGACCGCTCCGTCTGCCGGCTCGCGCAGGGCCGGGCAGTGCTCGGCAGTCGGGTGCTCGCTGATGGCGATGACCTCGTCGAGCCGGCCACGCGCGGCCTCGAGCTCCGCCATCTGCGCCGTGATCCGGTCGCGCTCGGCGACGAGCAGCGCGAACGACTCCGGTGTCGTGTGGCCGCTGTCCACGCACGGCAACAGCTGCACGATGGTGCGGCTCGGCAGACCGGCGGCGAACAGCTGCTGCACGAGCTGGACGCGTTCGACCGCCGGGGTGTCGTAGACGCGCTGCCCGCTGGTGGTCCGAGACGCGGTGAGCAGTCCCTGCTCTTCGTAGTACCGCAGCGAGCGCACGCTGGCACCCGTCTCTGCGGCGAGGTCGCCGATCCGCATGCGGACTCCGATCCGGGGCTTGCCCCTGACATCGATGTGAGGTCTTAGCGTAACCGAGCCGCCGCGGGAGAGACCCGCGCGGCAGGAAGAGACACCATGGACATCGCTGGATCGGTCGCACTCGTCACGGGCTCGAACCGGGGCATCGGACGCCGCTTCGCCCTGCAGCTGCTGGAGCGCGGCGCCACCAAGGTCTACGCGACCGCACGCCGACCCGAGCTCGTGGACATCGAGGGCGTCGTGGCGCTGCCGCTCGACATCACCGACCCGGCGTCGGTCGAGGCGGCGGCCGCAGCCGCCGGCGACGTCACCCTGCTCGTGAACAACGCGGGCATCTCGACGACGGGCTCGCTGCTCACTGACGACCTGACCGATGCGCGCCGCGAGATGGACACGCACTACTGGGGGAACCTCGCGATGATCCGGGCGTTCGCACCGGTGATCGAGCGGAACGGCGGCGGCGGCATCGTGAACGTCCTGTCCGCACTGTCCTGGTTCGTCTACCCGGGATCCGGCGCGTACGCGGCGGCGAAGGCCGCCGAGTGGAACCTGACGAACGCCGTCCGGTTGGAGCTCGCCGGCAAGGGGATCAGCGTGCAGGGGCTGCACCTCGGGGCGGCGGACACGGACATGATGGACGGCTACGAGGGGCCGAAGGTCGACCCGGCCGACGTGGCGCGGGCCGCGCTGGACGGTGTCGAGCGGGGTGCGGCCGAGGTCGTCGTCGACGAGTGGAGCAGCGCGGTGAAGGCGTCGCTGTCGCAGGACCCGTCGGCGTTCTACGCGCAGTTCGCCTGAGCAGGGTGACGCCGGGGCGTGGTGGAGCCCCGGCGTCGGGCCGCGGCTGGGAGTGCTCACATCCGCGGGTCCCACACTGACGCCACGGTGTCGCCGTACCGAGTCCGAGATCCTCTCGAGCTCCCGCGGGGAACCGCCAAGGGAGTCATCATGACGGACCAGTCCGAGGCGGCCTCGACGCCGCTCGCGCTCACGAGTGTGGTGGCCTCCGGCCTGCCCACCGAGCTCGGCAAGCCCACGGCGGCGAAGTACTACGACGTCCCGGCGGTGTTCAACCGCCGACCCGACGCAGCCGAGATGGCCGGCCTCCGCGGTGCCGACGGACACGCGCAGCTCGTGACGGCCGGCTACCCCGACGTCACGCTCGACGTGCAGGACCGTCGTCTCGTCATCGGCAACACGAACCTCGGACAGCTCGAACGCGGTCTCGCCACGGTGGTGGCGACGATCGTCGACGTCGTGAGCCGGGCGTCGTTGTTCGACAAGGAGCAGGTCCGTGACGCAGCGCGCATCGAGTTCGACGACCGCACGGCCCGGGCCCGCGAGGTCACGCGAGCGGCGGAGCGGATCCACTTCGTGCCGGAGCCGTCGCGCGTCAGCGCGGGCTGACCGTGTCCGCGCGGGTCGACGTGCCCGGCGGGCGACGCCAGCGGGGCACTGCGCTAGCGTTGCAGCACGCGGGGACCGGATCAGCCCCGTGTTCACGGACCCGGATGGTTTCCTCGCGATGAACGACTTCACGACGGCAGTCTCCGCACTGCAGGCCGCACCCGACGGCACCGACATGTGCCCGCCGTTCCTGACGACGCTGCCCGTGACCGGGGTCGGCATCTCCACCCTCGGCAACCCACTCGGGTCGGCGACGGTGTGCGCGAGCGACGCGCGCGCCGCGCGGATCGACGAGATCCAGTTCGACCTCGGCGAGGGCCCGTGCTGGCAGGCGTTGACGACCCGCCGCCCGGTCCTGGAGTCCGACCTGTCCGGCACGACGAACACCGACTGGCCCCTCGCGCTCGAGGAACTCCTGCGCGCCGGGGTCGGGGCGGTGTTCTCGTTCCCGATGCGCATCGGGACGATCCCCGTCGGCGCCGTCGACCTGTCCGTGGACAGCGAGCGCACCCTGACCGTGGGGCAGATCCGCGGCGCCGTGGAGCTCACCGAGGTCGCAGCCCGTCGGGTGCTCCGTGGTGCCCTGCTCGCTGCGGCCGCCGACGGTCGTGCCGACATGGGCACCAGTCGCTACTCCCGACGAGAGGTGCACCAGGCGACCGGCATGGTCGCAGCACAGCTCGGGGTGGACGTCACCGACGCCCTCCTCGTGCTGCAGGCGCACGCCTTCGCCACCGAACGCACCGTCCGCGACGTCGCCACCGACGTCATCGCTCGCCGCATCGACCTCGCCCGGCCGTACGGTTCCGAGAACTGAGGAGCACGCACCATGGCACCGACCCGCGAGCGCCGGCTCATCGACACCTTCGTCACGCTGACCGACACCCTCGTCGACGAGTACGACGTCGTCGACCTGCTGCAGAACCTGGTCGACAGCGTCGTCGACATCTTCGACGCCTCGGCGGCCGGCATCCTGCTGGCCAACCAGCACCAGGAACTCGAGGTCGTGGCGTCGACCAGTGAGCGGTCCAGCTTCGTCGGACTCCTGCAGCTCGACGCCGGCGAAGGGCCGTGCGTGGAGTGCTTCGCGACCGGTCGTCCGGTGTCCGTCAGTGACCAGGCGGAGATGCAACGCCGGTGGCCGACGTTCGCGGCCGCGTCCGCCGAGTCGGGGTACGCGTCGGTGCACGCGATCCCGATGCGGTTGCGGGACACCACGCTCGGGTCGCTCAACCTGTTCCGCGAGACCGAGGGGGCGCTGAACCGCGACGACGCCCTGGCTGCACAGGCCCTGACCGACGTCGCGACCATCAGCATCCTGCAGCAGCGGACCCTGCAACACGCGGCGCTGACGCAGGCGCAGTTGCAGCGAGCCCTCGACAGCCGGGTCGTGATCGAGCAGGCGAAGGGCTTCGTCGCGTACACGCACTCGGTCGACACCGAGGCGGCGTTCGAACTGCTGCGGCAGTACGCGCGGTCGAACCAGGAGCGCCTCGCCGACGTCGCCCGAGCCATCGTCGAACGCCGCCTGGTCCTCCCCGCCTGATCCCGTGTGTCCCCGGTCCGGGCCGGCGTACGATCACGAGCAAGTCGTAGCCCCGGACCCCGGTTGCAGGCGCAGCACTGGATCCAGGAGGAAAGCATGGGCGACGAACTGGTCGTACCGACGGGCTACCGGAAGACCGAACGACGGTCGCCTCGGACCGACACCACCTCGACGTACACCGCGCTGCTCGCGCAGGTCCGCACCGCTGGGCTGCTCGGTCGCCGCACGGGCTGGTACTGGGGCCTCATCGCAGTGCTCGCCGCGCTGCTCGGCATCACCGGCGGGGCGTTCGCCGTGCTCGGCGGCTCCTGGTACCAGTTGATCGTCGCCGGGGTGCTGGGCGCACTGTTCACGCAGTTCGCGTTCCTGTCGCACGAGGCCGCCCACCGACAGGTCTTCGCGTCGCACCACTGGAACGACCGAGCGGCCCGGTACGCCGGCACGTTCCTGACCGGCATCAGCTACGCGTGGTGGATGAACAAGCACACCCGGCACCACGCCAACCCGAACACCGTCGGCAAGGACCCCGACATCTCGTTCGACGCGATCTCGTTCCGACCCGAGGACGCTGCCAGCCGGACCGGGTTCCTGCGTGTGCTCGTCCGCGTGCAGGGGTACGCGTTCTTCCCGATGCTCCTGGTCGAGGGTGTGAACCTGCACTGGCAGTCGATCCGCACGTACACGAGCCGTGGCCCGGTGAAGCGACGGTGGGCCGAGGGATCGGTCTTCGTCGGCCGGTTCGTGCTCTACCTGGGTGTCGTGTTCTGGTTCCTGCCGGTCGGCCTGGCCTTCGCGTTCCTCGGTGTGCAGCTCGCCGTGTTCGGGTTCCTCATGGGGATCGCGTTCGCGCCGAACCACAAGGGCATGCCCGTCATCGAACCCGGCCGCCGCGTGGACTTCTTCTCGCGCCAGGTCCTGACCTCGCGCGACATCGGTGGTGGCGCCTGGGTCGAGTACTTCATGGGTGGCCTGAACCACCAGGTCGAGCACCACCTGTTCCCGAGCATGGCCCGACCGAACCTGCGGGCCGCCCGGGACATGGTCCGGAAGTACTGCGCGGACCAGGACGTGCCGTACACCGAGACGACGCTGGTGCACTCCTACGTCATCGTGGTCCGCTACCTCAACGAGGTCGGTCTGGCGGCTCGCGATCCGTTCGCGTGTCCGATGGTCGAGCGGCTGCGCTGACCGACCGCGACGGCTGGGCGCTTCCTGTCCTGTTGGCGCAGCCCTGGACCTGACGGGGCTCATCGGCGAGCATGGACCCGATCAGGGACGGCGGGCACAGGGGCCCACCGCGGGAAGGGCAACCATGCGTCCTGTCAGGAACACGCTCACCACCGGAGCGGTCATCGCACTCGTCGTCGGCCTCACCGCGACGGCGGCACCCGCGCAGGCGGCGACGCCGGGGGCATCCACGCCGGGGGCCGGTACCCGCTGCGCCACGGGGACGCTCTCGGTGCAGACGCTCCGGTCGGGGTGCACGGTCTCGTCGGGCACGGTCGCGCTGCCGGACGGCCGCACCTTCGCCGTGCCGGCACCCGGTGAGAGCGTGATGGCCAGCAGCTCGGCTGCGCCGGGTGCTCCGGAGCTGGCGGAGGTCGTCATCGCGAACACCGGCACCGGCGGTGTCGCGGTCCGCATCGACGAGGGGTGGAGCGGTTCGGCGCCCGCCGTGCGCCGCGAGCAAGCGAGGAGCGCGGCGGCCAGCGCCGCCGCCAGCTCACCCGCGGCACCGGCCGCCACGGCCGCGGCCACCACCAAGTGCACCAGTACGGCCAACGCACGGAACCCGTACCGCTGGTCGAGCACGGTGCAGTGGTACTACAACGAGTCCGGCCAGAAGTCGTCGTACGCCAAGGACGCCCTGCGCAAGGCGGCGAACGCGTGGACCGGCACGATCGCGTCGTGCGACCGAACCGTGACCTCGTCGGCCCGGAACTCCTACGTGCGCCTGGCAACCCAGGTGCCCGGGCTCACCGACAAGGGCGGCTGCTCGGGGAGCAACGGCTACAGCGTCGTCGGATGGGGCAAGCTCCCTTCCGGCACCCTCGGCGTGACGTGCGTCTGGTACGACGGCAACGGCATTGCGAAGGAGTCCGACCAGCGGTACGCCACCAGCTACAAGTGGAGCTCGACGACCGCCTGCTCGGGCGCACGGTTCGACACCCAGGCCGTCGCCACCCACGAGTGGGGACACCTGTACGGACTCGGCCACGTCAAGACCGGAACCGGTCAGGTCATGGAGCCGTCCGGCGGGTACTGCGACACCGGCTCACGCACGCTCGGGCTCGGCGACATGACCGGCATCGCAGCGATCTACTGAAGCGCGGCTGCGGGCCGCGGGCCGTCGTCAGACCCCGTCGGGGTCCTCAGACAGCGTCGGCGCGGAGGAAGTCCGCGATCGGGGTCGATCCCGAGTTGAACCGGATGGTGTTGCCCGCCGTGCCGGGGGTCTCGAGCACGTCGGCGATCACGTGTGCGACGTCGCCGCGCGGCACGTCGCTCGACGAGCCCGCCCAGTCGACCGAGCCGGTGGCGTCGTCGTCCGTCAGGGTGCTCGGCGCGACGATGGTCCACTGCAGACCGGAGTCGCGCACCACGGCGTCGGCGATCGCCTTCGACTGCGCGTAGGCGAAGAAGTCGTTGTCCTGCGGTACCCCGTGGTCGAGCTGCGACCCGGACCACGACACCATGACGTAGCGGTCGACGCCGGCCTGCTTCGCGCCCTGCACCGACAGGATCGCGGCGTCGCGGTCGATCGCCCAGGTGCGGTCGACGGACCCGCCGCCGGCACCGGCCGACCACACGACGGCGTCGTGCCCGTGGACGAGCTCCGCGAAGTCGGTCAGGGACTGCTGCTGGATGTCCGCGACACGGGGTTCGCCGCCGTGGGCACGGATCTCGTCGGACTGGTCCGCGTCGCGGATGACCGAGGTGACCGAGTGGCCGCGGTCGCTGAGGATGCGGGTGGTGAGGAGTGCGACCTTGCCGTGGCCGCCGAAGACGATGACGTTGCTCATGCGGCGGACGATACTCGGGCCGGCTCAGTACCCGCAGTCCGTGAGGACCCTCGGAGCGCTCGCGGCCCGCGTGCGTACGGTCGGACCTGATCACGACTGGAGACACGATGAGCAAGCAGCACGAGCAGCACACCCTGGTCCGCACCCTGGTGCTCGGCATCCTGAGCGGCGGCCGCAGTGCCACCCCACTCGCGGTGCTGGCGCTGAACCACGACCGGTCCTCGCTGAAGGGGTCGTGGCAGGACTGGAAGGTCTTCAGCACCCCGCTCGGCCGCGGGCTGCTCGTCGCCTCGGCCGTCGGTGAACTCATCGGCGACAAGCTGCCGATGACCCCGAACCGCATCTCCCCCGCCGGCCTGATCGGCCGCATCGGGTCCGGTGCGCTCGTCGGCGCAGCACTCGGCACGACCGGCAAGCGCGACCTGCGCATCGAGGGCGCTCTCCTCGGCGGCGTCGGTGCGATCGTCGGGTCGTTCGTCGGGTGGGGTGCCCGCAAGCTCGTCGGTGCCACCACCCGCCTGCCCGACCCGGTCGTGGCGCTCGCCGAGGACGCCGCGACCATCGCCGGCTCCGTGAAGGTCATCACCGCCGACTGATGCGCATCGTCGTCATCGGAGCCACCGGCCACATCGGCACGTTCCTCGTCCCCCGCCTCGTCCGCGCCGGTCACGAGGTCGTCGCCATCAGTCGCGGCACCAGCACCCCCTACGCCGACTCCAACGAGTGGCAGCGGGTCGAACGCGTCACCGCGGACCGTGAGCAGGAGGACCGCGACGGCACGTTCGGAACGCGGATCGCTGCGCTCGGCGCCGATGCCGTCGTCGACCTGGTCTGCTTCACCGAGCCGTCCGCCGCCGCCCTCGTCGAAGCGCTCCGCGGCACGGGGACGCACCTCGTGCACTGCGGCTCGATCTGGCGCGCGGGTGCATCCCGTGTGCTGCCGATCACCGAGGACGACTTCACGCCGCCCTTCGGCGACTACGG
The DNA here is from genome assembly GCF_004340725.1 of Curtobacterium sp. PhB128. Classification (NCBI taxonomy): domain Bacteria; kingdom Bacillati; phylum Actinomycetota; class Actinomycetes; order Micrococcales; family Microbacteriaceae; genus Curtobacterium; species Curtobacterium sp. PhB128. The sequence continues at coordinate 183,194 of NZ_SLUR01000002.1, forward strand.
CGTGCAGAAGGACGCGATTGCCCGGACGCTCAAGGCAGAAACCGCGTCAGGGGGTTTGGCGACCACGACGCTGCACCCGGGTCACATCAGCGGTCCGGGCTGGATGCCGATCGGTCCGCTCGGCAACCTCGACCCGTCGGTGCTGACGAGGCTGTCCGCCGGCCAGGCGATCAAGGTCCCCGGTCTCGGCGCCGAGACCATGGCCCACGTGCACGCGGACGACGTCGCGCAGGCCTTCCAGCTCGCCGTCGAACGCCGCGAGGCGGCGGTCGGCGAGGACTTCTTCATCACGGCCCCGACGGCGCTCACCGCGCGTGGGTACGCCCACCTGGCAGCGTCGTGGTTCGGCCAGGAGGCCCGGCTCGAGTCCGTCAGCTGGGACCGGTTCCGCGAGACCACCGCTCCAGAACACGCTGGTGCCAGCTGGGAACACCTGTCACGCAGCCAGGTGTTCAGCGTCGAGAAGGCCCGCCGTCTGCTCGGTCACGCGCCCGGGTTCACCGCCGAACAGACGGTGCTCGACGCCGTCCGCTGGCAGGTCGACCACGACCAGCTCGAGGTCGCCGGTCCCCTCGTCGTCTGAGTGACCGGCCGCGACCTCAAGCGGCGGGCGCACCCTCGTTCACGGCGGCGAGCCCGTTGAGCGTCCGCGGGTAGCCGATCACCGGCACCAGGACGGTGAGCACGTCGAGCAGCTGCTGCCGGGTGTTCCCGACGTGCAGGTTGCCCGCGACGTGTCCCGTGACCTGCGCGTCCGCGCCGCCGAGCGCGACGAGGACCGCGAACGTCAGCAGCTCACGCGTCGGCAGGTCGAGCCCGTCCCGTCCGACGGTGTCACCGAAGCAGTTGCCGGACAGGAACCGCTGGAAGTGCACGGTGTCGTCGGCTGCGTTCTCGTACATCGCGTCGACACGTCCGGCGCCGACGACGGCGCTCTGGACCGCACGGCCCCGTTCGAGTCGGTCGTCGGGGGTGGTCGTCGACCGGCCCGGGAGCGGCAACTCGACACCGCGCGCGATCAGCACGTCGTTGGTGATCGTGAGGAAGTCCGAGGCGCGTGCGGACCCGACGTAGGCGACGGCCTGGTACCCGATCTCCTTCGCCTCGACCGGGGTCAGTGACTCGTCGAGCGCGGTGTCGAGCAGCTGTCGGAAGGCGGACTGCGCGCCGGCGGCGATCATCGCGCCGAGCTGCACGACCGCGCGGTCGTGGCTGTTGAGGGACGCGTGCTGCAGCGTCTCGTCCACGAAGTCGGCGTGGTACTGGGCGAACTCGGGGTCGGTCTCGGCGAACGTCATGTCCCCGACGCTACGACCGCCCCGCCGACCGAGGGAGGTAAGGGCCTCCCCCCTTTCGCCGTGGGTGACCGGCCTAGCGTGGCAGCCGTGCCCGGCGAGACCCGCGGGCACGGAGAGGAAACCATGGAGTACCGCCAGCTCGGACGCACCGGCGTCGAGGTGAGCCCGCTCGCTCTGGGCACCATGATGTTCGGTCCGTGGGCGAACGCCGACGTCGACGACTCGATCCGGATCATCCACCGCGCCCTCGACGCGGGCATCAACTTCGTCGACACCGCCGACGCCTACTCGGACGGCGTCTCCGAGGAGATCGTCGGCAAGGCCATCAAGGACCGCCGTGACGACGTCGTGCTCGCCACCAAGTTCTTCATGCCGATGGGTGAGGGCCCGAACCGCTCCGGGGGCTCGCGCCGCTGGATCATGCAGGAGGTCGAGAACTCCCTGCGCCGCCTCGGCACGGACCACATCGACCTGTACCAGGTGCACCGTCCGTCCCCGACGACGGACGTCGAGGAGACCCTGGGCGCCCTGACCGACCTGGTCCGCCAGGGCAAGGTCCGGAACATCGGATCGTCGTCGTACTCGGGCGCCGAGATCGTCGAGGCCCAGTGGACCTCGGAGCGCCGTGGCCTGGAGCGCTTCCGCACCGAGCAGCCGCCGTACTCGATCCTGGTGCGCGGCATCGAGGAGGACGTCCTGCCGACCACGCAGCGCTACGGCATGGGCACCCTCGTCTACAGCCCGCTCGGCGGCGGCTGGCTCAGTGGCCGCTGGCGCAAGGACGCTCCCGGGACCCCGACGGCGAAGCACCGCCCCGCGGCCCGGTTCGACATGTCGACGCCCGCGAACCAGCGGAAGCTCGACATCGTCGAGGAACTCGCACTCCTGGCCGAGTCGCAGGACATGTCCCTCATCGAGATGTCGCTGGCGTGGGTGATCCGGCACCCCGGCGTCACGAGCGCGATCATCGGCCCGCGCACCATGGAGCAGCTCGAGTCGCAGCTCCCCGCCGCTGACCGCGTGCTCAGCGACGAGGTCCTGGACCGCATCGACGAGCTCGTCGCACCGGGCGTCACGATCAACCCCGACGACAACAGCTACGGGCAGCACACCCTGGTGCCCGCCGCACGTCGCCGGTGAGCGGCCTGACGGTCCTCGTCGTCGGGGCGACCGGCAGCGTCGGTCGCCTCGTCGTCGCGGAGTCGGTCCGCCAGGGGCACACCACCCGTGCCCTCGTGCGTGATGGGGCGCGAGCCGGTCGGCTCGACCCGGCCGCCGAGGTCGTCGTCGGCGACCTCACCCGCGCGGACTCGCTCCGCGACGCGGTGGCCGGCATCGACGCCGTGGTGTTCACCCACGGCGCGGCCTACGGCAGCGACGACGCCGAGGCGGTCGACTACGGCGCGGTCCGGAACGTCCTGACCGCGCTCGACGGTCGCCCGGTGCGCATCGCGCTGATGACGAGCATCGGCGTCACGCGACGCGGTACGACGCACGACTGGAAGCGCCGCGGCGAACGACTCGTGCGCGCCTCCGGCAACGCGTACACGATCGTCCGGCCGTCGTGGTTCGACATGAACGGCCCGGACCAGCTCGAGGTCACGTTCCTGCAGGGTGACACCCGTCACGCGGGCAGCCCTGCGGACGGGGTGATCGCCCGGCGGCAGATCGCGCGGGTCCTGGTCGACGCGCTGACCACGGAGACCGCTGTCGGCCGGACGCTCGAACTCGTCGCCGAGCGCGGTCCGGAGCAAGCCGACCTCGGGCCGGTGTTCGCGGCGCTCGACCCGGACACGGGTGTCGACGGGGTCCGCGACCAGGAGAACCAGCCGCTCGACGCGGAACCCGCGGCAGTCCGTCAGGACCTTGCGGACGCACGCGGCTGACCGAGACGCGACCGAGTGGTGGACGGGAGGCCCGTGGCGGCATCGCCACGTCCCTCCCGTCACGGCCGGCGCGCCGCTGGCGCGTCACGCCGGAACCGGCGGGTGGGGCCCACCTCCCGTCCGCCCTGTCGATGCGTCAACGACGTCGGAACAGCTCGCCGAGGTGCCACGGGCCGGGCGCGAGCCGCACAGCGGCCTCGGCACGCACGCGCTCCTCGAGCGCACGGTCGCGGGTCAGGTCGTGGATCTCCTGCTCCGCGCGCCAGCGGAACCGCAACCGGCCGAGGAACCCGAGCGGTGCGGCGGCTGCGGTCGTCGGGACGGACTCGGTCTCGCTCATGCGTCCTCCGGTTCCGGGACGGCTGCGGCCGTCGTGGCGACGAGGTTCGCGAGCAGCTGCAGGCGTTCCTCGGACGGTGAGCCCGGCTCGGTGCCGTAGGCGATGAGCGTCAGACCGGTGTCGGTCGCGAGCTCCATCGTCTCGTACGTCAGGTCGAGGTCGCCGACCTCGGGGTGGTGCACCCGCTTCGAGCCGTTCAGGTGTCGCATGACGCCGTGCGCGGCCCAGCGCTGCCGGAACTCCTCGCTGCGGGTGGAGAGCTCGCCGATCAGGTCGGTCAGTCCCTTGTCGTACGGCGACCGGGCTGCCTCGGCACGGAGCACGGCCACCATGTCGCTCGCGACGACGTCCCAGTCGCGCCAGAACTCCTGACCGCGTGGGTCGAGGAACGCGAAGCGGGCGGTGTTCGGGGTGCCGGCGGGGTCGAGGAACAGCGGCGAGTAGAGCGCACGGGCCAGGGCGTTGCCGGCCAGGAAGTCGGAGCGGCCGTTGCGCACCCACGCGGGCATGGTCATGCCGTCGAGCATGCGCTGCACGTTCGGTCGGACCTTCGACGTCGGGGGCTTCCGCCGCGTGGTCGCCGAGGCGTTCTGCACGCGGGCCAGGTCGAACAGGTGCGCGTGCTCGGCGTCGTCGAGGCGCAACGCGCGCGACAGCGACTCGAGCACGCTCTCCGAGACGCCGGTGAGGTTCCCGCGCTCGAGGCGGATGTAGTAGTCGACGCTCATGCCGGCGACGAGCGCGAGCTCCTCGCGGCGGAGACCCTTGACCCGTCGGGCGCCACCGAAGTCGGGCAGGCCGACCTGCTGCGGCGTGACGCGCTCGCGGCGGGTGCGGAGGAAGTCGCGCACTTCGCTCTTGGTGTCCATGCGTCCACGGTAGGACGGTGCCGGGCGGGGAAGAAGGGGTTGCTGGTACCCGTCAGGGTCAGGGGCACCGGCCTAGCGTCGTGGGCATGGACACACTCACCCTCAACAACGGACTCGAGATCCCCGCGATCGGCTTCGGCGTGTTCCAGAGCGCACCCGACGAGACCGTGGACGCGGTCCGCACGGCACTGGAGACCGGGTACCGCCACATCGACACCGCCGCCGCGTACGGCAACGAACGCGAGGTCGGCGAGGGCATCCGCGCCTCCGGCGTCGACCGCGACGAGATCGTGGTCGAGACGAAGATCTGGGTCTCCGACTACGGCTACGACGAGACCCTGCACGCGTTCGAGAAGGCCACCGGCAAGCTCGGGTTCGACCGCGTCGACGTGCTGATCCTGCACCAGCCCGCGCCGGACCGCTTCGAACGGACGGTGCAGGCGTACAAGGCGCTCGAGACGCTGTACGCCGACGGTCGGGTCGGAGCGATCGGCGTGAGCAACTTCATGCCGCACCACCTGCAGTCGCTGCTCGACGCGACCGACGTCATCCCGGCGCTCAACCAGGTCGAGCTGCACCCGTACTTCACGCAGCCGGACGTGCAGCGCGCCGACGCGGAGCACGGGGTCCTCGACCAGGCGTGGTCCCCCATCGGCGGGATCACCTTCTACCCGGGCTGGGGTGACGAGCGGGTCAGCGTGATGGACGACCCGACGATCCGGACCATCGCCCAGACGCACGGCAAGACGCCGGCTCAGGTGATGCTCCGCTGGCACGTGCAGCAGGGGCGGAACGCGATCCCGAAGTCGACGAACCCCGGACGGATCGCTGAGAACTTCGACGTCTTCGACTTCGTGCTGTCCGACGACGACCTCAGGGCCCTGGACGCGCTCGACACGGGCCGCCGGAACGGCCCGGACCCCGACGGTGCGGACACGAGCCGCTTCGAGCGGGTGATCCCGGAGGCCTGACGCGACCAGGAGACGGCCAGGAGGCCCGTGGCGGCGCCGCCACGGGCCTCCTGGCCGTCACGGGGTCGGCTCTCAGGCGAGCGGGTCGCCGTCCGGCGGCTCGTCCGTCCTCGTCGGGGCGCCCGGCACGGCGCGCTCCGGCAACCAGATGACGAAGGTCGACCCGTCGGAGCCGCGACTCTCGAGGCGGAGGCGGCCCTCGTGGCTCTCCACGATCTGGCGCGCGATCGACAGCCCGAGGCCGCTGCCGGTGGAGGCGTCCGAGGACTCCCGGTAGAAGCGGTCGAACACCCGTGGCCGGGCATCGTCGGCGATGCCGGGGCCCTCGTCACGCACCGCGAGCCACGCCCACCCACGGACGCTCCCGACGCCGATCGTCACGGTGGAGCCGACGGGTGCGAGCCGGACGGCGTTCGAGAGCAGGTTGCCGAGTGCGCGCGACAGGGCGTCGGGATCGGCGAACACCACCGGGCCACCGTGGATCCGCTCGCGGATCGTGAGGTCGCGGCGGCTCGCCAGGATCCCGTACTCCGCAGCAGCGGACGCGGCCAGCCGCGCGACGTCGACGTCGCGGTCGGTGAAGGCCTCGGACCGGGTGCGGGCGGTCGCGAGCAGGTCCTCGAGCAGGCGGCTCATCCGCCGGGTGGACTGCAGCACGACGTCGGCTGACGCCTGCCGTTCGGCCGGGGTGGCGGCGTCGTCGGCGAGGACGGCCTCGACGTTCGACTGCACGACGGCGACGGGGTTCCGCAGTTCGTGGGAGACGTCCTCGACGAGCATCCGTTCGGCCCGGAACGCGCGGTCGAGCCGGTCGAGCATCCCGTCGATGGTGTCGGCAAGGGTGTGCAGCTCGTCGGGAGGTCCTGACGCGTCGATGCGGCGTGACAGGTCGGTCGCGGTGATCTCCTGCGTCGCCCGGGTGATCGCACCGACGGGGCGGAGCGCGCGGCCGGCGACCCACCAGCCGATCGCCAGGCTCAGGACGAACATCACGACCAGGGCGATGATCGAGTACTGCTGCAGCGACTGCAGGGACGTGTAGTTGACGGCGCGCTGCACCGTCTCGAGGTCGGCGACCTGGAACTGCTCGCCGGGCTTGTAGACGATCGTGCCGTCGGCGGCCTTGTAGAACTTCTTCACCGTGACGGGGTTGAGGGGCTCGGCGCTGACCGTGCTCGACAGGGCGACGTAGACGGCGGCGAGAGCGAGTGCGGTGATCCCGAACAGGACGGCGCTGTACGTCAGGGTCAGGCGCATCCGGATCGTGCGCGCCCAGGCCGGCAGGCGCAGGAACCGGCGGTGGCCGGCCTCGCGCCTGGCGCGGTCGAGCGCGCTCACGACGCAGCGCCGGCCGCGCCGACCGCCCGTACCGGCGCGGCTGGCGCTCCGAGCGTCGACGGGTCCCCGGTGCCGTCCTCGGTGAGTTCCCGGAGCCGGTACCCGCGGCCGACGACGGTCTCGATCGCCGGCTCTTCGTCCGCGACGCTGAGCTTCCGGCGGAGCGTGCCCACCGTGACCCGGACGGTCTGCGTGAACGGGTCGGCGTTCTCGTCCCACACGTGCTCGAGCAGTTCCTCTGCCGACACCACGTAGCCGACACGGCCGAGCAGGTACCGCAGCACCCCGAACTCCTTCAGGGTCAGCGCGAGTTCGCGGTCGCCACGGCGCGCGAGCTGCCGCGCGGTGTCGACGACGATCGGGCCGTCGACGAGCACGGAGGACGCGGCCTCGCCCGAGCGCCGGGTGAGTGCGCGCATCCGGGCGGTGAGCTCGACGAGCGCGAACGGTTTCACCAGGTAGTCGTCGGCACCGAGGTCGAGCCCGCGGACCCGATCGCGCAGCTGGCCGCGGGCGGTGAGCATGAGGATCCGTGGGCCGGGGCCACCGGACCCACCGGGTTCGCCGGTCGACCGGAGTTCGCCGGCGAGCTCGAAGCCGTCCCCGTCCGGCAGGTTCACGTCGAGCAGGACGATGTCGTAGTCCGTGACGGCGAGCTTCCCGCGGGCGTCCCCGAGCGTGCCGGCGGCGTCGACCGCGTACCCCTCACGCTGCAGGGCGACGCGCAACGCGGTCACCAGACCGGCTTCGTCCTCCACCATCAGCACGCGCATGCCTCACGGTAACCAGGGCGGCTGGGCGACTGACAGGTACTGTCCGTTCCCCCTTTTCGGTCCGGTTTCGATCCGGCTTCCCGTCGTTTTCGCCCCTGGCGACTGGAGTGGGACGCACCCGAACGACAGGAGGACACCATGACCGAAGCCGCCCACGCCGACCCGTACACGACGCCGTCCGCGTCAGCCGTCCTCGAACGCGCACTGTTCGAGGTCAAGCACGTGGTCGTCGGCCAGGACGCCATGGTCGAACGGATGATGATCGGGCTGCTCGCCCGGGGCCACGTGCTGCTCGAGGGCGTCCCCGGCGTCGCGAAGACCCTCGCGGTGCGCACCCTGGCCACCGTCGTCGGCGGGGACTTCGTCCGCCTGCAGTTCACCCCCGACCTGATGCCGTCCGACATCGTCGGCACGCGGGTCTGGCGGCCGTCCACCGAGACCTTCGACGTCGAACCCGGACCGGTGTTCGCCAACCTCGTGCTCGCGGACGAGATCAACCGCGCTCCCGCCAAGGTGCAGTCGGCGCTGCTCGAGGCGATGGCCGAGCAGCAGGTCTCGATCGGTGGGCAGACCCACCGGCTCCCCGACCCCTTCATCGTGCTCGCCACCCAGAACCCGATCGAGAACGACGGCGTGTACGCGCTCCCCGAAGCGCAGCGCGACCGCTTCCTGCTCAAGGTCGACGTCGACCATGCCGACGAGCTCGGGGAGCTGACCATCGTGCAGCGGATGAGCGCCGACCGGCCACGCGCGCAGCAGATCCTGACGGTGCCGGACATCGTCCGGCTGCAGGCCGAAGCCGAGCAGGTCTTCGTGCACCACGCGGTCGCCATGTACGCCGTGCAGCTCGTGATGGCGACCCGCCACCCGCACCGGTACGGCGTGCACACCCTCGACGGAGTGCTCGAGTACGGCGTCAGTGCCCGCGGGTCGCTCGGCCTGGTCGCCGCGGCCCGTGCGCTCGCGCTCCTCCGGGGCCGCGACTACGTGCTGCCCGGTGACATCGCGGACGTCGCCTCCGACGTGCTCGCGCACCGCCTCGTGCTCACCTTCGACGCCGTCGCCGACGGCGTCGACCCCAGGACCGCTGTGGAGGCCGTGCTCGCGGCCGTCCCGCAGCCTCGGATCGCGGCGTCCGAGGACCCGAGCGCGGTCGCGGCGGGCGGTGACGTGCGGTACCCCCCAGCCGCACCGACCCCCGCCGCGGCCGCTTCCACCCCGTACGAGGCGACGCCGTGAGCGACGACGCACGGCTCCGCCGCCTCGAGCTCACCGTCCGGCGCCGTGTCGACGGCACGGTGCACGGCGACCACCAGGGCCTGTCCCTCGGCACGGGCAGCGACCCCGAGGAACTCGTGCGCTACCAGCCCGGGCACGACGTCCGCCGGATCGACTGGAACGCCACGGCTCGCGCCGGCGAACCGTACGTCTGGCTCACCCGCGCTGAGCACGCGCTCGAGACGTGGGTGCTGGTCGACCGTTCGCCGAGCATGGCCTTCGGCACCACCGACCGTGAGAAGGCCGACGTCGCCACCTGGACGGCGGCGGCGATCGGCCTGCTCACCACCGGCGCGGGTGACCGGGTGGGACTCGGCGTCGTCGGGCCCGAGGGGATCCGCTGGACCCCTCCGGGCGCCGGTCGCACCACCGCCCGCCGCGTGCTCCGTGCCGATCCGGGCCCCCGCGACGGCGTCCCGACGACCGACCTGGCCGCAGCGCTCCGCGTGTTCGCCGCCCAGGCGCCCCGCCGCGGTCTGCGGGTCGTCATCAGTGACCTGCTCGACCAGCCGGCGACCGACAGCGCGCGGCTGCCGTGGGAACCCGCCCTGCGTCGGCTGTCGGCACGCCACGAGGTCATCGTCGTCGAGGTGCTCGACCCCCGCGAGCTCGACCTGCCCGACGTCGGCGACGTCGTCTTCGTCGACCCGGAGTCCGGCGCCCAGCGCGTCGTCGCCACCTCGGACCGGGCACTCCGCACCGCTTACGCCGCCGGAGCAGCCGCCCACCGCGCGGCCACCGCCACCGCCCTCCGCGCCGCCGGGGCCGACCACCTGGTCCTGCGCACCGACGATGACCTCGGCCGCGAACTCACCCGCTTCATCCACCGCCGGCACCGCACGCCCGCCCGATCGGCACGGAGGACCCGATGACCTTCCTCACACCCTGGTTCCTGCTCGCCCTGGTGCCGGTGGCGGCGCTCGCCGTCGCGTACCTGCTCGTCCAGCGCCGACGCCGGCGGTACGCCGTGCGCTTCGCGACCCTGCCGATGCTCGACAAGCTCGTCCCGAAGCAGCCCCGGTGGCGTCGGCACCTGCCCGCGGCGCTCGTCCTGGTCGGCCTGACCGCCCTCGGCTTCGCCGGTGCGCGCCCCGAGATCGACGTCCGGGTGCCCTACGAGCGTGCCACGGTCATCGTCGCGATCGACACGTCCGGCTCGATGCAGGCCGACGACGTCGACCCGAACCGGCTCGAGGCCGCCAAGTCCGCCGCCGAGTCCTTCGTCGCCGAGATGCCGGAGACGTTCAACGTCGGGGCGATCGCCTTCGCCGGCGGCGCGGACGTCCTGGCTCCGGCCACCCGCGACCACGAAGCGGTCCGGGAGGCCATCGCCGGGATGGACGACGGCGGCGGTGGGACGGCGATCGGCGAGGCCGTCTTCGAGGCGGTCGGCGAGGTCGACCGCCTCAGTGACGAGGGTGCCACCGGCTCGGCGTCGCCGTCCCCGACCCCCGGCGGGTCCGGGGAACCGGAGCGCATCCCGGCGCGACTCGTGCTGCTCTCCGACGGCGCGAACACCACCGGGCGCGAACCCGCCGCGGCCGCCGAAGCAGCTCGCGAAGCCGGCATGCCCGTCTCCACCATCGCCTACGGCACCGACTCCGGGGTCGCGAACCTGTGGGGGACGCAGCAGGCCGTCCCCGTCGACGAGACCTCCCTCCGCCAGCTCGCGGACGAGACCGACGGACGGTTCTACCGGGCGTCCAGCACCGACGAACTCCGCGAGGTCTACCAGGACATCGGCTCGTCGATCGGTTGGCACGAGGAACCCGTCGAGATCACACCATGGCTCGCCCTGCTCGGCATGCTCCTCGCCCTCACCGCCGGCGCGCTCTCCCTCCGCTGGTTCGCCCGCATCGTCTGAACACGAGGACACGACCATGAGTGACACCCCTCCCGGCATCGGCCGGCCCGCAGGTCCACAGCACTGGTCCACCGGCGCACCGCCCGAGCGATCTGCGCGACCAGACGGCGGACGGGAGGCCCGGGACCAGCTCGCAACGGGCCTCCCGTCCGTCCCCACGCCCGTCCAGGGCCCCCCACCGGACCCGGCCACCCGCCGGTCCGAGTTCGACGAGCCGGCACCGCGCCGCGAGCGGCGGGGCGGCGGCCGGACCGCGACCGTCCTCGTCGCCGCGCTCGTCCTCGGCGGCACCGCGGGGGTCACCGGCGCCCTGCTCGTCACCCCGGACTCCCCGGTCAGCGCCCCGGTGGCCGGTCGGCAGCAGTCCGGTACGTCCGGCTCGTCGGGGACGTCCGGCTCGTCCGGCGGTACTGCGACCGACGCCGAGGACGCCGCCCAGCGGATGCTGCAGAGCGTCGTGCAGGTCCGCACGACCGGCGGGAGCGGCTCCGGCTTCGTCATCGACGACGCCGGACACGTCATGACGAACCACCACGTCGTCGACGGATCGTCGGCCGTCCGGCTCGTACTGCCCGACGGCACCAGCACCGATGGCCGGGTCGTCGGCAGCGACGAGGACAGCGACATCGCGGTCATCGAGGCGACCGGCCTGACCGTGCCCGCAGCCGACCTCGGACGCAGCGCCGACCTGCGGATCGGCGAGTCCGTCATCGCGGTCGGGTCTCCGCTCGGCCTGAACGGCACCGTCACCTCGGGCATCATCAGCGCCCTCGAACGGACCTCGCAGCGATCGGCGCAGCCGCTCGTGCAGACCGACGCGTCGATCAACCCCGGCAACTCCGGCGGGCCGCTCGTCGGGCTCGACGGCCGCGTCGTGGGGGTGAACACGTCGATCGCGACGCTCGGCTACTCCTCCGGCAACATCGGCATCGGCTTCGCGGTGCCCATCGACGATGCCGCACGGATCGCGGACGACATCATCCGGGGCTGACGCTCCGCGGGGCACCGCTCATCCGGGGCTGACCGCGCTGCGCGCACGTTCCGCGATCTGCTCCGTCGCCGCCCACGAGGCGAGCAGGCGGAGTGCGTCGGCGGTCGGGCTGCCCGGGGTCGCCGGGTAGATCGTGAGCGCGAGCCCGGGGTCCTCGGCGAGTTCGAGCGTCTGGAAGTGCAGCTCGAGCGGACCGACGACGGCGTGCCGGAAGGACTTCACGCCGGCGTAGTGGCGGCGGACGTCGTGCGCGGCCCACAGGGCGCGGAAGTCGTCGCTCCGCATCGACAGCTCGCCGATGAGGGCTGCGAGGTCGCGGTCGTTCGGCGTGCGGCCGGCCTCGCGCCGCAGGATCGCGACGTTCGTGTGCGCCGCCCGCTGCCAGTCCTGGTAGAAGTTCCGGGCCTGCGGGTCGAGGAAGATGAAGCGCGAGAAGTTCATCGGCCGGGCCGGTGCAGCCACCAGGTCGGAGTGCATCGCGTAGCCGAGCGCGTTGGCGGCGACGATGTCCTGCCGGTTGTTGATGATCATCGCCGGCGCATCGGTGATGACGTCGAGCAGGTACTGCAGCTCCGGGCGGACGGCCGCCACCGGCACGACCTTGCCCGCGCGCCGCGGTGTCGCGTTCTGGTGCCGGGACAGGTCGCGCAGGTGCTCGAGCTCGGCGGCGTCGAGCTGCAGTGCGCCGGCGACGGCCTCGAGCACGCTGTCCGAGACGCCCTGCAGGTTCCCCCGCTCCAGCCGCGTGTAGTAGTCGATGCTGACGCCCGCCAGCCGTGCGACCTCTTCGCGCCGGAGCCCGGTGACCCGACGGCGGGTGCCGAACGTCTCGACCCCGGCTTGCTCGGGGGTGATGCGGGCGCGACGGCTGGACAGGAAGTCGCGGGCTTCGTCGCGGTGGTTCATGCCGTCACGGTAACCGGCTGGGCAGCGTGCGAGCGAGGGGCTGCCGGAACCCCTGTGGCAGCGCTCCGTCGGCTCACCCCTCGGCGCGGGTCAGCGGCACGGACACGATGCGGTCGTCGCCCTCCGCAGGGTCACCACGGCCGTCGGTGTTGTTCGTGACGAACCACAGCGTGTCCGACGGCCCCTCGAGCACGGTCCGGATCCGGCCGAAGTCGCCCTGGAAGTACTCGGTCGACGTCCCCGGGTCGTCCGCCGGGATCGCCCGGAGCACCTCGCCGCGCAGGTTGGCCACGAACACGGTGTCGTCGACGACCGTCAGGCCGCTCGGGGACGCCTCGTCCGTCGACCACTGCTGCACCGGGTCGACGAAGCCCTGGTCCTCGCCGCCCTCACCCTCGACCTCGGGCCAGCCGTAGTTCTCGCCCGCCTCGATCACGTTCAGCTCGTCGAGGGTGTTCTCGCCGAACTCCGACGCGAACATCGTGCCGTCGGAGGACCACCCCAGGCCCTGCACGTTGCGGTGCCCGAGGCTCCAGACGGGTGACCCGTCGAACGGGTTGTCGTCCGGCACGTCGCCGTCCGGGGTGAGCCGCAGGATCTTGCCCGCGAGCGAGTCCTCGTCCTGCGCGTCACTGCTCGTGCCGGCGTCCCCGACGCTGGCGTAGAGCATGTCGTCGGGGCCGAACGCGATGCGGCCGCCGTCGTGGAACGTGTTCGACGGCAGTCCGTCGATGATCGTCGTGGCGTCGCCGAGCGCCCACGACCCGGCGCTGCCCGTCAGTTCGAACCGCTGGATCCGGTTGCCGTCTTCGGCCGTCGAGTACACGAACAGGTCGTCGTCGTGCAGGGCCAGCCCGAGCAGCCCGCCCTCGCCGCCGTGGCTGACGCCGTCGACGGTGCCGACCTCGCGCGTCGTGCCGTCGTCCTGCAGCTCGAGGACCTTCGCGGAGTCGCGTTCGCTGACCAGGGCGTCGCCGTCGTCGCCGGTGCGGACGACCGACCACGGTGCTTCGAGTCCGGTGACCACGTCGCTGGTGTCGCCGTCGAGCGCGATCTGCCCGGTGGGCAGGTCGGCGGGGGCGGTGGCGCGGGCGCTCGCCGACGAGCCGCGGTCGTCGTCCGGTGCGGCATCGGCGCAGCCGCCCAGGGCGAGGGCGGCCACCGCGGCGATGCCCGCAGCGGACCAGCCGCGTCGGGCTCGGGTGGGGTTCGGGCTCGGGTGCGGGTTCGGGTGTTCGCTGCTGTCCACGGTGGTCCTCCCGGATCGTGCGTCGATCACACACGTCGTGTTCGGGAAACGGCTGAGGGGTACGGCCGGCACCTCCCTCCGGTGCGCACATCGGCCTACCGTCGGGGCCATGGAGATCCAACCGAAGCAGCCGACCGTCAAGAACCCGGCCGCGCAGTTCACCGGCGACGTGTACCTCGACGCCATCGCCAGCCCGAAGGAAGCCGGCCAGTCGATGACCGTCGCGAAGGTCCGGTTCCTGCCCGGCGCCCGCACCGCCTGGCACTCGCACGCCATCGGCCAGACCCTGCACGTCACCGAGGGCGTCGCGCGCATGGGTACCCGTGACGGCGGCGTGTTCGAGGTCCAGCCGGGCCAGACCGTCTACACGCCTGCGGGTGAGGAGCACTGGCACGGTGCGACCCCGACGGACTACATGGAGCACCTCGCGATGCTCGACCTCGCCGACGACCCGGCGACCACCACCACCTGGCTCGAGCACGTCACCGACGAGGAGTACTCCGCATGACCACCATCGCCATCATCGGGGCCGGCAAGGGCCTCGGTCTCGCCGTCGCCGAGCGCTTCGGCCGCGAGGGCTTCTCGATCGCCCTCGTCTCCCGCAACCAGGACCGCCTGGACGGCCTCGCCGCGTCGCTGCGCGAGCAGGGCATCACGGCGGCCGGGTTCGCCGCGAACGTCCGTGACGGCGATTCGCTCCGCAGCGCCCTCGAGCGTGCGACCGAGCAGCTCGGCCCCATCGAGGTGCTGCAGTACAGCCCGCTCCCCGCCAAGGAGTACATGCGTCCGGTGCTCGAGACCACCGCGGAGGACCTGGTCGGCCCGATCGAGTTCTCGGTCTACGGCTCGGTCAACGCGGTCCGCCAGGTGCTGCCCGGCATGCGCGCGATCGGCCACGGCACGATCCTGTTCGTGAACGGCGGCAGTGCGGTGCGTCCCGGCGCCCGGGTCACCGGCACCTCGGTCGCCTTCGCTGCCGAGAGCGCCTACGCCCAGCTCCTGCACGACGCCGTGCGCGACGAGCAGGTCCACGTCGGTCAGCTCATCATCCCGTTCGGCATCGACGACGGGCAGCCGGAGCACTCCGGCGAGTCCATCGCGGATCGTCTGTGGGCGATCCACTCGGAGCGCGGCGAGTTCCGCACGTACGCGGAGGCGCTGCCCGACCCCGCTTGAGCGCGATGCGCGCCGCATCGAGTGAGCAGAAGGCGACGAGTCCGAGCGCGTGACCCGTCGCCTTCTGCTCACTCCGTGGCGGACGGGAGGCCCGGTGCCAGCTGGCCACGGGCCTCCCGTCCGCCCTGGGGTCACGTCGAGAGCACCGCGACGGCACGCGCGGCGCGTGCGGCGACCGCGGCCGCCGTCGGGGCCGGAGCCAGGCCGAGGAGCCGCTCGCGGTGGAGCTCCCCGAGCAGCAGGGTGAAGAGCTCGGCGGCGGTCTCCGGAGTCGCTCCGGCGCGGACCAGGGCCTGCTGGGCGGCGAGCGGGCCGGCCTCGTGGAACTCACGGGCGAGCTCGGGTGACCGCGTCGACTCCGCGATGACGAGCCGGTGCAGGGCGATAGCACGGTCCGAGAACAACGCGCTGCCGATCGCTGTAGCCGTGGACACGAGGTCCGCCGTGGGCTGGTCGGCGTACGGGTGCTGCCGCCGGACGACCGCTCGGAGGATCGCGGGCTTGTCGCCGAACGCCGTGTAGAGCGTGCGCTTGGTGACCCCGGCCTCGGCGGCGATGCGGTCGAGCGCGACCCCCGCGAACCCGTGCTCGAGGAACAGTGCGGCCGCGACGTCGAGGATCCGCTCGTCACGGGCGGTCCGCTCGTCGGCGGTCGGACGTCCACGCTTGTTCACAGACCCATCCTAGCGGTAATGATACGCTCCCGTTTCATTACCGAGGAGGGTTCATGACCGATGTGGTCTGTCACGTGGCGATCGCCGACGACTGGGAGATGAGCCGCGGGTTCGGCGAGTACGAGGTGTCCACCCGTGGTGTGCCGCTCGAGCCCGGCGGGTACGTCCGTGCCACCACGCCCGACCGGGTGTCCGAGGTCGTCACCGAGCGGTACGGCGACCTCGCGCTGCCCCTGCTCCGGATCGACCTGAGCGTCGAGGGGCTCGCAGCTGCGGGGGTGCCGGTCGAGTGGGTCGACGGTCTCCCCCGGGTGCGCGGTCCGATCCCGATGGACGACGAGGTCGTACTGGCCGAGGTGCCCATCCCGAACGTGTGACCACTTCGTGAGCAGAAATGGTCGAGTCCGCCGACGGCCACCCGACCATTTCTGCTCACGAAGTACCGCGCCCTAGGCTGGAAGCGATGTCCAGCGTCCTCCTCACCGTGCACGTCGTGGCGGCGCTGCTCACCCTCGGGCCCGTCGCGGTCGCCGGGAGCATGTTCCCGAAGCCGGCCCGCGCGCTCGTCGTCGATCCGGGCGACCAGGGGGCCCGAGCGGTCGCCGGGGTCCTGCACCGGATCTGCCACGTGTACTCGATCATCTCGCTCGCGGTTCCGACCTTCGGCACGGCCCTGGCGTTCGAGGTCGGGGCACTCGACGAGGCGTGGCTGCTCGTCTCGATCGGTCTGACCGCGGTGGCTGCGGGGATCCTCGCGCTCGGGGTCCTACCGGAACAGCGCGAGGTCCTGCGCGGGAACGGGACCGAGCGCTCGCCGCGGAAGCTCGCGGCCCTGGTCGGCCTGTTCAACCTGGTGTGGGTCGTCGTCGCCGTGCTCATGGTGGTGCAGCCCGGCGCCTGACTGGGCCGCACCACGGCAGCAGCACGCACTGTGCCGCCCCGCCTCAGTGCGCCCGCCGCACCGCCACCCGGCGTCGGCCGTGCGCGGTGAGCCATGCCCCTGCCGTCACCAGGAGCGGCAGACCGATCCCGAGCAGGGCCAGCATCGACCAGTCCGGCACGAACGGCATGTGGTTCGACCCGACCGCTGGCTCCGTGAACCGCAGGGTGAGTGCCCGCATCGGCAGCAGCCCCAGCAGGGTGCCGATCACCGCGCCCACCGAGGCCAGGATCGCTGCCTGCCAGGTCGACACCCGCCGTCGCAGTCGTGGTGCGGCACCGATCGCGTCGAGCACCTCGTCGTCTCGGCGCCCGTCGGACCGCGCGAGCCCGATGGCCACCGCCGTCGCACCGATCGTCACCGCCGCGGCCAGCGCGAGCACGATCGCCCGGATGAGCGCGCCGTTGTCGACCGGCCCGGCCTCGTAGGCGAACTGCGGGCCGTCCCACCGAGCGCGGTCCGCGCCACCGAAGCTCTGCCAGGCGGAACTCAGCTCGTCCCACTGCTCGGGCGCGATGTCCCCGGGCAGCGTCGTCACGAGCATGCCGTCGACGGCGCGCACCCCGTAGTGCGCAGCGGTCGCCTTCGTCATGAAGACGCCGACCTGGATCCGCGGCGACTGCACGTCGAGCACGGCCGGGATCGACACGCTGGCGTCCGGTTTCGTCGTCGTCGTGATCGTCGGGCTCTCCCACGTGCGGTCGTGGAACGTGTCGATGCGGACGGCACCGTCGTGGGCGTACTCCGGCCACAGTGACACCGCCTTGCCGCCCTCGAGTGCATCCCGCACGGCAGCAGACGGTCGGTGTCCGGTGAGCACCGCGTAGTCGTCGACGGTGCCCGTCCAGATGTGCGGGACGGTCGCGTCAGCGGTGTCGAGGTAGTACGAGCACGACGTGGAGTCGTAGCCGTCGCAGTCGAAGTCCGTCCACCGGTGCGGCATCGTCACGGACGACGGGGTGTCGCCCGCCCAGCCCTCGGCCACGCCGAGCACCCGGATCCGGTCGTGGTCGAGCACCCGCGCCACGACCTTCGCCGCGTGCGCCGTCAACGCCGCGTCGTGCCCGCTGGCGGCACCGTCCTCGCTGGACAGCTGCACCTCGGACGTCGCGACCCCGACCGCCGTCGTGTACTCGTACCCGCGGACGTACTGCGCGTGGCTCGACGCGCTCCACGTGATCACGACCGACGCGACGAACACGACGCTCATCACACTGGCGAGCACCGGCACCGTCCGGACCGGGTTGCGCCGGGCATCGCGGGCGGCCAACCGAGCCGACAGGCCCAGGCGTGCGGACATCCGGGACACCAGGGCCAGGAGCCACGGCGAGCAGATCGCGATGCCGAGCTGCATCAGGCACGGCCCGAGCGCGACCCCGGCACCGGCCACCCACGCCCAGTGGTCGTCCTGTACCCGGCGGTCGTTGAGCATGAGCACCCCGGCGCCGCAGGCCAGCGTCATCACGGCACCCGCGATGATGAGCACCGGCCCCCAGATGCGTCGCCGACGACGAGCAGGACGGTCGACGGGCGCGGGTCGGAGTGAACCCCGCAGCGCCGCGAGCACGTTGATGCGGGTGGCGGCCCGAGCGGCGACGAGTGCGGAGACCAGCCCGGCCAGGACGCCGGCGGCCGCGACCACGAGCAGCAGGAGCGGTGGCACGTGCAAGCCGGGGAACGACACGACGTCGCCGTTGTCGATCAGGCGGAACACCGCGACGCCGATCCCGGTGCCCACCGCGACGCCGAGGACGGCGCCGATGGACCCGAGCACGAGGCCGGACCCGGCGACGATCGTCCGGACGAACCGCTTGTCCCCGCCGACGCTCGTGACGATCGCGTACGAACGGGTGTCCGCCCGGGTGCCGACCAGGAACGCGGCCCCGGCGAGCAGCGCGACCTCGAACATCGCGAAGACCCCGAGCAGTGCCATCGCGCCGAGGTACCAGCCGAGTGACGAGCTCATCTGGCCGCCGGGCAGGCGGGCATCCGGCGGATCGAGCACGACCGGGCGGGACTGCACGACGATGCCGTGCGCGTTGAGCTGCCGGATCTCCGACCAGGTCGGCGCGTCCGACGGCAGGTAGACGGTGACGTCGGTCAGACCCGCGTCGTCAGTGGTCTCGGTCGTCGACAGGGTCGTCCCCCACGGCAGGAACACGCCCTGCTCGCTGGGCGCCGAGCCGAGGTCGCGCATCGTCCCGGTGATCGTGAACCGCTTCGTGACGGGATCGGTGATGTCGACGGTGTCACCGATGTGAGCGTCGAGCCGGTCGAGCGTCGCCGGCGTGACCATGAGTTGGTTGCGCGCGGTCGGCGCCGAACCGTCGAGGACACGCCAGTGGCCCTCGAGCGACGGGTCCCAGACGCTGCCCTCCACCGCGGCCAGGCCGACAGGTCCCTTGGGTCCCTGCACCACGACGGGCGTGCCGCCGACCGGGATCGACAGCGCACCGTCCGGCACGTGGGCGAGCACGTTCGCGAACGGCGGGTCCTCGTCGGCCTCCGTGACCGGGCTGTTCCGCTTCGCATCGGTGAACTGCCACTGCACCGGGTCCTGCCGCATGCCGGGCAGGTCCGGTCCAGACACCCGCATCTGCGCCGCTGCCTTGCCGAGGTCGTAGTCCAGCGACTCCGCGGTCGTGGGCTGCGTCGACTGCACGACGACCGCCACCGCGGCGAACCCGGCGGTGGGGATGCCGATGAGCGCGATGATCAGCGCCGCTCGTCCGGCCTTCGCGAAGGCCAGTCGACGCCCCAGACGGAGCGCCGGTCGGAGGGCGAACGGCGTCCGGCCGGTACCGGGACGCCGACGCCGGCTCACGACGCGGTCCGGTCCGACAGGGCGAGCTCCACGCCCGAGTACACGGTCTCGTCGACCACGCGACCGTCGCGCAGGAAGACGATCCGGTCCGCCCAGGCAGCGTGCCGGGCGTCGTGGGTGACGAGCAGTGCGCCGGCTCCGGCGTCCACGTGTCGTCGGAGCATGCGGAGCACGACCTCGCCGGTCTGCGAGTCGAGGGCACCGGTCGGTTCGTCCGCCAGCACGAGCCGACGTTCGCCGACCACGCCCCGGGCGATCGCGACGCGCTGCTGCTGCCCGCCGGACAGGTCGTCCGGGTAGGCGTCGCCGCGGTGTGCGAGTTCGACGTTGTCGAGTGCCAGTTCCGCGGCGCGGCGGGCCTGCGAGGCCTTCCAACCGTCGAGCTCGAGTGGTAGCGCCACGTTCTCGACCGCGGTGAGCGACGGGATCAGGTTGAAGTCCTGGAACACGAACCCGATGAGGCGACGGCGGAGGGCCGCGAGTTCCTTGGCGGGCCGGTCGGACACGAACTCGCCGTCGATCAGCACTTCGCCGCTCGTCGGCGGCAGCAGGGTGCCGGCGCAGGCGAGCAGCGTCGACTTGCCGGAGCCCGAGGTCCCCATGACGGCGACCATCTCACCGCGCTGGACGGCCAGGTCGATGCCGGCCAGTGCCGTGACGGCCTTCGCGCCGGAGCCGTAGTGCACGCTGACGGCGTCGAGCTGCAGGAGCGGTGCGGCGCTCACCGTGCACTCCGCGCGGTGTCGGCAGCGGCCGGGGACGAGGAGCCAGCGTCGGTCGCCGGGTGGTCGTCCGGCCGGTACCGCGCCACGGTCGACTCCACGTGGTCGAGCCACCGCACCTCGGCCTCGGCCTGGAACACCATCGACTCGAGCACGAGCGACCACGCCAGGTCGGTCGCGGGATCGGTCGTGCGCTTGAGTCGGGTCAGGTCCTGCAGGTTCCGGATCGCGGCACCGCGCTGCACCTGCACCAGACGCGCGACGTCGACGCCGGGCACCGTCACGGCGAGCGCGAACTTGATCGCGAGTTCGTCACGACCGCGCTTGGCGGGCACCGGCTCGCTGAACCAGCGCGCCACTTCCCCGCGACCCGCGTCGGTCACCGTGTAGACGACGTGGCCGTCGTCGTCGGTGTCGCCGCGGGCCACGAGGCCGTCGCGTTCCAGGCGGTCGAGTGTCGTGTAGACCTGGCCGATGTTCAGCGGCCAGCTCCCGCCGGTGCGGTGCTCGAACTCCCCCCGGAGCTGGTACCCGTACCCGGGTCCCCCCACCAGCAGCGCGAGTACGCCCATCCGTACGCTCATGACACTTCCCCCG
This sequence comes from Curtobacterium sp. PhB128, assembly GCF_004340725.1. Taxonomy (NCBI): domain Bacteria; kingdom Bacillati; phylum Actinomycetota; class Actinomycetes; order Micrococcales; family Microbacteriaceae; genus Curtobacterium; species Curtobacterium sp. PhB128. The sequence goes on from NZ_SLUR01000002.1 coordinate 203,890, forward strand.
TCTCTCGTCCACCATGGACATACCGAGTATGCCCATACCGCGTATGCATGCGCAACCAGAAGACGGACTGGAGGCCCGTGGCGGTGTCGCCACGGGCCTCCAGTCCGCCGTCTCGGTCGCGTCCGCGACCCCGGGTCAGGAACCCAGCTTCGACAGTTCCTCGAACTCGTCGTCGGTCAGCTCGATGGTCGCGCCCTGCAGGTTGTCCTCCAGGTGCGAGACGCTCGAGGTACCCGGGATCGGGAGCACGACGGGCGAGCGCTTGAGCAGCCACGCGAGGGCGAGCTGCGCCGGGGACGCACCCTTCCGCGACGCGATCTCGGTGAGCGGGGAGTCCTCGCCGGTCAGCCCGCCGGTCGCGAGCGGGAACCACGGGATGAACGCGATGCCCTGCTCGGTCGACCAGTCGAGGAGCTCTTCGGCGTCGCGCTTCTGCAGGTTGTACAGGTTCTGCACGGAGACGATCGTCGCGATCTCCTGGGCAGCCTTGACGTCGTCGACCGACACCTCGGACAGGCCGATGTGCCGGATCTTGCCCTCGTCCTGCAGCTTCTTCAGCTCGCCGACCTGGTCCTCGAGCGGGACCTTCGGGTCGATGCGGTGCAGCTGGAACAGGTCGATGCGCTCGAGGCCCAGACGGCGGAGGCTCATCTCGGCCTCCTGACGCAGGTACTCCGGACGGCCGACCGGCGGCCACTCGTTCGGGCCGGTCCGGGTGAGTCCGGCCTTCGTCGCGATGACGACGTCGTCCCCGTAGGGGTGGAGCGCCTCGTGCAGGAGCTCCTCGGCGACGTACGGGCCGTACGAGTCGGCGGTGTCGAAGAAGTCCACGCCGAGCTCGACGGCGCGCTGCAGCACGCGGACGGCCTCGTCGTGGTCCTTCGGAGGTCCCCAGACGCCGGGGCCGGTGAGCTGCATGGTGCCGTAGCCGAGGCGGTGGACCTCGAGGTCGCCCCCGATGCGGAAGGTGCCGGAGGCGGCGGCCGGACGGTTCGTGGTGTCGGTGCCAGTGGTCATGTCCCCGGTCTACGCCGGAGGCGTTGCCGGTCCCTGAGTCGGTGTCCCCCGCCGCTCCGACCGGTCCGGACGCGGGTGCGGCGTCTCACCCCGTTCCAGCCCTGCGACGAGCTTGGTCAGCCGGTTCGTCCGCGAGGTCGCACTCGGCGCGGTCGTGATCCGGTGCAGCACGGCGTACCGGTTCGTGCCGTCGAGCTCGGCGAACAGGGCGGCTGCCGCGGGTGACGCGTCGAGCGCGGCCTGCAGGTCCTCGGGGACGGTGGCGGTCGCCGGCCCGGCGTACGCGCGGTCCCACCGGCCGTCGCCCTTCGCCCGGTCGATCTCGGCCTGCCCGCGCTCGCGCATCCGGCCGTCGGCGATGAGCGTCGCCACGAGCCCGAGGTTGCGCTGCGACCAGAGTGAGGCCTTCCGCCGCGGGGTGAACCGCTGGCGGTAGGTCGTGTCGTCCCGCCCACGCCGCTGCCCGTCGATCCAGCCCGAGCACAGTGCCTCGTCGAGGGCGGTGTCGTAGGTCAGGGTCGTCGGCTCGGTGACGCCCTTCTTCGCGAGCACGAGCCACACCCCGTCCGCGTCACCCTCGTGCGCGTCGAGCCAGGCGCGCCAGGCAGCGACGTCCGGCAGCACCAGGTCGACGATGTCCATGCGGTCATCGTAGGACGGTCCGCCGGCCGGCCTTGGGCCCGGTCGACTTTCGCGCTGAGCGACAGTTCACGGCGTGCAGGACGCGTGAAGTGTCGCTGGGGCCGAAACCCGGACCGTGCGTCAGACCCAGTTCGGCTGGTCGAGCACGCCCGTCGGGTCCGCCTGTTCGGCGATGCGGTGCAGACGCGAGGTGTTGTCCCCGAAGTACGCCGACGGGTCCGTGATCGCCGCGTCGCAGTAGTTCGCGTACGCCGCGTCGCCCCACGCCGGCCGCATGGCCCGTCGGAACCCCCGCACGTACGCGTCGAACGGTGCAGGGTCCGCGCCGTCGGCGAAGACCGCGGTGTACTGCACTGTCATGAGCGCGGACCGCCACGGGAACGCCGAATCGGTCCGGCCGATGTCAGCCACGACGCCGCCGAGGGCGTCGAGCGCGACCCCGCCCTCGAGGTTGCCGTCGACGTCGCCCGCCGCGGCCGCCCGGGCGACGAGCACGTCGATCTGCGCGTCGGTGAGCTTCGCCGATCCGATCGACGACGTCGCTGCCTCGGACACCCGCTGCGGCTTCCCCGCCAGCGCGGACATCGCGGCGCCGTAGGTGAGCACCTGCCCGGTGTGGGCGAGGGGCTTCGCACCGGTGGCGGCGATGAAACCGTCGACGGAGGTGTCGGCGCCGGTCTTCGATCCGGTCCACACGCCGGTCACGGTGACCGTCGGGGCGGTGTGCCGACTGCCGTTCAGCAGCTTGAGCGTCGACCACAGCTTCGGGTCGGCGGTGGGCGCCCAGTCCTGCCAGGCGCGCACCACGGCAGCGGCGGCCGACCACGCGAACGTGATGGTGAAGAGCAGGACGGGAGGCGCGGCCTGCGTCCGGTACGTCAGTGCGGTCACGACGCCGACGGTTCCACCGCCCCCACCGCGGCAGGCCCAGAACAGGTCCGGTTCGCTGGACGTCGAGACCTCGTGCACGGCGCCGTCCGGAGTGACGAGCGTCACGCCGGTGAGCTGGTCGCAGGTCAGCCCGAACGAGCGGACGAGCACGCCGACCCCACCGCCGAGGGTGAGCCCGCCGATGCCGACGGTCGGACAGGAGCCGGCGCCGATCGCCCGTCCGGCCTTCGCGAGCGCGGCGTAGACGTCCCCGAGCTGCGCACCCGGGCCGATCGTGACGGTGTCGTCGTCGTGCAGTTCGATGCCGTCGAGGTCCTGCGTGCTGATCACGAGCGACCGCGGGACGTCGGTCCCGGGTGCGCCGCCGGCCGACCAGCCCGTGTACGAGTGCCCGCCCGCGCGCAGTGCGACGGGGGTGCGGGTGTTCCGCGCGAACGCGAGACCGGCCTGCACGTCCGGAGCCCCGGCGACGCGCAGGATGCCCTGCGGGTCGGCGTCGTCGTACCGCGGGTTCTCGAGCACGCGGGCGCTGTCCCACCCGTTCGACCCGGACCGGAGCACCGTGCCGGAGACCGCGGCGGCGAGGGCGTCCCACGAGTCGGGGCCACCGGGTGTCGGTGTGCTCGTCGGCTCGGCGGAGCCGCTGGAAGTCGGTCGCGGCGAACCCGACGGAGCGGGACCCGGCCGGCTGCACGCCGCCAGGACCCCGGCGAGCCCGAGTCCGACGCCCCCGGCGAGCAGGGCGCGCCGGGTCGACGTGCGGCTCACGAGCCGGCGAGTCCCCCGCTGGCACCGGTGATGCCGGGGTGTGCAGACTTCGCGAGGCCCTCGGTCATCGAGTGCGCCGCTTCGGCGTCGGCGAGGGATCGGGCTCCGAGGGTCGGGTCGACGGGTTCGAGGTGGGCGAGGCGCTTCGCACGACGGCGGTTCTGCACCTCGAGCACGGTGAGCAGCGCGGCGACGGCCACGACCACTCCGATGACGATCCACATGACGACCATGACGTTCCCCTTCCGTCCGGGGCATCCACCCCGTGCTCGCAGCGTAGCGCCGGCGGTGCGATGCCATCCAACGGAGCCGGGATCTGTCGCCGTTCCGTGACCGTCAGGCGGTGCTGCTGATCCGGACGGCACCAGCCCACCCGTGCACCCACGCGGGCAGTTCACGGTCGGCCGGTGCTCCGCCGACGGCGTCGAGCAGGTCCGCCATCGGGACCGTCCCGCCGGCGCGGCGCAGGAACCGCGCCTGCACGACGGCACGGGCGACGACGGCTCCGCGACGGACGAACGTCTGCTCCAGGTACACGGCCCGGTCGTCGACGCCGAGCACCCGGGTCACGAGCTCGAACCGCTGCCCGAGCGTCAGGGACCGCTTGTACGTGATGGTCTGCGCCGAGACGACCGGGTACCAGCCGCGCTCCGCGATCGCGCCCCAGAACCCCGACCGCAGCATCAGGTCGAGCCGCCCGAGGTCGAGCATCGACAGGTACTTCCCGTTGTTGACGTGCCGCAGCGGGTCCAGGTCGGTCAGGGTCACGCGGAACGGTGTGCGTGCCTCGTCCCAGAGCGACGGCCGCCGTCCACCCGTCGTCGGGCGGAGCCGGACACGCAGGCGCAACAGGAACAGCCGGAAGTACAGGTTCACGCCCCGATCACACCAGAAGGCCGCGCTGCCCCGCGTGGACCTTGGAGGATCCACACGAACGGTGCCCGTGTCTGACCGGCACAGGCAGTGCCTTCCTCCGAGCGGTGCTCCCGGAGTAGACCTGCACCATGCAAACACGCAAGCTCGCAGACCTCGAGGTCGGACCCGTCGGCCTCGGCACCATGGGCATGAGCGCCTTCTACACGGGCGCCGGCACCGACGACGCGGAGTCGATCCGCACCATCCACCGCGCGATCGACCTCGGCGTCACCCTGTTCGACACGGCCGAGGCGTACGGCCCCTACACGAACGAGGACCTGCTCCGCCGGGCCCTCGCCGACCGCCGCGACGACGTTGTGATCGCGACGAAGTTCGGTCTCATCACCCACACCGCCGGTGAGGAGACGCCCGCTACCGGCCGCGGCATCAGCTCCGCACCGGAGTCCGTGCGCGAGGCCCTCGAGGGGTCCCTGCGGCGCCTCGGCACCGACCACATCGACCTGTACTACCAGCACCGCGTCGACCCGGCCGTCCCGATCGAGGACGTCATCGGGCAGCTCGCCGGCTTCGTGCAGGAGGGCAAGATCCGGCACATCGGCCTGTCCGAGGCCGGTCCGGAGACGATCCGGAAGGCCCACGCGGTCCACCCGATCACCGCCCTGCAGAGCGAGTACTCGCTGTGGACGCGCGACCCCGAGGGTGCGGTGCTCGACACCCTGCGCGAGCTCGGCATCGGACTGGTGCCGTACTCGCCGCTCGGCCGCGGATTCCTGACCGGTGCGATCACGAAGCCGTCCGACCTGGACTCCGACGACTTCCGCCTGGCGAACCCGCGCTTCCAAGAGGAAGCGTTCGCGCAGAACATGCGCATCGTCGACGCCGTCAAGAAGATCGCTGCAGAGGCCGAAGCCACCCCGGCCCAGGTCTCCCTCGCTTGGCTGCTCGCCCAGGGCGACGACGTCGTGCCGATCCCGGGCACGAAGCGCGTGTCGCGCCTCGAGGAGAACGTCGGTGCCGCCGACCTGACCCTCACCGCGGACCAGGTCACGCGCCTGTCGGCGCTCCCGGTCCCGACCGGCGACCGCTACCCCGACATGTCGACCATCGGTCGCTGACGCAACCGGATGACGGCCGGGAGGCCCGTGGCGGATCCGCCACGGGCCTCCCGGCCGTCTCGGCGTGCGTTTCGGGCGCTGGTCCGGTGACCGACGCGACCCACGCCCGTCATCCCGGGGAAACACGGGGTGCATAGCGTCCGGAGCACAGGGAAACCACCGCTCGAAGGGGACGCCATGACGACCACGAAGACACCGCGCGCGACACCGACCGAGGACGGCGTCGACTCCGTCCCACCGCTCGCCAGGCTCCTGCCGCTCGGCCTGCAGCACGTGCTCGCGATGTACGCGGGCGCGATCGCCGTGCCGCTCATCGTCGGTGGGGCCCTCGGCTTCGACAGCGCCGACCTGGCGTTCCTCATCAGCGCCGACCTGTTCGTCGCGGGCCTCGCCACGATCGTGCAGTCCGTCGGCTTCTGGCGGTTCGGGGTCCGGCTGCCGCTCGTGCAGGGCGTCACCTTCGCCGCCGTCGGCCCGATGATCGCGATCGGCACCGAGCACGGCATCACCGCCGTCTACGGGGCGACGATCGCGTGCGGCGTGTTCATGGTGGTCGTCGCGCCGTGGTTCGCGCAGCTCGTCCGGCTGTTCCCACCGATCGTCACCGGCACGGTCATCCTGATCATCGGTCTGTCGCTCATGAGCGTCGCCGCCGGCTGGGTCACCGACGGCGGCAAGGACGGTGCTGCCGACCCGCTCGACGTCGCGTTCGCCGCCGGGGTCCTGCTCGCGATCGTCCTGGTCGAACGGTTCGCCCCGCGCGGGCTCGCCCGGGTCTCGGTGCTGTCCGGACTGCTGCTCGGCACGGTCGTGGCGCTGTTCGTCCCCGGCATGGTCGACGGGTCGGGCATCGGCGACGCGGGCTGGTTCGCCTTCGTCACGCCGTTCCACTTCGGGCTGCCGACGTTCGACCTCGCCTCGATCGTGTCGATGCTCGTCGTCGGGCTCGTGATCATGACCGAGACCACCGGCGACATGATCGCGGTCGGCGAGGTCACCGGGCGTCCCGTGTCGAAGCGCACGCTCGCCGACGGTCTGCGCGCTGACGGACTCGGCACCGTCGTCGGCGGGGTGTTCAACACGTTCCCGTACACGGCGTTCGCGCAGAACGTCGGGCTCGTCGCACTGACCGGCGTTCGCTCCCGGTACGTGGCGACGGCGGCCGGCGGCATCCTCGTGGTGCTCGGGCTGGTGCCGAAGGTGGCCGCGGTGGTCGAGGCGATCCCGCACGCGGTGCTCGGCGGTGCCGGTGTCGCGCTGTTCGGCATGGTCGCGGCGTCGGGCATCAGGACGCTGTCGAAGGTGCGGTTCGACAACCGGAACGTGCTCGTGGTGGCGCTGCCGCTCGGCATCGCGCTGCTGCCGACCGTCGCCCCGGAGATCTACGGGCAGTTCCCGACCTGGTTCACGCTGGTCTTCGACTCGGGGATCTCGGCCGGTGCCGTCGCGGCGATCCTGCTCAACCTGCTGCTCGGGTCGCGTTCCGTGGCCGAGCGGTACGGCGAGGACCCGGCGGTCGGTTCGTACGACGGGGTGCGGTCGACGGCGCCGATCGCGCTGCCGCGCGAGGAGCCCTCGGCCTAGACGAAGGCGGGCAGGTGCTCCCACGCTCGGGGCGCCTCGGCCACGCCGTCGCGGACGACCGTCCCCTCGATCAGCCCGTAGGGACGGTCGGCCGCGATGAACACCTCGTTCTCGTTCGCCAGGTCGAACGGCGACAGGTCCACGACGAAGTGGTGCTTGTTCGGCATCGCGAACCGCACCTCGGCGAGTTCGGGCCGCAGTTCGATCGCCGCCCGCCCCATCTCCCACAGCGTCTGCTGCAGGGCGAGCGAGTGCACCGTGGCGAACTGCTCGAGCATCACGGCGACGACTTCCTCGTACAGGTGGTCGTAGTCGATCCCGGCCTCGACGGCGGACGGCAGGTACCGCCACCGCGCCGTGACCTCGGTCGCCATGATCCGGTCCGTCGTCTCCGGCAGGGTCGTGAACCGCGACCGCGGGAACCCGTGGAACTCGGAGCCGGTCGACTTCAGGACGACCAGGTCCTTGACGCCGCCGGTGACGTGGCGCTCGCCGCCCTCGACGTGCACCGTCGCCAGACGGGTCCCGGTGCCGGTGCGGCGGAACGAGTGGTCGTGCGGTTGTCCGTCGACCGTGATGCGTTCCCACGGGTGCACCTCCGCCTGCCAGAGCCCGCCCTCGACCCAGTCGAACTCGCTCGTGAACTGGTCGGCGAGCAGGGCGAGGAAGTCCTCCGGAGCTCCGACGCCGTGCTCCTTCGCCAGGGCGAACACGGTGTTCTTCTGGGTGTCCGTCGCGACGATCCGGGAGTTGTCGCCGCTGGTGAACGACCCGGCGAACGCCTCGCCGATGAGCTGCGACGTCACGGTCAGGTCGGCGATCTCGTGCCGGTCCCCGTGCCGGGTCACCCGCACCAGGCGGTTCTCGGCCTTGCCGTACTTGTTCGGTCCCAGGTGGACGGTGGTCTCCGACATGGCGGTCAACTCCCTCGGTAGGTGCTGTAGGCGAAGGGGCTCAGCAGCAGCGGGACGTGCAGGTGCTCGGTTCCCGTGACGCGGAACGCCACGGTCACGAACGGGTGGAAGGTCGGCACACCGGCGGCGGCGAAGTACGGGCCGGTGTCGAAGCGCAGCACGTGGTCGGTGCGCGCGAGCACGTCGGGGCCGAGTGCCGCACGGCCGTCGGTATCGGTCGAGCCGGTCGCGACGACGTCACCGTCCACGGTGCTGAGCGTCAGGCCGACGCCGACCGCCGGGGTGCCGGTGGTGGCGTCGAGCACGTGCGTGGTCAGGTGCGGCACGGCGAAGGTCGCACGGATGCGGTGCAGGGCGATGTCGGCCAGGGCAGCGGCGGCCTCGCGCGTCTCGACCGCCGGGTCGCCCGCGAGGCGCCGGTCGAGCTCGGCCAGCAGCTCCTCGGGGGTCCGACCGGCGGCCCGCACCAGGAACACCCGCCCGAACCGTTGCTCGTACGCGACGTTGCCGTCGGCGATCCGGCCGGCCACCTCGTCGCCGGCGGTGCGCATCGACGACTGTTCGCGGGCGGACGAGGCATCGGTCGTCCGCTCCCCGATCCGCGGGTGCTGCGCGAGGGCGTGGTCGAGTTCCGGCCCACCCCACGACGCCGACTCGGCACGTGCCCGGTCGAGCAGCGCCGGCACCGAGCCGAAGGGGCGCGCGGCCACCAGGGCGTCGACCCAGGCGGGCACGTCGGCCCAGCTCCGGATCACCGCCGCGGCGTCGGGGGCGGTCGCGTCGTCGAGGTCGCCGAGGTCCATGTGGCGAGGCTACGGAACGACCGTTTCACCCGCGTTACCGGGCGGTTTCCCCCGCAACGCGACCCGCGGCCCTGAAACGGTCGCGTCTGCCGGACGGGAGGCCCGTGGCGGCCCCGCCCCGCGCCTCCCGTCCGCCGTCCGTCGCGTTGCGGACGCGAGACGCCGGCGGCTCAGACCTCGGCGGCTCAGACCTCCGTGGCGAAGGACGCTGCGCGCAGCTGCAGGTCCTCGATGCGCCGCAGGCGCGCGGCCTCGACGTCGTAGCCCTCGTAGGCGGGCGGCGGCAGCTTCCGGACGTTCCGCGAGCACTGGAAGTCCTGGCAGACGAGCGTGCCGACGGTGTCGCCGTTCCGCCCCGCCTTGCCGGACCGCTTCGCGCTGTAGAACACGACGTCGTTCGGCAGCTTCACGTCCTGGCACCACGAGCACTGGGCCCGCGAGCGCGACGAGGCCTCGGCCTGCCGGAACACGATGCCGACGAGCGTTCCCTCGAGCGTCGGTACGACGGCGTACGCACGCCGACCGATCTTCGGGTCGCGCCAGCCCAGGAAGTCGAGGGCGTCCCAGTCGATCGTCTCGAAGTCGGCGGGCAGCGTGATGTCGGTCGTCTCCTTGCGGGAGGCGTTGACGAAGGACGTGCGGAGGGTCTTCTCCGTGATGGGGAGCATGGTGCATCGCTTTCGAGCGGGCCCGGGGCGTGCGGACGCACACCGCACCGGGCGGAAGGAGGTCAGGGTTCGACGAGGGCGGCCGTGCCTGCGGGCACGACCGGGGGCCTCACGCCCTGATGCCGGCGTTACGGGCGCCGACCACCTCCTGGAAGCTCACGCGACCAGCCTACGTCGACGTGTCAAGCGGTGGGGACGGCCGTCACCAGGACGAGGGCGCCCTCGTAGGTCGGCCGGATCCGCAGCGCCCCGTGCCGCCGGTCCCACTCGCCGGAGTCGAGCGCGGTGCGGAGGGCGGCCACCGACCGCCGTGCGGTGAGCTCGTCGACGAAGCTCCACGCCGAGTTCGCCTTCCGGGCGCCCGGGTCGAGCAGGCGCTCCGGCCGGGCGTAGTACGCCTCGGAGAAGCCGTCGACGCACGTGAACGGGATCGGCAGCGGGGTGTTCGTGACGGTGTCGTCGCCCAGTGCGGCGGCGATGCGGTCGAGCGCGGGGTAGCGCCGGGCCTCGGTCGCCATCACCTCGGGTGCGTACTCGGCGAGCCAGAAGTCCTCGACGCGGGCCGGGTCGCACGTCAGGATCACGACCGGACCCCGGGTCACCCGGCGCAGCTCGGCCAGCCCGCGCTCGAGGTCGCCCCACTGGTGCACCGAGAACGTCGTCATCGCGGCGTCGAACGTGTCGTCGTCGAAGGGCAGGTCCTCGGCGGTGGCGTCGATCGCCCTCGACAGGGTGTCCGGCCGTTGGGCGCGCATCGACGCCGAGGGTTCGACCGCCGTGACGTCGCGATCGGTCGGCTCGTAGGATCCGGCACCGGCACCCACGTTGAGGACGGTGCGGGCGTCGCCGAGGGCCTTCGCGATCGCCCGGGCGAATGTCGGTTCGGGGCGCCGGTACTGCCGGTAGTCCTGCCCGATGCGGGCGTAGTCGGCGTCCCCCGCTGATCCGTCCGTCGTCCTCGTCACGGCCCCAGCCTACGAACCGTGCGCCGGGCCGACCAGCGGTTCAGTCGACCGACTCGGACTCGGACTCCGCCGCGCGCAGGGCCGCGTACTGCTCGGCCCGTTCCGTCGCGGCCCAGGTGCCGAGCAGGGCCAGCGACCGCTCGGACTCGCTGCCCGGCTCGGCCGAGTACGTGAACAGGGTCAGGCCGGGGTCGGCGACCAGGTCGAGCGCCTCGTACGCCAGGCGCAGCTCGCCGACGATCGGGTGGTCGATGCGCTTCCCACCGGCGCGCTGCAGCCGGACGTCGTGTGCTGCCCACCAGCCGCGGAACTCCTCGCTGCGGGTGGAGAGCTCCCCGACCAGGGTGATGAGTCCGGGCTCGCACGGGTTCGACACCGCAGCCGCCCGGAGCACGGCGACGGCGTCCTTCGCGGTCTGCGCCCAGTCCGGGAAGAAGTCTCGGGCAGCGGGGTCGAGGAACGTGAAGCGTGCGGTGTTCACGGGACGCCCCGGGCCGGCGAACATCGGCGAGTACAGCGCGCGACCGAGCTCGTTCGTCGCGACGACGTCACCGCGTTCGTTCCGCACCCAGGCAGGCGCGCCGGTGATGGCGTCGAGCAGGCGCTGGACGCCGGGGCGGACCCGCGTGGGGACGGTGCGGTGCATCGTCTTGACGCCGGAGTTCGCCAGTCGGGTGAGGTCCCACAGGTGGACGCGCTCGTCCTCGTCGAGCTGCAGGGCGCTCGCGAGGCCCTCGAGCACGCTGTCCGAGACCCCCTTGAGCGATCCACGCTCGAGCCGTGTGTAGTAGTCGACGCTCACGCCGGCGAGCATCGCGACCTCGTGCCGTCGCAGCCCGGGGACGCGTCGGACCCCGCCGCCGAACGACGGCATGCCGACCTGCTCGGGGGTGAGCCGCGCTCGCCGGGAGGACAGGAAGTCGCGGATCTCGTTGCGCACGTCGATACCCATGGGGAGAGCGTACGTGGCGGCGCTGTCCGTCCGGCAGGCACTGGCGGTACCCGCCGGGCGGACGGGAGGCCCGTGGCGGCGCCGCCACGGGCCTCCCGGTCAGCTGCGCGGAGTTCAGAGCGTGACGTCGGCCGTGATCCGGACGCGCGCCACGCGGTGACCGTCCATGGCGGTCACCTCGAGGCGGTGTCCGCCGGCGGCGACGACGTCGCCGACCTCCGGCACGCGGTCCAGGTGGACCTGGACGAGGCCGCCGACGGTCTCGTAGTCACCGTCGGGCAGCGCCGGACCGCCGTCGGCGACGAGGTCCTCGAGCACCGTGGACCCGTCCACGCCGTCGTGCTCGGCCGTGGGTTCGTCGTACTCGTCGCGAATTCGGCCGACGAGGTCCTCGAGCAGCGCCTCGAGCGTGACCATGCCCGCACTGCCGCCGTACTCGTCCACCACCAGGGCGATCTGGTGCCCGTCGGTCCGCATGTCCGCGATCGCGCTCGACAGCGACTTCGTCTCCGGCAGTGCGAGCACCGGGCGTACCAGGGTCGACACCGGTGCGGACGGGGCGCTCGGACGGAGCAGGTCGCGGAGGTGCACGAAGCCGTCGACCTCGTCGCGTCCGCCGGAGGTCACGAGGTACCGGGTGTGCCCGACCTCGATCGCGTGGTCGGTGGCCTCGGCGATGGTCAGCGCGGCGTCGATCGTGGACACGTCGTACCAGGGGCGCATCGACTCGCGCAGGATCCGGTCACCGGCGTCCAGCGCACTCCGGGCGATCCGGCGGCCCTGCTCGTCGACGCCGGTGTGCTCGTCGACGAGGCCGCGGAGCTCCTCGGTGCTCATCGACTCGCTGCGGGCGTACGGGTCGCCACCGAGTGCGCGGACGACCAGGTTCGTCGAGGCCGACAGCACCCAGATCACCGGGCGCATCAGGGTCGCGAAGCGGTCGAGGGTCGGTGCGACGAGCATCGAGAAGCCCTCGGCCCGCTGCAGGGCGAGTCGCTTCGGCACGAGCTCGCCGAACACGAGCGACAGGTAGGCGATGACGAGGGTCATCAGCACGAGAGCGACCGTCTCGGCAGCTCCCTGGCCGAGCCCGAGCCCGGTGAACACGGGTGCGACGTCGGGCGCGATCGACGAGGCGCCGTACGCGGCGGAGAAGAACCCGGCGACGGTCACGCCGATCTGCACGGCCGCGAGGAACCGGTTCGGGTCACGCCCGAGTTCGGCGACCCGCAAGCCACGGGAGCCCCGGCGTTCGAGTTGCTGCAGCTGCGACTCACGGAGCGAGACGAGTGCGATCTCGGCGGCGGCGAACACTCCGCCGACGAGCACGAAGAGGATGACGAGCCCGAAGGCGATCCAGGTGTCGGCGCCCATCAGCGGGCAGCTTCCTCGGATCGACGACGGGCGGGCGGTCTGTGGTGATCGTCCATGCCTGTGAGTCTGCACAGGGCAGCTGTGACGTCACCCCACCAGCGCTCGACGTCTGCTGTGCGTCCGGGGTGGGTGGTGTCGGGGGCTACGTCGTCAGTGAGCGGCCGATGCGGGCTTCGAGCCACGCCTCGGGGTCGATCGGGGTCACGCCGTCCATCAGGACCTCGAGGTGCAGGTGCGCACCGGTCGAGACGCCGGAGGAACCGACGAGTCCGATGAACTCGCCAGCCTCGACCTGGTCGCCGACCTTGAGCGGCGACGACCCCGGGATCATGTGCCCGTAGAGCGTCGACACCTGGCGGCCGTCGATCTCGTGGTCGATGATCACGGCGTTGCCGTACGAGAAGTACGTGCCCGAGATCCGGACGGTGCCCGCGGCGACGGCACCGATGGCCGTGCCCATGCCGGGCGTGAAGTCGAGTCCCTGGTGCAGGGAGGAGCACGCGCCGCACGGTGCCGAGCGGTAGCCGAAGCCCGAGCTCATCTGCACCGGGCCGGGGAACGGGGAGCGGACCGCGCCGCCGTACGAGACGGCTTCGCCCGCGATGCCACTCGTGTCGGCCGTGCCGCCGGTGGTGACGATCCGGCGCGTCGTGCCGCCGCCGACGGTGAACCCGTCGCGGTCGAGCCCGGTCGCGGTGACCGCCTGGGTGACCGCGTAGTCCTGGGTGCGCACGATCGGCGCGATGGTCGAGGTCGCCATCGAGGTGCCGGCGCTGGCGTGGGCGGGCATCGCCGAGGCGGCGAACATCGCGATCGCCGCAGCCGCGCTGGTCAGGGTGATCCGTCCGGCACGACCGGACCGGGAGGCCCGTGGGGCCTTCGTGACGCTCGTCACGGTGGCAGCGGGGCGGCGGACCACGCGCGTGATGCGGGTGTCGACGTGTTCGGTCGTCGCGCGGGCTGCGGTGGCGCGGCGGCCGACGGGCTTCGCGACCTTGGCGGGCTTCGCGACCTTGGCGGGCTTCGCGACCTTGGCGGGCTTCTCCGGCTTGTCCGCTCGGCGCTGGGGCTTCCGGGCTGCGGCGCGCTCCGCCTCGAGGGCAGCGCGACGGGACAGGTGCACCACCGGGGTCTCCGGGTGCTGGTCGAGTTCGGGTGCAGTCGTCATGGCCGCCCACCATTCTGCACGACTCTGTCGCTTTGTACAGGCCCCACCGTGATCTTTTCGTTACCGCGGGGCTGGGAGGCACCTGATCACCGCGGGCCCCGACGTCCCCCGGCCGTCCGACATCGGTAGCGTCGTGGGAAAGCGACGGAAGGACCCGCACCATGGCCCGATCGCCGCGAGAGCGGCCCGCGCAGGTCGACCTCGGCACCGCCGACGTCGTGCTCGCCGGCACCCAGGAACTCCTGCCCGTGCTCCGCGCTGCCGCGGTGCGCGCGGGCATCGACGCCGCACGCATGCGGGTCATCGGGGTCGACGACCTGCCGGACCCCGAGGAGACCTGGGACGCCGAACTCGCGGTCATCGCGATCCGGCGCCCCGGTGACGACCCCGCGTTCCACCGTGCGCAGGCGGCCGCTGAGCTCATCGACCCGCTGCTCGTGCCGCACGCCGTCCGGATCGTGGTGACGGTCTCGGGACTGACACGGCTCGCGCCCAAGGTCGAGCGCACCCTGACGTCCGAGGTGCTCCACCAGATCGACGCCGCATCGGCGCCGTCGGGGTTCGAGCGGCCGTTCCGCAGCATGCGGATGCGGCTCGGGCTCGCAGCACTCCGGGCGGCCGGCGTCCGGGTGTTCCGCGTCTCGATCGGCACCTGACCGGCCTGGCCGTCGTCAGCGGGCAGGCGCCCCGCGGAGTTCGAGGGCGATCTGCTCGGCGTCGAGGTTCTGCAGCATCGACTCGAGCACCTCGGCGTCGAAGGTGCCGTCGTCGCGGGCGTCGAGGATCGCGGCGCGTTGTGCCTCGAGCACGGCGAGCCGCCGCGCCTTCTCGCGGCCCATCCACGCGCGGAGTTCCGCCGGATCGGCTGCCTCCAGTTCCTCGCGCGTCCGGGGGCCGGCTTCGCTGGTACCGGGGACCTGCTCCGCCGCGGTCCGCATGAGTTCCAGCAACCGCCCGCGTTCCTCGGTGTCCTTCGCGGCGGTGTCCGGCACCGGTGCGGCGATCCGACGGAGCAGCGGGCCGATCGTGCTGCCCTGCACGACGAGCGAGAGCAGGGCCACCGCGAACGCGACGAACACCAGGAGCGACCGTTCCGGAGTGTCCGTCGGCAGGGTCTGCGCCGCCGCGACGGTCACCGCGCCGCGCATGCCCGCCCAGACCACCGCCGTGCCCTCGCGCCAGCCCAGCGGTGCCGTCGTGTAGTACGCGATGTCCGCCAGGGTTCGCCGGACGCGTGTCGTGAACCGGTCGAGTTCGCGCTCCGACGGCGCCCGGTTGCCCGGTCGGTGCTCGCGGATCACCTCGCTCATCGCGTCGCGGTCGCCGGCGTGCATCTCGGCGAAGCGGTCCTGCATCCGCTCACCGCGCTTGGCGGCCGCCGACAGCGCGAACAGGAGCGGCACGACGTACGCGGTCCGGACGAGCACGGTGAGCACGAGGGCGCCGACGGCGATGAGCAGCGCCGGGCCGATGCCGGAGTGGTCCTCCTGCACGTCGCGGAGGATCGTCGCGAGTTCGAGCCCCATCGTCAGGAACACCGCGCCCTCGAGCACGAGCTCGATGGTCTGCCAGTTCTGCGCGTCGGACAGTCGGTGCCCCGGCGGGAGCTTGCGCGGTCCGACGATGCCGGTGAACAGCCCCGCGACGACAGCGGCGACGAGTCCTGACCCGCCGAAGTGCTCGGTCGGTACCGCGGCGACGAACGGCACCGCGAAGGACAGCGCCGTGTTCACCGCTGCGCTCGGCACCCGGGAGCGCACGAACACGTTCAGCCAGCCGACGAACCAGCCGATGACCACCGCGATGGCCACGGCGCCCGCGAAGTCGCCGAGCGCTCCCCAGAACGAGAACGACGCGGCAGCGGCCACGATGGCCGTCCGCAGGAGCACCAGTGCGGTGGCGTCGTTGAGGAGCGATTCACCGTCGAGGATCGAGATCGCCCGGCGCGACACCGAGGTCTGCTTGACGATCGACGTCGCGACGGCGTCGGTGGGACTCACGATCGCACCGAGGGCGATCCCCCACCAGAAGCCGAGGCCCGGGACCACCCAGGCGAAGAAGAGCCCGAGCACGAGGCTGCTCGCGACGACGAGCAGCACCGACAGCCCACTGATGGCACCGAACTCGCGCCGGAAGTTCATCGACGGCATCGACACCGCCGACGAGTACAACAGCGGCGGCAGGACTCCGGCGAGGATCCACTCGGGCTCGATCTCCGCGTTCGGGATGAAGGGCAGCAGGCTCGCGACGACCCCGACGGCGACGAGCACGAGTGGCGCCGCGACCCCGATGCGGGGCCCGAGCACGGCGGCACCCGCGATGGCGATGACGGCGATGACGCCGACCACGAGGAGTTCGGTCACCGGTCCAGCGTGGCACCGTCCGCGCGATCAGGTCCTGTCGGGCTCACCGCTGTGGAGAGACCCCGCCTGGACCGAAGGGTGTGGAGGGGCGGCGTGGGCGACGACCGCGACGCTGCCGACGGCGAGCACGAGCGCCAGCGCCCCGGCGCTCACCGCTGTGCCGATGCGGCGGAGTCGGGAGCGTCCACCGCGGTCACGCGGGGCGAACCGTGCCAGCCCCCGGCGCGGTTCCGGCCCGACGAGCCACGGTCCGGAACCGTCGACGTCGTACGAGAACGGCCCCGAGCCGTCCGGCGCGTACCGGTACGGGCCGCTGCCGTCCGAGGCGTAGGCCGAGCGGAGGTCCTCCGCGGTCCACCCGAAGTCCTCCGGTGTCTCACGTGTCGTCGCCATGATCGCCCTCCTGCGGCTCTGGAACTGCGGAAGACCAGTCCACCGAGCGTTCCTATGAGCCGACAGTGCGCCTCCAGGACGTCTGCCGAGTACCTGCCGGACGCAGGCCGGACCATGTATCTTGATGTCGAGACATCCCGCACCACGAGTAGCGTGGACGTACCGACGGTCGAACAAGGGAGTACCCGCCAGCATGGCCAAGATCATCTACACCCTCACGGACGAGGCGCCGTTCCTCGCCACCCACTCCTTCCTCCCGGTCATCCAGGCCTTCGCCGGCACCGCTGGTGTCGACGTCGAGACCCGCGACATCTCGCTCGCCGGCCGGATCATCGCCCAGTTCCCGGAGCGGCTCACCGACGAGCAGCGCGTGGACGATGCCCTGGCCGAGCTCGGCGAGCTCGCGAAGACCCCCGAAGCGAACATCATCAAGCTGCCGAACATCTCGGCGTCGATCCCGCAGCTCAAGGTCGCGATCAAGGAACTGCAGTCGCAGGGCTACGACCTGCCCGACTACCCGGACGAGCCCACGACGGACGAGGAGCGCGACGCCCGCGCCCGCTACGGCCGCGTCCAGGGCAGCGCCGTCAACCCCGTGCTGCGCGAGGGCAACTCCGACCGCCGCGCTCCCCTGTCCGTCAAGAACTACGCCCGGAAGCACCCGCACCGCATGGGTGCGTGGAGCGGCGACTCGAAGACGAACGTCGTCACGATGGGCGTCGACGACTTCCGCTCGAACGAGAAGTCCTGGATCGCCCCCGCCGACGACGTCCTGACGATCACGTTCGTCGCCGAGGGCGGCGAGACCCAGGTCCTCAAGCAGTCGATCCCCGTCGTGCAGGGCGAGGTCGTCGACGGCACCGTGCTGCACGTCGCCGCACTCGAGGCCTTCCTGCAGGACCAGATCCAGCGCGCCGCAGCCGAGGACATCCTGTTCTCCGTGCACCTCAAGGCGACGATGATGAAGGTCTCCGACCCGATCATCTTCGGCCACGTCATCAAGGCGTTCTTCCCGTCGGTGTTCGAGCGCTTCGGTGCCGACCTGGCCGCCGCCGGGCTCACCCCGAACGACGGTCTCGGCTCGATCCTCGCGGGGCTCGACGCCCTGCCGAACGGCGCGGAGATCAAGCAGGCCTTCACCGACGGCATCGCCGCGGGCCCCGAGCTGGCGATGGTCGACTCGGACAAGGGGATCACGAACCTGCACGTCCCGAGCGACGTCATCGTGGACGCCTCGATGCCCGCGATGATCCGCACCTCCGGCCACATGTGGGGCCCGGACGGCGACGAGCACGACACCCTCGCCGTGATCCCGGACTCGAGCTACGCCGGCATCTACCAGACCGTGATCGACGACTGCCGCGTCAACGGTGCCTTCGACCCGGCGACGATGGGCTCCGTGCCCAACGTCGGGCTCATGGCGCTGAAGGCCGAGGAGTACGGCTCGCACGACAAGACCTTCGAGGTCCCCGGCGCCGGTGCCGTCCGCGTGACGAACGCCGCCGGTGACGTCGTCATCGAGCACGACGTCGAGCCCGGTGACATCTGGCGCGCCTGCCAGACCAAGGACATCGCCATCCGCGACTGGGTCAAGCTCGCGGTCACCCGTGCTCGCGCCTCGGAGACCCCGGCCGTGTTCTGGCTCGACGAGACCCGGGCGCACGACGCGAACCTGATCGGTCTGGTCCGCCAGTACCTGGGCGAGCTCGACACCGAGGGCCTGCAGATCGAGATCCTCTCGCCGGAGGACGCCATGCGTTTCTCGCTCGAGCGCATCCGCCGCGGCGAGGACACCATCTCCGTCACGGGCAACGTGCTGCGCGACTACCTGACCGACCTGTTCCCGATCATGGAGCTCGGCACCTCGGCGAAGATGCTCTCCGTCGTCCCGCTGCTCGGTGGCGGCGGCCTGTTCGAGACCGGTGCCGGTGGCTCCGCCCCGAAGCACGTCCAGCAGCTCGTGCAGCAGAACTACCTGCGCTGGGACAGCCTCGGCGAGTTCCTCGCCCTGGCGGTCAGCCTCGAGCACCTCGCCGGCGTGACGGGCAACGAGCGGGCGAAGGTCCTCGGTGAGACGCTCGACCGTGCCACCGGGACCTTCCTCGAGCAGGACAAGTCCCCGGGCCGCAAGCTCGGCTCGATCGACAACCGCGGCAGCCACTTCTACCTGGCCAAGTACTGGGCCGAAGAGCTCGCGGCGCAGACGACGGACACCGAGCTCGCAGCGTCGTTCGCCGAGATCGCGGGCAAGCTCGACGCGCAGGAGCAGCAGATCGTCGAGGAGCTGAACGGCGTGCAGGGCCACCCGGCCGACATCGGCGGCTACTACCGCCCGGATGACGCCAAGACGAGCGCGGTCATGCGCCCGTCCGCCACGTTGAACGCGACGCTCGCCGCGCTCTAGACGCACGCACCTGACGGACGGGAGGCCCGGTGCCAGCTGGCACCGGGCCTCCCGTCCGTCAGTGGTCGCGACCAGGGCCGCGCATCGTGAGCAGAAATGGTCGGGTCCGCATCACGAACCCGACCATTTCTGCTCACGAAGTCACGCGGGGCGGGCCCGCCGCCAGCAGCACCACGAAGACCAGAGCGACCGCCACGACCCCGATGACGACCGCGACTGCGGGGCGACGCACCACGAAGAACAGCAGACGGTCCCAGAAGCCCGAGCGCGCGTCGGGTGAGCGGCGCCACGGGCCCTCGAGCATGCCGCGTCGGGCGACCGCGACCTCGAACGGCACCGTGGCGTACGGCACGACGGCACTCGCCCAGCCGAGTACGAGTGCCCCGAGGGTCCAGCGCTGGTTGACCGCGACGACGGTCGTCACGACGAGGTACGCCAGGAACACGAAGCCGTGCACCCCGCCGCCGATCCGGACGCCCCAGTCGCCGGCGTCCAGGCCGTACTTGAGCACCATCCCGGCGATGAGCATGGTCCAGGTCACGAGTTCGGCGACCGCGGCGGCACGGAACAGGGAGCGGGGAGTCATGCCCACATCGTCGCGGACGTGTCCCGGGAAACCCCCGACACTCCGGTGGTCGTATCGATTCGACGCCCGGGGAGGCTAGCGTTGGAGCCATGTCAGTGCCGACCGAGAACCGTCCCCTGAACATCGTCGTCTGGAACGAGAACGTGCACGAGACCCGCGGTGACGCGACGGTCGTCGGGCACTACCCCGACGGCATGCACACCGTGATCGCGGCAGCGCTCCGCGAGCACCACCCCGACGCCACCGTGAGCACCGCCACGCTGCAGGAGCCCGACCACGGCATCACCGCCGAGCGCCTGGCCACGACCGACGTCCTGTTCTGGTGGGGCCACGCCGCCCACGACGAGGTCAGCGACGCCGTCGTCGACCTGGTCGTCGACGCCGTGCACGCCGGCATGGGCCTGGTGGTGCTGCACTCCGGGCACTACTCGAAGCCGTTCAAGCGCCTGATGGGCACCACCTGCTCGCTGAAGTGGCGGAACGACGGCGAACGCGAGCTCGTCTGGACGATCGCGCCGGAGCACCCGATCGCCGCCGGGGTGCCGCACCCGATCGTGATCGACCGGCAGGAGATGTACGGCGAGTTCTTCGACATCCCGCGCCCCGACGAAGAGGTCTTCCTGTCGACCTTCGCCGGCGGCGAGGTCTTCCGGTCCGGGGTCGCCTACCGCCGCGGTCTGGGGAAGGTCTTCTACTTCTCCCCCGGTGACCAGGAGTACCCCGTCTACCACCACCCGGACATCCAGCGCGTGCTGTCGAACGCGGCGGCGTGGGCCGCTCCGGTGTCCGAGCGACGCGAGTTGACGGCCGACCAGCACCCGCGGGACTGGTTCCTGACGGAGGGTGCGGGTAGACAGGGCGCATGACCCAGCTGGACCCCGCCGCGCACCGGACCGCCGTCGTCGAGGCACTCGGTGTCCTCGGCAGTGGCCCGGAGGAGCGGTTCGACCGCATCACCCGCATGACCCAAGAGGCGTTCGGGGTCCCGCTGACGTTCCTGAACCTGGTGCACGGCAACGTCGTGACGGCGCAGTCGACGCAGGGCTGGCGGCAGGGCGGGAGCGCCCCGGCGGAGCAGGTCTTCTGCTCGACGACGGTGCTCACGAACGAGCCGATGGTGGTGCCGGACGCGCTGCTGGACCCCCGGTTCCGCGACCTGGCGGCGGTCACGGAGCAGGGCATCCGGTTCTACGCCGGAGCCCCGTTGTCGATGCTCGACGGCACCCGTGTCGGCACGCTCTGCATCATGGACGCGACCCCGCGCGAGCTGTCGGCGGCCGACCTCGACCTGCTGCGTGACCTCGCACGGTGGGCGGAGCGCGAACTCGGCCACGCGATCGACCGCGATCGGGTGACCCGCGTGCTCGAGGGCCTGGTCCCCGGACCCGTCGAGGTCCCCGGACACGACCTCGACACCCTGGTGCTCCGCACGGAGGACGGCGGCGGGGACGTCGCCGACTGGCGACTCGCCACCGACGGTGCGCTGCACGTCACCATGGGCAGCGTCGCGGCGGCCGGACGCGCGTCCGGCCTGCTGGCCTCCGCGGTCCGCGGTGCCGTCGTCGCACGCACCGAGACCGCCATGCAGGACGCGATCGGCGGCCTGGAGGCCCAGATCACCGCCGACCTGTCCGCTGCGGACGCCGTCGGCTCGCTCTTCCACCTGCGGCTCGACCCGACGTCGGGGCACGTCGTCTTCGGGGACGCCGGCCACGGCCTCGCGGTGCTCGTCCGCGCCGACGGCACCAGCCGGGCGCTGCACTCGCTCGACCTGCCGCTCGGCCTGCAGCCGGAGTCCGTGCCGCGGTCCCCCGCCACGCTCGACCTGGCGGCGGGCGACCGGCTCGTGGTGTGCACCGAGGGCGTCCTGGCGCTCGAGGGGATCGGCCACCTCGACGATCTGGCCGCCCTGGTCGCTGCCGAGCCGACCGGTGCCGCGGTCGTCGAACGGGTCCGCGCCCTGGCGCCGGCCGGCGCAGCCCACGACGTGACGCTGGTCGTGCTCGGGCGGCGCTGAACACCGTCCGACGACGACGACGACGACGCCGCTGCCGCTGCCGCTGCCGCTGCAGTCGTGCGCCGCGGTCAGGAGCGGAAGCGGTCCTGCCGTGATCGCGGTGCGCCGGTGAGCGCGACGACGAGCAGCGTGGCCAGCAGTCCGAAGCCCGCGAGCTCGATGCCGAGGCCGGCGAGCTGCCAGTAGGCACTGCCGACCACCTGCGGTTGCGTGATCGACTCGGGCCACCACGCGTCGATCAGCGGGAACGAGCTGGGGAACGGGTCGAGGCCGAACACCACGAGCCCGCCGAGCAGCAGGACGACACCGAGCAGCGCCATCACCCCGCGGGAGCGCCCGAGCATGTGCACGACGAGCGCGGCTGCCATCCCGGCGAGCCCGACGACGGCGATCAGGAACGCGAGCACGACGATGGTCTGCGGCGCGAGGGCCACCCAGTCGAGCACCGCGATCGGCAGCAGCAGCCACCGTCCGGTCCGCGCCCACCGCGCGGGGTTCCGCCATCCGTCCATGGCGGCCAACCGTAGGGCACCCGCCCGAACGCGGGCCGTGCGCAGCCCCGGAGCGGGACTACGATCGGGAGGTGATGGCGCAGGACGGACGCACCCGGCAGCAGCGGGCGCTCGAGACCCGCGCGGCGATCATCGGGGCCGCGGCCGCCGAGTTCGACGAGCGCGGGTACCTCGGCGCGTCGATGGACGGCGTCGCCGAACGGATCGGGCTGACCAAGGGCGCGCTCTACTTCCACTTCGCGTCGAAGGCCGACCTCGCCGGTGCCGTGATCGCGCAGCAGCACGAGGTCTCGCGGCGCTACGGCGAGGCCGCGGTCGCCCGGAGCCGGACGCCGCTCGAAGCCCTCATGTGGATGTCGCAGGGACTGGCGACCCAGATGGTCACCGAGGTCGTCGTGAGCGCCGGCATCCGTCTGTCGACCGAGGTCGCGACGCACGACGTCCCCCGTCAGGACCCGTACACCGACTGGATGGCGCTCATCGCACAGACCGTGCGGCAGGCGATCGACGCCGGCGAGGTCGACCCGCGGTGGGACCCGGAGCTGGTCGGACGCGTGGTCATCCCCGCGTACACGGGCGTGCAGACGGTGTCGGACGTGCTCGCCGACCGCACCGACCTGTACGAACGCCTGCGGGAACTCTGGACGGTGCTGCTGGCCGCGCTCGTCACCGAACGCGTCCGACCAGAGGTCCCGCGACTCGTCGCCATCATCGCGCCGGAATGACGCGGGTCCCCCCAGGGAAACACCCACGTCACCGTCCCTGCGAGCATACCCAGCGGTCGGTTTCCGCACCCGCCCCCGTTCGCGGGCATGTGTCCACCGGCCCACTAGCCTGAGCCGGTGCCCACACCACCGGCAGAGGTCGACGTCGACGTCCCGCTCGTCCGGGCCCTGCTGCACGCCCAGCACCCCGACCTGGCGGACCTGACGCTCGTGGTCGTCGCGAACGGCTGGGACAACGTCATCGTGCGGCTCGGCGACGAGTACGCCGTGCGGCTGCCGCGTCGGGAGCTCGCAGCACGCCTGGTCGAGCACGAGCAGCGGTGGCTGCCGGAGATCGCCGTCCGCGTCGCACCCGTCGTCCCGGTGCCGGCTCCGGTGCGCGTGGGCCGTCCGGCGCTCGGGTACCCCTGGTCGTGGAGCATCGTCCCGTGGCTCCCGGGAGCACCCGTCGGTGAGCGTGCTGCCGGTGTCCGGGTCGCCGAGGCCCTCGCGGGGTTCGTGCGACTGCTGCACGTGCCGGCTCCGGCGGATGCTCCGGCGAACCCGTTCCGTGCGGTGCCGCTGGCGACGCGCAGCGACGCCGTCCTGACGCGACTCGCCACGCAGGACGTGCCCCGGGCCGTGGAGCTGGCAGCGGTCTGGCGGACCGCGGCGGCGCTGCCGACGCACACCGGGCCTCCCGTCTGGGTGCACGGCGACCTGCACCCGTTCAACCTGCTCGTGGACCGCATGCCGGACGGCGACGAACGCCTGTCGGCGGTCGTCGACTTCGGCGACGTGACCTCGGGGGACCCCGCCGTCGACCTCGCCACCGCCTGGCTGACGCTCGACCGGGAGGCCCGCCACGCGTTCCGGACGCTGGTCGCCGCTCCGGACGTCACCTGGGGACGCGCGCGCGGGTGGGCGATCGCGCTCGCCTCCGCGCTCGCGACGTCCGACGAACGCGCCTTCCGGAGCGTCGCGCGGCGCAGCATCGACGCGGTGCTGGACGGCTGAGACCCCGCGGGGCTATCGTGACCGCACCATCCGTGCACAGCCGATCGGAGGGGCCCTCATGACCCTCGAGTTCCGCGTCCAGCACGACGTCGCCACCGACGCCTCTCCCGCCCCCACCCGATCCGAGCGAACCGGCCTCCGCGGGTTCCTCGACCGCCTCGCCGAGCGCCGCGCCGCCGCACGCGTCCGACGGGTCGAAGCCCGGCTGCAGGAACTCGACGAGCTCGAGCACCTGCTGTCCGACGCGCGTGGCGTCGTCGAACGCGGCTGGATCCAGCACGCCTGGTTCGCGTACCTCGACGAGCACGGCCGGATGCGGAAGGCCACCAGTGCCGCAGCGATGGACGTGCAGGGGCGACCGCTCGTCGCTGCCTGCCTGGTCGGCGCGGTCGTCTCGGCCGCTGGCGGACCGCACGCCGTGCACTCGCCGCGGGTCCAGCACTCCCTCGACCTGGTCTGGCACGCGCTCGCCGTGGACGAGGGCGCGCCGGTGCTCTGGTGTCCGGCGCCCGACGTCCGGATGGGCCGCGTGCGTGACCTCACGAGCTGGAACGACGCCCCTGCGCGCACCTCGGCCGAGGTGGCCGGGCTGCTGCTCACCGCGGAGCGGGTGGCCGTGCAGGAATCGGCACGCCTGCAGGACGTCGTGGTGGCACGATCGAGGGCATGAGCAGCACCGACGCCGTCCCCGAGGTCCACCCCGCGACGACCACCGGCCTCGCGTCCAGCGGGAACTCGGCCCTGTCGGACGAGGGCGCGTCGTCGGGCACCGATCCCCTGGCCTCGGCCGCTGCGGTGAAGCGGACGCTGCACCGGTACCTGCAGAAGCACCGCGCCGCGCTCCTCGGCAAGCTCGACGGCCTGGCCGAACGGCAGGCCCGCTGGCCGGTGACCCCGACCGGCACGAACGTGCTCGGGCTGGTGAAGCACGTCGCCGGTGTGCAGGCCGGGTACTTCGGCGAGGTGTTCGGTCGGCCGCTTCCGGACCCGCCCGCCTGGCTCGAGTCGGAGGACGGCGAGGACATGTACGCGACCCTCGACGAGACCCTGGACGACGTCGTGGCCTTCCACCACCGCAGTGCAGCGCACGCCGACGCCACCATCGAAGCGCTCGACCTCGACGCCCGCGGCACCGTCCCCTGGTGGCCGGAGGAGCTCCGCGAGGTCACGCTCCACCGCATCCTGGTGCACATGGCGTACGAGACGGCCCGGCACGCGGGGCACGCCGACATCGTCCGCGAGATGCTCGACGGACTGGCGGGCGACGGGGACGGCAACCTGGCCGACAAGAGCCCGGAGGAGTGGGTCCTCTGGCGGGAGCAACTCGTCGACATCGCCGAGCGGTCCGGCCTGCGGGGCTTGGCCATGTAGCCGATGGCCCCTCACGATCGTTACCGTTCTCTCAGGCTCGACGGTCGAACTGCCCGCTGACCGGGGGTTTTCGTCATGCTGTCTGCACAGGAAACGATCGCTTACGCTCGGTTTCGACGTGCGACCGGTCCGTGCCCTGCGTAGCTTTGGCGCAGCTTGTGCCCCGACCCGTGGGCAGTTCGGCCGACCGGAAGGGGAGCGCCCACCCGTGTTCCAGTACGTCGTGGAGCGATGGAGCCAGATCTGGTTCTCGTCGTGGCAACACTTCTCACTGGTGGTCCAGTGCACGGTGCTCGCCACGGTCATCGCCGTGGTGCTCGCCACACTCGTCTACCGCAGTCCCCGCCTGACCTCCGTCGCGAACGGGGTGTCCGCCATCGGCCTCACCCTGCCGTCCTTCGCGGTCATCGGCCTGCTCATCGTCCCGCTCGGCTTCGGCGTGCTGCCGTCCGTCGTGACGGTCGTCTTCTTCGCCGCCCTGCCCATCCTGCGCAACGCGGTCGTCGGCCTCGCCGAGATCCCGCCGAGCGTGGTCGAGTCCGCGCGCGGCATCGGCATGAGCCGGTTCCGGACCCTCGTGCAGGTCGAACTGCCGATGGCCTGGCCGATCATCCTGAGCGGCGTCCGCGTGTCCGCCCAGATGGTGATGGGCATCGCGGCCATCGCGGCGTACGCGCTCGGCCCCGGGCTCGGCGGCTTCATCTTCTCCGGACTCTCGCGCCTCGGCGGCGCGAACGCCCTGTACTCCGTGGTCGTCGGGGTGGTCGGCGTCGTCCTGCTCGCCCTCGTCCTCGACCTGCTCCTCCTCGGCCTCGGCCGCCTGACCATCTCGAGAGGTATCCGTGTCCAGCACTGACTCCGCCACCACCACCGCGCCCGACGGGGACGTCACCGGCCGCAGCATCCTGCTCGACGAGGTCACCAAGCGGTACCCCGGACAGTCGAAGCCCGCCGTCGACGGCATCACCCTCGAGATCCCGGCCGGCAAGATCGTCATGCTCGTCGGCCCGTCCGGCTGCGGCAAGACGACGACCCTCAAGATGATCAACCGCCTGATCGAGCCCACCGAGGGCCGCATCGTCGTCGGTGACGACGACGTGACCGGCATCGACGCCGACGAGCTCCGCCGCCGGATGGGCTACGTGATCCAGGCCGGCGGGCTCTTCCCGCACATGACCGTCGCGGCGAACATCGCGATCGTGCCGAAGATGCTCGGCTGGTCGAAGGAGAAGATCGCGGCGCGTGTCGACGAGCTGCTCGACCTGGTCTCGCTCGACCCCGCCACCTACCGCGACCGCTACCCCCGCGAACTCTCCGGTGGCCAGCAGCAGCGCGTCGGCGTCGCCCGGGCGCTCGCCGCGGACCCGCCCGTCCTGCTGATGGACGAGCCGTTCGGTGCGGTCGACCCGATCACCCGGCAGCGCCTGCAGGACGAGCTCCTGCGGATCCAGGAAGAGCTGCACAAGACGATCGTCATCGTCAGCCACGACTTCGACGAGGCCGTGAAGCTCGGCGACTGGATCGTCATCTTCACCGAGGGCGCCCACATCGTGCAGTACGACACCCCGGAGCGGATCCTGGCGGAGCCGGCGAACGAGTTCGTCGAGAACTTCATCGGCTCGGGCGCCGGGCTGAAGCAGCTCACCCTGAACCGCGTCCGCGACGTCGAGGTCGTCTCCGCGGTGACCTGCTCCCCCGGCGAAGAGGCGAAGGCCGTCCTGCAGCGCATGCAGGAGGCCGGGGGTCACGGGCACGCCGTCGTGGTCGACCGTCGGCAGCGGCCGATCGGCTGGCCGTCCCGCCGACAGCTCGAGCGCCTGGACCGGATCCCGGACGGCGTCGACCCGGAGCTGCCCATCGTGGGCGAGGCCTCGACGCTCAACGACGCCCTCGACACCATGCTCGTCTCGAGCGCCGGGGCCGCACTGGTCACCGGTCGTGGCGAGGCGTTCCGCGGTGTCATCACGGTCGAGGTCGTCATGGAGGCCATCACCCGGTCGCGTGCAGCGGCCGCCGACGACCGCGCGTACACGCCGGTCGGCACGAACACCAACCAGATCGAGACGCTGCCGTCCTCGCCGGCCGCGCCCGTGATCGCGCCCTCCGGGGAAGACCTGTGAGTGCTGTCACCGCCGGACCCGCCACCGGCGCCAGCACGTCCTGGAAGGGCCTGCTGTTCCAGCCGATCGCGATCCTCGTCGTGCTCGCCGGGTTCGCGGTCTGGCTCGCCACGGCCGACCTCACGCCCACCGAACGCACGACGCTCAACCCGGCCGACATCCTCGACCTGACCGGGCAGCACCTCGTGCTGACCCTGCAGGCGACGGTGCTCGTGCTCGTGATCGGTATCCCGCTCGGCATCGTCCTCACGCGCGGACCGCTGCGTCGGGCGAGCCCGTACGTGCTCGCCGTCGCGAACTTCGGGCAGGCGGCCCCCGCTGTCGGCCTGATCGTGCTGCTCGCCGCGTGGCTCGGCCTGAACAGCTGGTCCGCCGTGGTCGCGCTCGTGCTCTACGCGATCCTGCCGGTCCTCCGGAACACCATGATCGGCGTGCAGAGCGTCGACTCGCGCCTCGTCGAGGCCGGCCGTGGCATGGGCATGAGCGCGTTCAGCGTCCTGATGCGCGTCGAGCTGCCCCTCGCGGTGCCGGTCATGCTGTCCGGCATCCGGACGGCGCTCGTGCTGCTCGTCGGCACCGCGAGTCTGGCCACCTTCGTCGGTGCCGGTGGTCTCGGTCTCCTCATCACCACGGGCGTGACGCTGTTCCTGCCGAAGGTGCTCGTCGCCGGGGCGCTGCTCGTGGCGCTCCTCGCCCTCTCCATCGACTGGCTCGGCCGTGTGGTCGAGACCGTCGCACGTCCGAAGGGACTCCGATGAACCGCCGTACCCGCCGCCTCCGCCGCGGGGCCGCCGTCGCCCTCGCCGGTGCCACCGCGCTCGTCCTGGCCGGCTGCGGCCTGCAGCCCGCGACGTCCTTCGTCCCCGAGGCCGGTCCGGGCACCATCGAGCGCATCGACGACCTGCCGGACGGTGCCCACATCACCGTGACGTCGAAGAACTTCACGGAGCAGCTCGTGCTCGGCAAGATCGCGGTCCTCGCCGCGAAGGCCGCTGGGTTCGACGTCACCGACGAGACCAACGTGCCGGGCAGCGTCGCCGTCCGCGAGTTGATGACCTCGCACGGTGCGGACTTCACGTACGAGTACACCGGCACCGCCTGGCTGACCTTCATGGGCCACGCCGAGGGGATCCCGGACAAGACCGAGCAGTGGGAAGCGGTCAAGAAGGAGGACGCCGGCAACGGGCTCACATGGCTGAACCCGGCGCCGATGAACAACACCTACGCGTTCGCGGTGCGGGACGAAGCGGTCAAGGAGCTCGGGGACATCAAGACCCTCTCCGACATCGCGAAGCTGCCCGTCGACGAGCGCACCTTCTGCGTGGAGTCGGAGTTCAACTCGCGAGCCGACGGGTTCAAGCCGATGCTCAAGAAGTACGGCTTGGAGCTCGGCGGCTCGGGGGAGAACGGGATCCCGAGCGACAACGTCAGCATCCTCGACACCGGCACGGTCTACACGGCCACCGACCGCGGCAAGTGCAACTTCGGCGAGGTCTTCACCACCGACGGCCGCATCAAGTCGCTCGGCCTGACCGTGCTCGAGGACGACAAGGGCTTCTTCCCGGCGTACAACGTCGCGCCGGTGCTCGACTCGGCCACGCTCAAGGAGTACCCGCAGCTCGCCGACGTCTACGACCAGATCTCGCCGAAGCTCACCGATGCGGTGCTGCAGGAGCTGAACCGTCAGGTCGACGTCGAGGGGCGCGAGCCGGCCGACGTCGCGTTCGACTGGATGGTGAAGGAGGGCTTCATCACGAAGCCGTGACGGCTCTCGACGCATCCACGTCACGGACGGGAGGCCCGGTGCCGGGTGGCACCGGGCCTCCCGTCCGTCCGTGGTTGCGTCTCAGGCCGCAGCGATGCGCGCAGCCGTGTCGCGGATCGACGCGACGACGCGGGCGCGGACCTCTTCCGGGTCGGAACCCTCGTGCCGCGCCGAACTCCGCAGGCCGGTCATACACATGCCGAGCAGCATCTCGGCGGCCTGCGGGGTCGCGGCGTCCGGCCCCCACGCCGGATCGCGTTCGAGGATCGTGCGCACCGCACCCGTCATCGCCTCGGCCACGGTCGTCATCCGGCTGACCTGGCGGCGCATGAGCTGCGGGAAGCGCACGATGACCTCCTTCCGGGCGAGCCGCTCGTGCTCGTCGCCGAACGACGAGCCGAACACCAGGAACGCGAGGTCGACCACGGCCTGCGCAGCCGGCTCCCCCGCGACGGTCTCGAGGTGCGCTGCCAGGGTCTCGGCGTCCAGGTCGAGCTCGGTGTGCCCGAGGACCGCGTCCTCCTTGCTCTCGAAGTAGTTGAAGAACGTGCGGGGTGACACCTCGGCGCGTGCGGCGATCTGTTCGATCGTGGTGTGGTCGATGTCCTGCTCGAGCGCGAGGGACCGAGCCGCCTCCGCGATGCGGTGGCGTGTCTCGATGCGCTTGCGGTCGCGCAGACCCATCTCGGTGGCGGGCGCGGTGTCGGGCATGGCCCGACTGTAACCGGAACGTCACATGATCTACAGCAAACGCAAACTTGCAGTCGTGCAGTGGACACTACGGTGGGGCCATGACCACTCCCGTGCTCGAGGCCCGTGACCTCGCCAGGACCTACGGCCGAGGCCCGACGCGGTTCGACGCGCTCAAGGGGGTGTCGCTCCAGGTGCACCAGGGCGAGAGCCTGGCGATCGTCGGCAAGTCCGGTTCGGGCAAGTCGACGCTCATGCACCTGCTCGCACTGCTCGACAAGCCGTCGACCGGGCAGGTCCTGCTCGACGGGACCGATGCGGCGACCCTCGGCGCGCGGCAGGTGAACCGCACGCGCAACAGCACCTTCGGGTTCGTGTTCCAGCAGTTCTTCCTGACCCCCAAGACCTCGGTCCTCGACAACGTCGTGCTCCCGCTCAAGATCGCGGGCGTCTCCGGAGCCGAGCGGAAGCGCCGCGGCATGGCGGCGCTCGACTCCCTCGGCCTGGCCGACAAGGCGAAGAACGACGCCAACGACCTGTCCGGCGGGCAGAAGCAGCGCGTGGTCATCGCACGCGCGCTGGTCGGTGAGCCGAGCGTCATCTTCGCCGACGAGCCGACCGGCAACCTCGACACGAACACCGGGCAGGTGGTCGAGGACATGCTCTTCGGCCTGCAGCGCGAACGCGGGATCACGCTCGTCGTGGTCACCCACGACGAAGAACTCGCCGCCCGCTGCGACCGCAGCGTCAACGTCCGCGACGGACTCATCGTCGGTGGATCGGACGGCACGCCCACCGCCGGTGCCGACGTCGACCAGCAGGCCACGCACGGAAGGCACTCCGCATGAACTTCCTCGACCTGCTCCGCACCGCGGTCTCGAACACCTTCCGGTCGAAGCTGCGCACGACCCTGACCGTCATCGCGATCTTCATCGGCGCCTTCACGATCACGCTGACCTCGGCGATCGGTACGGGTGTCAGCAACTACATCGACACCCAGGTCTCGTCGATCGGTGACACCGGTTCCCTGACCATCACGAAGGCCGTCGACACCGCATCGACCGACAGCGGGCCGGCGAAGTACGACCCCGACGAGTCCGGCCAGAGCGTCGACCGCGGTCCGGCGTCGTTCTCGTACCTGTCGCAGTCCGACGTCGACGACATCCGTGCGATCGACGGCATCAAGAGCATCCGTCCGGCGGTCGCCCTGGCGCCGAAGTACGCCGAGCACGGCGACGACGGCAAGTACGTCGTCTCCCTGACCGCCAACGCGGGAGAACTCGACGCCGACCTGGCGAGCGGGAAGCAACTCGACGACGACACCGACGCGAACCAGGTGATCCTGCCGACGAACTACCTGGAGAACCTCGGGCTCGGCAGCGCGAAGGCCGCCGTCGGCAAGGAACTCACCTTCGCGGTGGACGACTACCAGGGCAAGGAGCACACCCTCACCGCGACGGTGGTCGGTGTGCAGAACGAGTCGCTGTTCGGCGGCGGTGCCGGGGCGAACGCCGCGCTCACCGACGCGATGCAAGCCGCGCAGGAGATCGGCAAGCCGGACTCGATCGCGACCTCGTACGCCAGCGCCACGGCGACGCTCGACTCCGGGGCCTCCGCGACCACGGTCAAGAAGGCGCTGTCGGACGACGGGTTCCTCGGGCAGACCATCCAGGACCAGCTCGGCCAGTTCCAGACCGTCATCAGCGGCATCGTCGGGGTCCTGAACGCCTTCGCCGTCATCGCCCTGGTGGCAGCGGGCTTCGGCATCATCAACACGCTGCTGATGAGCGTGCAGGAACGCACCCGCGAGATCGGCCTGATGAAGGCGATGGGCATGGGCGGCGGAAAGGTCTACACGCTGTTCTCGCTCGAGGCGGTCTTCATCGGGTTCCTCGGCAGTGCCATCGGAGCCGGTGTCGCGATCCTGCTGGGGACGGGCATCTCGAACGTGCTCGCGGGCACGGTGCTCAAGGACCTGCCGGGCCTGCAGATCATGCAGTTCGCGCCGAGTTCGGTGGCGACGATCATCCTCGTCGTGATGTTCATCGCGTTCCTCGCCGGCACCCTCCCCGCGCGCCGCGCCGCACGGCAGAACCCGATCGAGGCGCTCCGGTACGAGTAGCGCCCGGCGTGCATAGTCTCTGACGGGTGGCGGCATTCGGGCGGGACCTCGGGGACGGGTACACGCTCACGCTGCGCGACCTGACCACGGTCGACCCGGTGCTCGAACTCGTGCGCGCGAACCTCGACCGGCTCCGGGCCGCCGAACCGTGGGCGTGGGATCCGCAGGACCGCGAGACCATCGGACTGCACACCGAACGGCTGCTCGGCCAGTTCGCGATGGACCGCGCGCTCCCCTGCGTCATCCGTTCCGACGACCGCATCGTCGGGGTGGCGTCGCTGACCTTCGACCCGTACCTGGGCCAGGCGTCACTCGGCTACTGGGTGGACGCCGGACACGAGGGCCGCGGTGTCGCGGGGCGGGCCGCCGGCGTGCTGGTCGAGGTCGCGCGGGCACGCGGCACCGCACGGCTCGAGATCCGGACCGGCGTCGACAACGTCCGCAGCCGCGCGCTCGCCGAAGGGCTCGGGTTCGCCCTCGAGGGCACTCTGCGGGGCGCGCTGCCGCTCGGGCCCGTCCGCGCCGACGTCGCCGTCTACGGCCTGCTGCTCTAGGCGAGACTCCCCGCCGCCCCCCTGCGCGTGCGCGTGCGTCAGGAGCCCTGCGTCGCGCCCTGCCAGACCGCGAACACACCGCCGACGACCGCCAGCACGAGCAGCAGGATCCAGACGGCGAGCGCGATGAGGTTCAGGAAGATCCCCCAGCCCGCGCGACCACGGGCGAGCGGTTCCCGGCTGCGCGACGCGACGCCCAGGCACAGCCCGACTATCGGCGCGACGAACGTCCAACCGGCGAGCAGCGAGCAGATCCCGAGGACGAGGCTCGCGGTGCCGAGACCGGTGCGGGGGGACTCCGTGTACGTGACCATGCACCCGACGCTACGGAACCACTCGTGGCGTGTCGTCCCTCCAGGGCGTGATCCGCGTCCACCTGCCGACGGATGGTCACCGGACGCCGGTATCGTCGGAGCATGGCCTTGTTCGGACGACGCAACCACGACGTGCGCGATCGACCCATCAGCCAGGTCGAACTGAAGCGGGCCGTCGACGAGGGGTTCCTCATCGCGAAGGCCGCGGTCACGATCGCGGTCGGCAACCGGATCATCACGAACGCGCTGCGCGACCAGGGGTACTTCGACCACGCACTGATCGCCGAGGCCGCGCGCGAGGAGCTCCACCGCATGGCCGAGGAGCAGCGGGGCGACGCCGCGCGCATGCGGGAGATCCGGTCGACGTCGAGCAAGTCGAAGGGCCGCTCGCGGCACCAGCACGACTACCGCCGGGGTGACGACCTCAAGCTGCGCACGCGAGAGGCGACGTACGAGCAACTCGCGACGATGCTCGACAAGCGCCGCGACGACCAGCACTTCGTCGACGGCATCGTGCTCGCCGCCCGCGCCCGAGCCTGGGACGACATCGGCACCACGGTGGTCGGGCGCCTCGGCTGGGCCCAGCGTCCGGCCGACGACTACGAGATCGGCCGCGACGACCGTCTGCAGCAGATGCTCGACGAGGACTTCGCGACGTTGCTGGCCGAGCACCCCGTGGGCTCGACCCCGGTCGACGCCGACGAACCCGACGACGCCGACGGCGACGAGGACGGCTCCGACCCTGCTGACCCCGACGTCGCTCGCCCCTGACCGGGACCACGCGCAGACACGAGTCCCTAGGCTCGGACCATGGTTGATGCGGTGGTCGTCGGGGCCGGACCGAACGGACTCGCGGCGGCGGTGACGCTCGCCCGTGCGGGCCTGTCCGTCGAAGTGGTCGAACGGAACGACACGATCGGCGGTGGTGCGCGCACCGCCGAGCTCACCCTGCCGGGGTTCCTGCACGACGTCTGCTCGGCCGTGCACCCGATGGCCCTGCAGTCCGAGTTCTTCCGGCGCTTCCGGATGGAGGAGCGCATCGAGCTCCGCCTGCCCGAGGTGCAGTACGGGCACCCGCTCGACGGCGGTCGTGCCGGCATCGCGTACCAGGACCTCGAGCGGACGGCCGCCGAGCTCGGTGTGGACGGCCCAGCCTTCCGGAACCTGATGGGCCCGCTCGCCCGCGCTGCCGACCAGGTCGCCGACTTCGCCACCGACGCCCTCCTGCACGTGCCGCGGCACCCGCTCACGGTGCTGCGGTTCGGCCTGCGCGCACTCGAGCAGGGCAGCAGCGCCTGGAACGCCCGCTTCCGGCAGGACGCCGCCCCGGCGATGGTGTCCGGCGTCGCCGCGCACTCCATCCAGCACATGCCCTCGCTGTCGACGGCCGCCGCGGCGCTGTCGCTCGGCGCCTACGCACACGCCCGCGGTTGGCCCGTGCCGATCGGCGGCAGCCAGGCGATCATCGACGCGCTCGCCGACGACCTCGTCGCGCACGGCGGACGGATCGTCACCGGGCACGAGGTCCGGTCGCTCGGCGACCTCACCCCGGCGAAGGCGGTGCTCTTCGACACGAGTGTCCCCGGAATGCTGCGGATCGCCGGCTCGCAGATCCCCACGCCGAAGCGCGGTGCGCTCCGCCGGTTTCGGTTCGGCAACGCGGCCGCGAAGGTCGACTTCGCGCTGTCCGATCCGGTGCCGTGGACGAACGAGGCGCTGCGCCGGGCCGGCACGGTGCACATCGGCGGGACACGAGCCGAGATCGCGGCGGCGGAGGGCTCGGTCGCGCACGGCCAGCACGCCGAACGGCCGTACGTGCTCGGTTCCGAGCCGACCGTCGTCGACCCGACCCGGGCGCCGAAGGGCAAGCACGTCTTCTGGGCCTACGCGCACGTGCCGGCGGGGTCCGACGTCGACCAGACCGAGGCGATCACGCGCCAGGTCGAACGGTTCGCGCCGGGGTTCCGCGACACGATCCTGCACACGTCGAGCCGGACGGCCGCGCACATGTCGGACCACAACCCGAACTACGTCGGCGGTGACATCGCCGCCGGTGCTGCGAGCTTCTGGCAGCTCGTGAAGCGCCCGGTGCTGTCCAGCGACCCGTGGCGGATGGGCGGCGGCATGTACCTGTGCTCCGAGTCGTCCGCGCCCGGCCCCGGCGTGCACGGCATGGCCGGTTGGCGTGCCGCGAAGAGCGCACTCCGGCACACCTTCGGGCTGCCCGACGACGTCGACCTCACCCCGGAAGGCTGATCACCATGGCGAAGAACGTCCGCATCCTCCACTGCGCTCCCGAGGACGTCTTCGACGTGCTCGGCGACGGCTGGCTCTACACGACCTGGGTGGTCGGTGCCTCACGCATGCGGAAGCAGGAGGCCGGTTGGCCGCAGGTCGGCACGCACCTGCACCACTCCTTCGGTGCCTGGCCGCTCGTCATCGACGACGTCACGACCTCGTTGGTGTGGGACCCGCCGCACCGCATGGTGATCCAGCCGAAGGGGTGGCCGATCGGCGAGGCCCGCGTGGAGCTGACCGTGGAGCCGCACCGCAAGGGCTGCAAGGTGACGATCGTCGAGAACGCCGTCGCCGGTCCGGGCGCCTGGGTCCCCGACTTCCTCATGCAGCCGCTCATCTGGGTCCGGAACCACGAGACGCTGCGCCGACTCGGGTGGGTGGCCGTCGGGCGCGCGACGAACGCCTGAGACGTTCCCACAAAGGCGGACGGGAGGCGCGGTGCCAGCTGGCCCCGTGCCTCCCGTCCGCCCTGTGGGTGCGTCGACTACTCGGCGCGCGAGAACTCGCTGGCGCGCGCCACCTGGTCGTCCGTCAGGGCGACGCCCGTGTACCGCTCGAACTGGCGGGCCGCCTGCAGCGCGATGACCTCGGCTCCGGTGATGACGTGCTTGCCGGCGTCCCGACCCGCACGGACCAGCGGGGTCTCCGACGGGAACGCGACCACGTCGAAGACCGTGTGGGCCGCCTCGATCCGGTCCTGCGCGAAGGCGAGCGCGTCCTGCTGGTCGCCCCGCATGCCGAGCGGCGTGACGTTGACCACCAGGTCGGACGCCCCGGCCTCGCGCTCCTCGGCGACCCACTCGTAGCCGTACTGCGACGCGAGCGCCGAACCGGTCTGCTCGTTGCGGGCGACGACCGTCAGGCGGTCGAAGCCGGCGCCGCGGAACGCCGCGGTCACGGCCTTCGCCATGCCGCCGGAGCCGCGGACCAGCACCCGGGACGCGGTGTCGACGTCGTGCGACCCGAGCAGCGCGGCGATCGCCTCGTAGTCGGTGTTCGATGCGGTGAGCACGCCGTCGTCGTTCACGACCGTGTTCACCGACTGGATGGCGGCGGCGGACTCCTCGACGTGGTCGACGAGCGGGATGATCGCCTCCTTGAAGGGCATCGACACCGAGCAGCCACGGATGCCGAGGGCGCGGATGCCGGCCACGGCGCCGGGCAGGTCGGTCGTGGTGAACGCCTTGTACAGGAAGTTGAGCCCGAGCTCGTCGTACAGGAAGTTGTGGAACCGGGTGCCGATGTTGCTCGGCCGGGCCGCGAGCGACATGCAGACCTGCATGTCCTTGTTGAGGATGGGCATGGGGCCAGTCTCCCACCGTCGTGCCGATGGAGCGGTCCACGCGGACCGTTCGTCGTGCTCGGGGTACCGTCGGACGCGATGACTGAGATCCCGGAGACCATGCGCGCCGTCCGCTTCGACGAGTGGGGCGACCGCTCCGTGCTGCACGTCGCCGAGGTCCCCGTCCCCGAGGCCACCGCCGGTCGGGTGCTCGTGCGCGTCCGCGCCGCCGGCATCAACCCGGGCGAGTCGGCGATCCGCCAGGGGCTGCTCGACGGCGGGTCCTCCGACGCGCTGCCGTCCGGTCAGGGCACCGACTTCGCCGGCATCGTCGTGGCCGTCGGCGAGGGCGTCGACGGCGTCGACGAGGGCGAAGAGGTCCTCGGGTGGTCGTGGGACCGCGCGAGCCAGGCCGAGTACGTCTCGGTGCCGGCCGAACAGGTCGTGCAGAAGCCCCGGCTGCTCGACTGGACCGTCGCTGGCGGGCTCGACATCGTCGCCACGACCGCTGCCGCAGCCGTCCGTGCCGTCGACCCCCGACCCGGCGAGACCGTCGTCGTGTCCGGTGCCGCCGGTGGTGTCGGCGGGTTCGTCACGCAGCTGCTGACGAACGAGGGCATCGACGTGATCGCGATCGCGTCCGAGGCGAACCACGAGTGGCTCCGGTCGAAGCGTGCGCGGCCCGTCGCGTACGGCGAGGGCCTGCAGGAGCGCATCACCGAGCTCGCCACCAACGGCATCGACGCCGTCATCGACACCTACGGTCCGGAGTACGTGCACCTGGGGATCGCCCTGGGCGTGCCGGTCGATCGCATCGAGACGATCATCGCGTTCGAGGCTGCCGCCGAGGTCGGTGCAAAGGCCTCCGGCAGTGCGGACACGGCCGACCCGGAGATCCTCGGCGCCCTCGCGATGCAGGTGGCGAACGGCGAGGTCGAGGTGCCGATCGCGGCGACGTACCCGCTCGACCGGGTGCAGGACGCCTACGAGCAGCTGGAGCAGCGGCACACCCGCGGGAAGATCGTGCTGATCCCCTGACGGGCATCGGGCCGTCGGGGTCGTTCGGGGGTTGTCCCCACCGTTCTCCGGGGTACTGCCCGGATGCCCTGGCCCGTCGCTGGTGCGTAGCGTCGTCCCCATGAGCACACTCTCCCGTCCCCGCAACGGCCGCATCCTCGCCGGTGTCTGCGCCGGCCTCGCCGATCGCTTCGGCCTGTCCCGCACCCTCGTCCGCATCGGCTGGGTGATCCTGAGCCTGTTCCCCGGGCCGCTGTGGATCGCCTACGTCGTCCTGTGGTTCGTGGTGCCGGTCGAGGGCAACACCCGCCGCTGAGCCCGGTCCGTCCGGACTGGGCCGTGCGCGGGGGCCGAGTCTCGCGGTGAGCGACAGTTCTCGCGCTCGTGAGTCCGTGATCTGTCGCTCAGCCCGAGACTCGGTGCGGCCAGCTCGAGTCCCGGTCCGTCCGGACGGGTTAGTGTGGCGGCGTGCCGGTCTCCGTCTTCGATCTGTTCAGCGTGGGTGTCGGTCCCTCGAGCTCGCACACCGTCGGGCCGATGCGGGCCGGCGCCGAGTTCGCGTCCCTGGTCGCCGGGCTGCCCGTCGCCTCCGTCGCCGTCGACCTGTACGGCTCACTGGCGTCGACCGGGCAGGGCCACGGCACCCTCGGCGCCGTGGTCGCCGGCCTGATGGGGTCCCACCCCGAGACCGTCGACCCGGACGCGATGTCGTCGGCGCTCGACGCCCTCGAACGCGACGGCCTGCTCCGGCTCGACGGTGGGGCGACCGTGCCGTTCCGGCTCGCCGACATCGTGCTGCATCCCCTGACCATGCTGCCCCGGCACCCGAACGCCATGCGGCTGCGAGCCCGTGACGGAGCCGGTGCCGACCTGGCCGACGAGACGTACTACTCGATCGGCGGCGGCTTCATCGCTCGCGACAGCGACAGCGACAGCGACGGCGACAGCGACGGCGACAGCGACGGCGACAGCGACGGCGACGGCGAGGACGGCGGTGCCGTGGACGACGGTGCCGTGGTCGCGGGGGCGGCGATCCCGGTCGACGACCGCGTGCCGTACCCGTTCTCGAGCGGCGCCGAGCTGCTGGCCGCCTGCGCTGCCTCCGGTCTGCCGATCAGCGGAGTGGCGCTCGCCAACGAGTCGGTCACCCGGACCGACGCCGACGTCCGCTCCGGGCTGCTCGACATCCACGCCGTCATGGACTCGTGCGTCGACCGCTCCGTCCGCCGTGACGGATGCCTGCCCGGCGGGCTCGATGTCCGGCGTCGTGCAGCCACCTGGCACGAGCAGCTCACCCGCGAGGACCCCGACCACGACCCGCTGTTCGCCATGGAGTGGGTGAACCTCGTCGCCATGGCGGTGAACGAGGAGAACGCCACCGGCGGCCGGGTCGTCACCGCACCCACCAACGGCGCCGCCGGCATCATCCCCGCGGTGCTGTACTACGCGCTCACCTACGTCCCCGCGATCACCGCTGCCGACCGCGACGACGCCGTCGTGCGGTTCCTGCTCACAGCCGGCGCTGTCGGGTCGATCTACAAGGAGCGCGCATCGATCTCCGGCGCCGAGGTCGGTTGCCAGGGCGAGGTCGGCTCGGCCGCGTCGATGGCTGCCGCCGGACTCGCCGAGGTCCTCGGGGGCACCCCGGAACAGGTCGAGAACGCCGCGGAGATCGCGATGGAGCACAACCTCGGGCTCACCTGCGACCCGATCGGTGGCCTGGTGCAGATCCCGTGCATCGAGCGGAACGCGATCGCGGCGAACAAGGCGATCAACGCCGCACGGATGGCCCTGCGTGGCGACGGCGTGCACCACGTGTCGCTCGACCAGGTCGTCGAGACGATGCGGCAGACCGGGGCGGACATGTCGACGAAGTACAAGGAGACCGCGATGGGCGGGCTCGCGGTGAACGTCCCGCTCTGCTGACCACGGCGGCTGCCCGGGCCGCCGCCGCTCAGCCGTGCAGGAGCGTCAGCAGCCGGGCGGTCTCGGTGGAGATCGCTTCGCGCCCCGCCGACACGTACTTCCGGGGGTCGACCAGGTCGGGCCGCTCGTCGAGCACGGTGCGCAGGGCACGCGTGAACAGGCCGTTCAAGTGCGTCGAGATGTTGATCTTCGTCATGCCGGCCTGCACCGCGCCGCGCAGTTCGTCGTCGGACAGCCCCGACGAACCGTGCAGGACCAGCGGGACCGGCACCGCGTCACGCAGGCGTTCCACCAGGTCGCGGTCGACCGAGGCTTCGCGGGTCTGCATCGCGTGCGAGGTCCCGACGGCGACGGCCAGGGCGTCCACCCCGGTGTCGGCCACGAACGCGGCGGCGTCGGTGGGATCGGTGCGGACACCCGGAGCGTGCACGCCGTCCTTGCCGCCCACCTCGCCGAGCTCGGCCTCGATGGCGACGCCGGCGGCGTGACACCGGACCGCGAGGGCACGGGTGGCGGCGACGTTCGCCGCGAAGTCCAGGTGCGAGCCGTCGTACATGACGGAGTCGACGCCCAGGTCGATGCCGGCGGCGACGAGGTCCGGGTCCTCGATGTGGTCGAGGTGGACCAGGACGTCGACGTCGGCGGCCCGGGCGATCGCCTGGGTCGCGGTCGTGATCGGCGCGAGCCCGCCGTGGTACCGGACGCAGTTCTCGCTGATCTGCAGGATGACGGGCAGTCCGGCCCGCTCGGCCCCGGTGACGATGGCCTCGGCGTGCTCGAGCAGCACGACGTTGAACGCGCCGACGCCGCGGTGTGCCGTGCGGGCGGTGTCGAGCAGGCCCGTCAGGGCGAGGTCGGTGATCATGCTGGGGTCCTCGTTCGGTCGGGGTGGGTCAGGAAGCGGTGGACGTCGGCGGGGTCGACCTCGCCCGCCACCGGGCGCAGGACGGCGGCGGCGCCGTGGGCGGCGGCGGACCGGAGTGCTCGGCGCAGGGTGTCGTCGGCGAAGGGGGCGCCGGTGCCCTGCTGGTGACCCGAGCGGACCAGGGCACCGACCAGACCGGCGGTCGCTGCGTCGCCCGCCCCGGTCGGGTTGCCCGAGACGCCGGGCACCGCTGGGACCTCGAGCACGTGGTCCGTGGTGTGGGCGGCGATGCCGTGCGCTCCGCGGGAGACCACCACGACGCCGGCGCCGCGTTCCAGCAGCCGGAGCGCGGCGGTGCGTTCGTCCGCGGCACCGGTGGCCTCGAGTAGTTCCTCGCGGTTGGGCTTGCAGACGGTGGCACCGGCGCTCGCCGCTGCCAGCAGTGCGGCACCGGAGCAGTCCACGACGCTCAGGACGCCGTGCTCGTGGGCCGTGGCGACCCAGCGCGCGACGACGTCGGGTGCGGCACCGCCGGGCAGCGAACCGGACACCACGAGGGCGGTGGCGTCGGCGCGGCCGAGCAGTCCGTCGACCGCTGCGGCGACGGCGTCCCACTCGGTGCTGGAGAGCACCGGGCCGGGCTCACCGAACATCGTCGGGTGGGCGACGCCGTCGACCACGGTGACGGTCGTGCGGGTCGTGCCGGACACCACGACGTCGGTGTGGTCGAGGCCGAGATCGTCGAGCGCGTCCGAGATCCAGCGGCCGGGCGTCTCCCCGAGGGGCAGGACGGCGTGCGTCGCGACACCCGTCGCCGCCAGGACCCGACCGACGTTCAGGCCCTTGCCACCCGGGTGCCGTGCGACGTCGAGGACCCGCTGGGTCTCGCCGATGCGCTGTTCGGCGACCCGGTACGTGACGTCGACGGCCGGGTTCGGGGTGACGACGACGATCACGAGACCACCGCCGTCCGCAGGGGGTTCCGCACCGCACAGGTGTCGGGATCGAGGACGAGGAGGTCGGCAGGTGCGCCGACCGTGAGCGGCGCCGGTCGGCCGAGCAGCCGAGCCGCACGTGTGGCAGAGGCCGCGACGACCTCGGGCACCGCGACCCCGCTCGTCAGCAGCGCACGGACCGCGTCGGCGACGGTGATTGTGCTGCCCGCCAACGACGACCCGTCGGCGAGCAGAGCGACCCCGCCGCGCACCGAGACCGCGGACCCGGCGATGGTGTGGTCACCGTCGGGGCAGCCCGTCGCCGACATCGCATCGGACACGAGCACCAGGCGGCCCGGTGCACTCCGCTGGACGAGCCCGATCGTGGTCGGGTCGAGGTGGTGTCCGTCGACGATGCACTCGAGCAGCACGCGGTCGTCGGTCAGGGCGACCCCGACCGGCCCCGGTGTGCGGTGGTGGAGCGGTGGCATGCCGTTGAACAGGTGCGTGACGAGCGTGGCGCCGGCGTCGATCGCCCGGCGGGTCTGCTCGGCGGTGGCATCGGTGTGCCCGATCGCCACGACGACCCCGGCGGCGACGAACCGCGCCACGGTGTCGAGGGCACCGGGGAGCTCAGGGGCGAGTGTCACGACCCGCAGCGCGCCGTTGGCGGCCGCCAGGTACGCGTCGACCTCGAGCGTGTCCGGGGCGTGGAGCAGGTCCACCCGGTGGGCTCCGCGGCGGGCCGGGGACAACCACGGCCCTTCGAGGTGCAGGCCAGCCAGCGTGCCGTCCGAGGTGAGCGGTCGCAGGCGCGTGAGGGCTGCGACGGTGTCGTCGGGACGCCCGGTCGCGATCGAGGCGACGAGGGTCGTGGTCCCCCGTGACCGGTGGTGCGCGGCCGCCGCTCGGGCGTCCGCGGCGGAACACGTCGCGAAGTCGTGGCCGAGTGCGCCGTGGGCGTGCAGGTCGACGAAGCCCGGCACGACGGTGCCCTCGACGGTGCCCGCGGAGTCCGCGCGCGGCGGTGTGCCGGCACCGACCGCGAGCACGGTGTAGTCGTCGCCGAGGACGAGCCACCCGTCGTGCAGGTCGTGGGCGGCGGTCACGATGCGTGGCGCACGGACGAGCGTGGTCACAGCAGCACCCCGTTCTCGAGCACCCGCCGTGCGAGCAGACCTGCGCCGATGGCTCCGGCGGCGTCGCCGTGGGCGGCCGGCAGGATCTCCGGTGCGCGGACCCCGACGAGCCGCTCGGCAACCGCCGCGCGGAGCGGCCCGAACAGCAGTGGGCCGGACTCGGCGAGTCCCCCGCCGACGATGACGGTGTGGCAGCCGGCGACCGCGGTCGTCCAGGCGAGGGCGTCCGCGAGCACGGCGACGCAGTCGTCCCAGACGGCGGTCGCCACGGGGTCGCCGTCGCGCACCCGGAGCATGGCTGCGTGCGCCGATGCCGACCCGGAGCGGCGTGCGACTCCCCCGGCCGATGCGATCTCCTCGACCCGGAGCCCCTCGTGCGGTCCGGACGGGATCAGCACCTGGCCGATCTCCCCCGCCCATCCGCCCCCGGACACGACCTGGCCGTCGACGACCAGCGCGCTGGCCAGGCCGGTGCCGACGGGTACGAACGCGACCGATCCGCGGGACAGCGCCGTGTCACCGGTGTGGGTCTCGGCGAGGGCACCGGCGCGGACGTCGTGGCCGAAGGCGATCGGGACGTCGACACCGCGTCGGACGAGCTCGGCCCGCACGAGGTCACGGACCGGCACGTCCCGCCACCCGAGGTTCACCGCGAGGACGACGGTGCCGGCGGCTTCGTCGACGACACCCGGCGTGACGAGCCCGACGGCGTCGAGCCGACCGCGGTCGAGTGCCCGCACTCCCAGGTCGGCGACGGCCACGGCCAGTCGGAGCCCCGACGGATCGTCGCGCGGCGTCGGGACCCGGGTCTCGTCCAGGACGAGTCCGTCGGCGTCGGTCAGCCGGGCCTTGGTGCCCGTGCCGCCGACGTCGACCCCGAGCACCGTGCCTGCGCCCGCCATCAGGTGAGGATGACCGACCGCGTCAGCGAACGGGGGTTGTCCGGGTCCAGCCCACGGCCCTCGGCCAGGGCGACGGCGAACCGGTGCACGACGACGAGGCCGGCGATCGGGTCGAGGTCGTGCTGCACGAAGCGCGCACCGGTGGCGGCGACCTCGTCGGCCAGCCCCTGCGGTGCGGCACCGAGCGACCAGACGAGCCGGCCGGGCTGCGCGATGGCGATCGGCCCGTGTCGGTAGTCCATCGCCGGGTAGGACTCGGCCCAGAACTGCGCAGCCTCCCGCGTCTTGAGTGCGGCCTCGAACGTCAGGCCGACGGCGGCACCGCGGCCCACGAAGGAGACCTGCTCGGCGTCGAGCAGGTCGTCGATCGGCAGGGTCAGCGCGATCTCGGCCTGGGCGGCGAGGGCCTCGACGTCGTCGCCGATCGACGCGCGCAGCAGGGCGAGCGCCGTGGTGGCGAACCGCGTCTGCACGACGGAGCGCTCGTCGGCGAAGGGCAGTGCGACCACGTCGTCGGCGACGGCCGCGGCGGGACTGTCCGCGACGGCCGTGATCAGGACGGTGCGCTGCGACGGCAGGGCCTGCAGCAGGTCGACGATCTCGGTCGTGGTGCCCGAGCGGCTGATGGTGAGCACGCGGTCGTACTCGCGCGATGCGGGGTACTCGGAGCCGGCGAAGGCGTCGGTGACCCCGAGGCCGGCCTGCTCACGGGCGACGGCGTAGCTCATCGCGATGAACCAGCTCGTGCCGCAGCCGATCACGGCGACGCGTTCACCGGGCTGGGGGAGCGCGTCCGAGAAGGTCGGCAGGAGTGCCGCGGCGGCGCGCCAGGTCTCCGGCTGGGAGGCCAGTTCGGCGCTCACGAAGGTGTCGGTCATGGGAGCCTTCCGGTCCGGTTCGATCCGGGTGATCGATGATCAGGAAGCGTAGCGAGCGATCGTGCGCGATGGAAGACCAAAGCGTCAATTCCGATCACCGAGCAGTCGCGATGGCACCGTAGGATGGCCGTCATGACCCCCCAACAGCGGCTGAACGCCCTGCTCGAACTGGTGAGCGAACGCGGCAACGTGTCGATCGCCGAGATCGGCGAGCTGCTGGGGATCTCGGCCGCCACGGCCCGACGCGACCTCACGACGCTCGCCGACCAGCGGCTCGTCACGCGCACGCACGGCGGAGCCGCGGCGCTCGGGGCCGGTTACGAACTGCCCCTGCAGTACAAGATCGCGCGCCAGGCCGAGGCGAAGACCGC
Organism: Curtobacterium sp. PhB128; assembly: GCF_004340725.1. Taxonomy (NCBI): domain Bacteria; kingdom Bacillati; phylum Actinomycetota; class Actinomycetes; order Micrococcales; family Microbacteriaceae; genus Curtobacterium; species Curtobacterium sp. PhB128. Next base: position 248,172 of record NZ_SLUR01000002.1, read on the forward strand.
CATCGCCCGTGCCGCAGCACGACTGGTGCAGCCGGGCGAGACCGTCGGACTGAACGGTGGGACCACCACGACCGAGGTCGCGCGGGAACTCGGCAAGAGCGAGCGGTTCATCCGTGCCGACGGTGAGTTCGGGATCACCATCGTGACGAACGCGCTCAACGTCGGGTACGAGCTGTCCGTCCGCGCCAACGTCAAGATCGTGGTCACGGGCGGGGTGGCGCGGCGGCAGTCGTACGAGCTCGTCGGCCCGCTCGTCCGCGACACCCTCGACGAGTTCGCGCTCGACCTCGTGGTCCTCGGGGTGGACGGGCTCACCGGGCAGTACGGCGCCACGACCATGCACGAGGGCGAGGCCGAGGTCAGCCGGCACTTCGCCTCGGTCGGCCGACGGGTCATCGTGGTCGCCGACTCGACCAAGATCGAGCGTTCGACGTTCGCCAGGATCTGCCCGTTGGACCGCATCGACGTCCTGGTCACCGACCAGCCCGTCCCACCGGCCTTCGCAGCCGACCTCGCCAGCGCCGGCGTGGAGCTCGTCGTCGCCGACTGAGCCGACGGACGAGCGCCCGGATCCCGGGCGCGACGTTTCGATCGTGTAAAACCCTCCCGTCGTGGACCCATGAGCGATCCGTGAGCGCCTATTGTGCATTCATGATCGATTCGGCATCATGGGCGTCACAATCACGCAAGGGAGCGAGATGAGCATGGGCGTTGACAACGGGATCCTCCGCGTCGCGGTGATCGGGATGGGCCAGCGGTCCGCCATCGCACGGCACGTCGCCGAGGCGGTCGCCGCGGACCCGGCCCTGCGGGCGCAGGTCGTCGCCGTGGCGGACGTCACCGCAGCGGGCCGCGAGCGCGGGCGGGCCGAGTACCCCGATGCGCTGGTGGTCGAGCACCACCGGGACCTCACCGACCAAGTCGACGCTGCGATCGTGACCACGCCGGACTGGACGCACGCCGAGATCGCGATCGACCTGCTCCGCGCGGGCATCGCCGTCTACCTCGAGAAGCCCCTCGCCATCACGGTCGAGGATGCCGACGCGGTCCTCAACACCGCCGCCGAGACGGGTACCTCGCTCTACGTCGGCCACAACTTCCGCCACGCGGCCGTCGTCCGCCTGATGCGCGAGATCGTCGACCGCGGCGAGATCGGCGAGGTCAAGGCCGTCTGGTGCCGCCACTTCGTCGGCAACGGCGGGGACTACTACTTCAAGGACTGGCACGCCGACCGCGCGAACGTCAACTCCCTGCTCCTGCAGAAGGCCAGTCACGACCTGGACGTCATCCACGCACTCGGCGGCGGGGACACCAGCCGCGTCGTGGGCATGGGGTCACTGTCGGTCTACGGCGACGTCACCGACCGACGGGACCGCAGCGGCGAGCTGATGGGGGACTGGTTCTCCCACGACAACTGGCCGCCACTCGCCCAGACCGGGCTGAACCCGGTCGTCGACGTCGAGGACGTCTCGATGGTGATGATGACGCTCGACAACGGCGTGCAGGCCAGCTACGAGCAGTGCCACTTCACCCCGGACTACTGGCGGAACTACACGGTCATCGGCACCGAGGGTCGCCTCGAGAACATCGGCGACACCGGCGGTGGCGTCGTGAAGGTCTGGACGCACCGTCGTGGCTGGGACACCGCGGGGGACCGCGAGTACCCGATCGACGGCGTCGAGGACGGTCACGCCGATGCCGATCTGATCACCATGACCGAGTTCCTGCGGTCCGTCGCCCTCGGCGAACCGACGGAGCTGTCCCCGATCGCGGCGCGCGCCGCGGTCGCCGCCGGTGCACTGGCGACCCGTTCGCTGCGCACCGGTTCCGTCCCCATCGACGTCCCGCCGCTGCCGGCCGAGACGATCGCGCACTTCAGCCGGCCCGCCACACCCTCCACACGACCCGCTCCGCACCCCACCCACCCCGCCCAGACCGTCGGTTCCTGACGGCCGTGCGAAAGGACCTCCCGATGACCGCACACATCCCCGCCCGAGGAACCGGCGTCCGCCGGATCCTCGTCGGCGCCGTCGCCGCCCTCGGCGCGGCCGCACTCCTCGCCGGGTGCTCCACGTCCTCCGGGGCGTCGAGCTCCGGCGGCGACTACACCGCCGCCGCGAAGGACACCAAGGCGAACCTGACGTACGCCGTCTGGGACGAGAACCAGGTCAAGGCGATCAAGGCCAACCTCAAGGGCTTCAACGAGGAGTACCCGGACATCAAGGTCAGCGTCGACGTCACGCCGTTCGCCAACTACTGGACGAAGCTGCAGACCCAGGGCTCGAGCAACACGCTTCCCGACCTGTTCTGGATGAACGGCCCCAACTTCCAGCTGTACGCGGCCAACGGCAAGCTCGCGCCGATCACCGGCGAGGTCAAGTCCGGCGACATCGACCCGGCGAAGTACTCGAGCGCGCTGAACGACCTGTACACGTACGACGACACCCAGTACGGCGTGCCGAAGGACTTCGACACCATCGGCGTCTGGGTCAACAAGGCCCTGTTCGAGAAGGCCGGCATGGACCTGCCGTCGAAGGACTGGACCTGGGACGACTTCCAGAAGACCGGCGCTGAGCTCAGCGAGAAGCTCAAGGCCGACGGCGCGTACGGCGCGGCCGGCGGCATGGACGGCCAGACGACCTACTACGACACGATCTTCCAGGCCGGGGGATCGGTCGTGAACGCGGACGGCACGAAGTCCGAGTACGCCTCGAAGGCCTCGGAAGCGGGCCTGCAGTTCTGGACGGACCTGATCGACTCGGGCGCTTCGCCGTCGATCAAGCAGCTCACCGACACCACCGCCGACCAGTGGTTCACGTCGGGCAAGCTCGCGATGTACCAGGGCGGCAGCTGGTTCCGCTCGGCCCTGACCGGCACCGCGATGGAGAAGGACATCGTCGTGTACCCCCTGCCGAAGGGCAAGGAGCAGGCGACCGTCATCCACGGTGTCTCGAACGTCGTGTCCGAGGCGAGCAAGAACAAGGCCGCGGCGCAGGCGCTCCAGGTCTACCTCGCCGGCAAGACCGCCCAGCAGCAGCAGGGCGACATGGGCGCCGTGATCCCCGCCTACGAGGGCACGCAGTCCGCCTTCACGAAGACGATGCCGGACGCCGACCTGCAGGTCTTCCTCGACGCCGTCGACTACGCCAAGCCCCTGCCGGTGTCGAAGAACACCGCCGCGTGGAACACCCTCGAGACCAACCTCCTGCCGAACGCCTTCGACGGTTCGACCCCGGTCGACGACGTCGCGAAGCAGCTCGCGCAGAAGATGGACGCCGCCCTCGCCAAGGAACAGTGAGTCCCGAGCCGATGACGATCAACACCGAGCGGCCGCAGGCCGCCTCCACCCCCGCCCGGACGACGCGTTCGTCCGGGCGGGGCGCCCCCGGCGCGACGGCCGGCGGCAAGCGCGCACCCCGACGGACCGACGGCTGGTGGCCGTGGCTGTTCGTCCTGCCGCTGCTCATCGGCGTCGGCACGTTCTACATCTGGCCGATCATCCAGACGTTCTGGTACTCCTTCACCAGCTGGGGCGTGTTCGGCGGTGCGACGTTCAGCGGCGTCGCGAACTACGTCCGACTCGCCGGTGACCCGCAGCTGTACCAGTCGCTGCTCAACACGATCGTCTACACGGTCATCGTGCTGGCCGGCATCCCGATCGCGGTGTGGCTCGCCAGCTTGCTGAACACCCCGGGCCTGCGGTTCGCGCAGTTCTACCGGGTGCTCTTCTTCCTGCCCTACGTCGCCATGCCGGCCGCGATCGCCCTCGTCTGGCGCATCATGTTCAACGGCGACTACGGCATCGTGAACTGGTTCATCGGACTGTTCGGCATCGACGGCCCGTACTGGATCTCGACGCCCGGGTTCGCGCTCGTCGCAGTGAGCTTCGTCGGCCTGTGGTCGTCCCTCGGGTTCTCGATGATCATCCTCGGCGCAGGCCTCAAGGACATCCCACCGGAGCTGTACGAGGCCGCCGAGCTCGACGGCGCGAGCCGCTGGCGGCAGTTCCGCTCCGTCACGGTCCCGCTGCTCAGCCCGAGCATCTTCTTCGTGGTCATCGTCACGACGATCTCGAGCTTCCAGCTGTTCGACCTGCTCTACGCCATCCTCGGCAGCACCAACCCGGTGATCCCGAAGACGATGTCGCTCGTCTTCTACTTCTACAGCGCCGGGTTCATCGACAACGACAAGGGCTTCGCGGCCGCGATCGCCATGGTGATCTTCCTGCTCATCGGCATCGTCACGCTCGTGCAGTTCCGTGTCCAACGGAAGTGGGTGCAGGCATGACCGCAACCGTCACACCGCCACGGGCAGCACGCCGGCCCGGTCGTCGCGGCGGCAGTCACTGGTGGATCCACGTCGTCCTCGGCGTCGGCGGCTTCGCGATGGCGTTCCCGTTCGTGTGGCAGATCATCATGTCGCTGTCCACGAACGCCCAGGTGCAGTCCGTCACCCCGACGTTCTGGCCGGGGGAGCTGCAGTGGCAGAACTACGCGCAGGTCTTCGAGCGTCTGCCGTTCCTCAGCCAGCTCGGTACGTCCGTGTACGTCACGATCATCCGCACCCTCGCGCAGATCGTGCTCTGCACGCTCGCCGGCTACGCCTTCGCCCGCATGCGGTTCCGCGGCCGGGCGATCCTGCTCGCGATCGTGCTGTCGATCCTGCTCGTGCCGTCGCAGGTCTACCTGATCTCGCAGTACCAGATCGTGCAGGGGCTCGGATGGCTCGACACCCTGATGGGGATCGTCGCGCCGGGCCTGTTCAGCGCGTTCGGCACCTTCCTGATGCGGACGGCGTTCCTGAACATGCCGCCCGAGCTCGAGGAGGCTGCGCGCATGGACGGCGCGAACCCGTTCCAGACGTTCTGGCGGATCATGCTGCCGCTCGCCCGTCCCTCGATCAGCGTGCTCGCGATCACGACGGTGCTGTGGTCGTGGAACGAGCTGCTCTGGCCGCTCGTGGTCTCGACCCGTGCCGAGGACATGCCCCTCGCTGCAGGACTAGCGACGCTGTCGAGCGACCGGACGATCGACTACCCGGTGCTCATGGCCGCGAGCCTGATGGCCATGGCCCCGGTGCTCATCATGTTCATCGTCCTGCAGCGGCGGGTGATGGACGGGCTCGCCTCGTCCGGTCTGAAGTGACCGCAGACACCCCCGACCAGGAGGCCCGTCCCGCGTCCGTCGCGGTCCTCGCCGCCGCCGTGGGGTCGCCGGACGACTCCGCCACGGTGGCGGCTGCACTGGCCGCCACCGTGGCCGACGCGGCGCCCGCGCAGCGGGACGCCCTGCTGGTCGCCGCGCTCCGCGCGGCCGTGCCCGGCAACGCTGCGGCGCTCGAGGCGCGGGGGCTCCCGCGCCGCCTCGCCGAGGCGTCCGTGGCGGACGTCGACCGCAAACTCGACCGGTACGGTCTGCGTGGCACGGGGGTGGACTGGCTCGTCGCGGTGGCGACCGGTCGCGTGGTGGCCGTGGGGCGCCTCCAGTACGAACTCGGCGACCACCTGCCCGACGGCCAGCCGGCCTGGGGCGTCCACGTACCGGAGGCCGGGCCGCTCGATCCGGACGCCTGCGACCGGTCCTTCGCCCGCGCGCCGGAGGTCCTGCGCGCCCTCGCACCGGCGCTCGCCGCCGACCGGTGGCAGTGCCGCTCGTGGATCCTCGATCCCGGTCTGGCCACGGTGCTCGGTCCCGACGCGAACCTGGTGCGCTTCGCCCGACGGTTCCGGCTCGCGCCACCCGGCCCGCACGACGCCGCCGAGGGTGACGAGAGCGTGGCGAAGTTCGTGTTCGGCGTGCCGCTGGCCACCGCGCGGGCCTCGAATGCGTCCGGTCGCCTGCCCCGTGCGGTGCTCGACCGGTGGGCGGCGGGCGCGCACTGGACCGAACGGACCGGCACCGCACCCGTCGTCTGATCGCGCGCAGCAGTCAGCGCGTACCGTGCAGCGCATGACGAAGCCCGACCACGACCACCTCGACGACGGCGTGGACATGACGTTCGAGGAACGACGCCAGGACACCTTCCGGCGCATGTCCGGGTCCGACGCGCACGACGCCGACCCCCGGGTCGAGGTGTCCCGCGCCGAGGACGGCGACGTCCGCATCGACGTGGCCGACACCGCAGCCGTGCGCCCCGGCGGTCCGAAGCGCGCCTGATCCCGGCGCGGGCCGATCGCGGGGCCGGATCGGCTCTTCCGCTCGGGATCGTCGACCGGTAGCGTGCGAGGTGATCCGCGTTCCGCGGACACCGTGCACCATCGCATCGACGCGAGGAGTCGACATGGCCGGCAAGTTCGAGATCTGGACCGACGCCAAGGGTGAGTACCGCTTCCACCTGAAGGCGGGCAACGGCGAGGTCATCGCAACGTCCGAGGGGTACACGACCAAGGCGAGCGCGAAGAGCGGCATCGCCTCGGTGCAGGCCAACGCGCCGGCCGCCGAGATCGTCGAACTCGACTCCTGATCGTCGGCGTCAGCCGGTGACGGTGGGGCACGGCATGATCGTTCCGTGCACCTCGTCCTCCGTCGCGTCGACGGCGGCGTCCTCGCGACGCCCCTGACCGACTCGGGGACCGCTGACGGTGAGCCGATGCGCGTGGACGAGTCGGGCCTCCCGGCCTTCGTCGCGGTGCACGACGCACCGAGCGTGCGCTGGGTGTGGGACGACACCGCGCGCTGGTACCCGGCCGTGCTCGCCGCCGGCGGACGCGTGGGGCGCTGCGTCGACCTGCGGTTGTGCCGACGGATCCTGCGCGCAGCGCTGGCCGCGCGTGGCTCCGCACTCGCGGCGGCACCGGCGGACGCGCTCGACGCTCCGGTGGCGGAGGCCCGGGTCGTCCGGCCGACGCAGGCCCAGCTCTTCGACGACGCCCTGTTCACCGCTTCGGTGCCGGACGACGACGTCGACCCGGTCGCCGAGTTCCGGGCACAGCTCGCGGCGGTCGCGGGGTCGACGTCGCCCGGTGCCCTCCGCCTGCTGACGACGGCGGAGTCCGCCGGAGCCCTCGTCGCGGCGGAGATGCTGCACGCGGGGCTGCCGTGGCGTGCCGACGTGCACGAGCGACTGCTCGAGGAGACGCTCGGGCCGCGCGTCCCGTACGGCGTGCGGCCGCGCCGGCTCGAGGAGATCGCCGCCGTCGTGCGCGAGCGCCTCGACGACCCGACGCTCAACCCGGACTCACCGGCCGACGTCCTGCGGTCGCTGCGCCGCGCCGGGCTCATGGTGACGAGCACCCGCAAGTGGGAGCTGCAGGAGGTCGAGCACCCCGTCATCGAGCCCCTGCTCGAGTACAAGCGACTCGCGCGGCTCCTGACGGCGAACGGTTGGACGTGGCTCGACGAGTGGGTGCGCGACGGCCGGTTCCACCCGAAGTACGTGGTCGGCGGCGTCGTCACCGGGCGCTGGGCAGCCGACGGCGGGGGAGCGATGCAGCTACCGAAGGGCATCCGCGGGGCCGTCATCGCCGACCCGGGCTGGAAGCTCGTCGTGGCCGACGCTGCGCAGCTGGAACCGCGCGTGCTCGCCGCGATGGCCGGTGACCGGGCGATGGCCTCCGCGGGCGACGGACGCGACCTGTACGACGGCGTCGTGGCCTCGGGCGCAGTCGAGACCCGGCAGCAGGCGAAGGTGGCCATGCTGGGCGCGATGTACGGCGCCACCCAGGGCGAGGGTGGTCGGCTCGTCCCGCGCCTGGTGCGGGCGTTCCCGCGCGCGCTCGACCTGGTCGAACGCGCCGCACGCGCGGGGGAGCGGGGCGAAGCCGTCACGACGTTGCTCGGTCGGACGTCACCCGTTCCGGAGTCGTCGTGGTTCGAGGCCAGGAACCAGGCCTACACGGTCGAGGGGACCCCGGCGATGCAGCGTGCCGTCGAGTCACGGGCGCGGAGCTGGGGGCGGTTCACCCGGAACTTCGTGGTGCAGGGGACCGCGGCCGAGTGGGCGCTCGCGTGGATGGGGTCGTTGCGCTCCCGGCTCACCGCGCGGTTCCCCGGGGCCGTGACGGACGGCCCGCACCTGGTGTTCTTCGTGCACGACGAGATCGTGGTGCACGCGCCGGAGGAGCACGCCGAGTGGGTGGCGACGCAGATCCGTGAAGCCGCGGTCGACGCCGGTCGGCTGTTGTTCCAGGACTTCCCGGTGACGTTCCCGCTGTCGGTCGCGGTGGTGGGGGCGTACTCCGAGGCGAAGGACTGACCGGTACCTGGTTGCATGGTGTCGTAACGACTCCGTACCGAAGGTCAGACCACCGGGGTGCCGCCGTACTGCTCATGGTGCTGGTGGTGGTCTCCTGGGTGGCCACGATCGCGTTGCCGATCGTCGCCCTGTCGTTGATGCTCCACGTCGAGGCGCCGGCGGAGCGGGCCGTCCCGATCGTCATCGCGTGGTTCGTGACCCCCTTCATGACCGCAGTCGGTGTGACCGTGGGGCTGGTCATCCTCCAGCGGTCTCGCCGGGCGAGCAGGCAGTAGTCGCGGCCTCGGCGGTTCCCGGGCGCTTCGGGCAGGCTGGAGGGATGGACACCGAACGCGGGGACTCCGCCGACCGCACCGTCGGCGAGGTCGACCTCACCCGCTGGCGCACCCGCGCGGGCCGGGCGACCGCGCAGGGGTGGACCACGCTCGGCCACCGGTACGGCGCGATGCCGCTCCTGCTGCTGACGCTGGCCGTCGGGATCGGCATCGCCGTCGTCGCGACCTGGCTCGCCTCCGAGGTCTACGACGCCGTCCGCGAAGCCGACGACGTCGCCGTGCTCGACCGTCCGGTGCTCGACTGGGCACTCACCCTCCGGTCGCCCGTGGGGGATCGCCTGGTCACGTGGTGGACCGACATCGCGGGCACGATCGGCATGCCCATCGTCGCCCTCGGGTTCCTCGTCGGGTTCACCGTCCAGCGTCGGGCGTGGACCCCGTTGGTGCTGCTCGTCGCGGCGAGTGGCGGCTCGCTGCTCATGACGATCGCGGGCAAGGACCTCATCGGTCGAGCGCGTCCGCCGCTCTCCGACGCGGTACCGCCGTACGAGCACTCGCCGTCGTTCCCGTCCGGCCACACCCTCAACGCGACGGTGATCGTGGGGACGATCGTGTACCTGTTGCTCCTGCGACAGTCGCGGGTCGTCACGCGGGTGTGGACGATCGTCGTCGGGACCCTGTTCGTGCTGTCGGTCGGGGCCTCGCGGGTGTTCCTCGGGCACCACTGGCTGACCGACGTACTGGCGGCGTGGGCGCTCGGGCTCGCCTGGCTCGCGCTCGTGATCACGGCGCACCGGCTGTACCTGACGGCGCTCCGCCACGGTGCCGAGCCCACCCCGGACTCGGGTCGCCCCGCTCAGTGAGCAGAAGACGTCGGGTCAGCCACGCGCACTCGACGTCTTCTGCTCACTCGACGGCCACACCACCCCGAGGGCAGAGCCCCGTCAGCCGCTACCGGTAGGTTGCCCGTCATGGAAGAACGGGTCTTCGGCGGCAGGTACCGCGTCACGGGCACGCTCGGACACGGTGGCATGGCGTCCGTGTACCGGGCGGTCGACGAGCAGCTCGGCCGCGAGGTCGCCGTCAAGGTGTTCCGCATCGGACCGGTCGACCACGGTGAACGCGCCCGCGCCGAGTCGGAGATCCAGACGCTCGCGACACTGCGCAGCCCGGCCCTCGTCACCCTGTACGACGCCGCCCTCGACGACGAGGACGGGGACTCGTACCTCGTCATGGAGCTCGTGCCCGGCAGCGACCTGGCCACCCGGCTGCGCGAAGGACCGCTCGACCCCACGACCGCCGCCCGCGTCGGCGCACAGGTGGCCGACGGGCTGAGCGCCGTGCACGCCCAGGGCATCGTCCACCGCGACGTGAAGCCCGCCAACGTGCTGCTCGAGCGCGACGGCAGCCACGTCAAGCTCGCCGACTTCGGCATCGCCCTGCTCCGTGACGCCTCGCGCGTGACGGGGACGGGCACCGTGATGGGAACAGCCGCGTACCTCGCGCCGGAGCAGGTCCTGGCGCAGGAGATCACCGGCAAGGCCGACGTCTACGCGCTCGGGCTGGTGCTGCTCGAGTGCTTGACCGGCGGGACACCGTTCCCGGGCAGCGCGATCGAGTCCGCGACCGCGCGACTCACCCGCAGCCCGGAGATCGACCAGCACCTGCCGACGGCCTGGCGCACGCTCCTGCACGTGATGACCGCGCAGGACCCGTCCGAGCGCCCGAGCGCGGCGGAGGCAGCCGAACGACTCCGCGCCCTGGGCCGCGACGAGCCCGGGCCCGCCACGCAGCTCTTGCCCGGTGGTCCCGGCACGTTGACGGCAGCCGGTGCCGGCGCGGCAGCCGGAGCAGCCGCGGCCGGTGCCGCCGCCGCAGCCACGGCTCCGATGGCCGCGCACGCGGACGACGCGACCCGCGTGATGCCGGCGAGTGGTGCCTCCCGTCCGGGTGGACAGCCGGGCGCGGACGACGCGACCCGCGTCATGGACGCCCAGCAGCCGAACGCCGCGGACGATGTGTCGACCACCGTCCTCGGTGCCCAGCGCGGCACCGGCGGTCCGACCGGCGGTGGCGGCGTGCCACCCGCGGCCCCACCCGTCCGTCCGGGCTCCGGTGACGACCCGGCGAAGCGCGAGAAGCGGCGCAAGGGACCGATCATCACGGCGATCGTCGTGGTCGTCCTGGTGCTGGTCGGCATCGGCGTCGCGGTGTTCGCGTTGAACGGTGACGACGACGGCACACCGGCTCCGACGGACACGAACTCGACCGCGCCGACGGAGCAGCAGCCCAGCGAGGAGCAGCAGCCGAGCGAGGAACAGCAGCCGAGCCAGGAGCAGCAGCAGCCGAGCGAGCCGGCTGAGCAGCAGCCCTCCGAGCCGGCCGAGCAGCCGTCCGAGCCCGCTGAACAGCCGAGCGAGCCCGCTGAGCCCAGCCAGGAGCCGTCCGTCGGTCCGGAGCCGAGCGCGCCGGTCTCGAACCCGGTGCAGGAGCCGCAGGACGGCGCCGACCCGGCTGACGGCGCAGCCGACACGACGACCGACACGTCGACCGACACGTCAGCGGACGCCGGTCCGGGCAACTCGGAGAACGCGCCCGGGCAGAACAAGGGCTGACACGCCGAGCGTTTTCGTCCAGACGCTGGACCAAATACGCTGGACCCGTGCGAGAACTGCAACGGAGCGGTGGGCCGACGACGGCCGTCGCGGCGCGGAACGGTGTCGGCTTCGGATCATCGGAGGGGTGGCTGGTCGAACGACCCGCGGGTGACGGCGCCGTCGTGGCGCTCGTCCCCGGGGCCGGTGGCCGGGTGGTCGCACCCGGCGACGAACTGTCGTGGGTCTGGTTCCCCGAACGCACGCTCCCGCAGGGCGCCGCCGAGCCCACCGAGGCGGACCTGCCGCACTTCTGGGACGCCACGGCCTTCACCGTGGACGTCGTCTTCACCGATGGCACGCGACTGAGCGAGCACGCGGCCGCGCACGGCGGACACGCCCGCGACCAGTACGGCGACGCGCTCACGCCCGAGGCGCAGGACGCAGCCCGCAAGCAGTGGGTCGACCAGTGGAACCGTCGTGCGGTGGACCTCACGCCGTTCGCGGGGCTGGTCGTCGACCGACTGGAGGCTCGGCTCGGCTCCGACACGCAGCCGTCGGACGCCGACGGGGAGCGTCCAGCCCTGCGCGGCTGGCTCGACGACGTCCGGATCGCCCCGGCACGCCCGGCACCGGTCACGCCGCTCGACCACGTCCGCACGACCCGCGGCACGCAGGCTTCGTCACGGTTCTCCCGCGGCAACAACGCGCCGCTCGTCGGCATCCCGCACGGCGGGGTCTTCGGCCTGCCGATGACCGACGCGTCGAGCAACCGCTGGCCGTACGCGTACCAGGAGCACGCGCGCACCGACGCCGACGGGCGGGTCCGCCCGGCGATCCAGGCCTTCGCGACGAGCCACATCCCGTCGCCGTGGATGGGGGACCGCGGCGTGTTCCAGGTCATGCCGTCGCCGCTCGACACCCCCGACGTCGACCGAGCCGCCCGCGCGCTCGGCTTCGACCACGACGACGAACTCGACGGTCCGCACCGGTACCGGGTCGCCCTCGACCAGGGTGTGACGGCTGAGATGACCGCGGGGGAGTTCGCCCTCGGCTTCCGGTTCACCGGTACCCGCAGCATCGTGCTCGACCACCACGGGTGGGTCTCCGACGTCTCCGTGACCGTCACCGACGGCACCGCCGTGGTCGAGGCCCTGCTCGACGACCGCCCCGGCACCCCGCCGCACCACGTGCACGTCCGGATCCCGCACGTGACCGCGGACCACACCAGCATCGGCGAGCACGAGCTGCGTGGCTGGCTGGCCGTCGACGGCGACGGAGCGGTCGACGTCCTGCTCGGCATCTCGACCGTCTCGATCGAGGACGCCCGCGCGAACCTCGACGACGCCGGCTCCTTCGACGCCATGTGCACCCGCGCCGAGGCGCTCTGGACGGAGAAGCTCGCGACCCTGTCGTTCGACGGAGCCACCCCGGACCAGCTGGTGAGCCTGTACTCCGGCCTGTACCGGCTGTTCCTCTACCCGAACCGTGCCGGCGAGGCCGCCCTGACCGGGTCGCCGCACCACCGTTCCCCGTACGGAGCCGTCCTCGCCGACCCGATCCGTGACGAGCCCGGGCCGGAGGTCGTCGAGGGGCCGTTCACCACCACGAACGGGTTCTGGGACACCTACCGCACCGCCTGGCCGCTCCTCGGACTCCTCACCCCGGAGACCGCCGGCGAGCTCGCGCAGGGCTTCGTCGAGCACCACCACGACGGCGGGTGGACCCCGCGCTGGAGCGCCCCCGGCGCCGAGGACTGCATGACGGGCACCACGAGCGACACCGTCTTCGCCGACCTCGCGGCGAAGGGCGTCACCGGGTTCGACCTCGCCGAGGCGTACCGGAGCGCAGTGCGGAACGCGACCGTCCCGCCGCGCGACGAGCGCGTCGGACGGAAGGGGAGCCTCCCGGGCGCCTTCCGCGGCCACGTCGACACCGCGACGTCCGAAGGGATGTCCTGGACCCTCGACGCCGCCATCAACGACTGGGGACTCGCGGTGATGGCGGGGCTGCTCGCGTCGCGGGCGGGCACGCCCGCCGACCTGTCCCGGTACGAGGCCGAGGCGGAGTGGTTCGCCCGGCGATCCCTGCAGTACCGGCACGTGTTCGACTCCGAGCGGGGCTTCTTCATCGGCCGCGACCCCGACGGCTCGTGGCGGGTCGGCACCGAGTTCGACCCGCGCGACTGGGGCGACGACTACACCGAGACGAACGCGTGGGGCACGGCCTTCACCGCACCCCACGACGGTGCCGGCATCGTGGACCTGCACGGCGGCCCGGCGCGGTTCGACGCCACGATCGACGCCTTCTTCGCGACGCCTGAGACCGGCGCGACCGTCCGCTCCGGCGCGTACGGCTTCCCCATCCACGAGATGACCGAGGCCCGCGACGTCCGGATGGGCATGCTCGGCCTGTCCAACCAGCCGGCGCACCACATCCCGTTCTTCCCGATGTTCACCGGTCGGCACGACGACGCGCACCGAATCGTCCGGGAGTCGCTCGAGCGGCTGTTCGTCGGTTCCGACCTCGGCCAGGGCTACCCCGGCGACGAGGACAACGGCGAGATGAGCGCCTGGTACGTCTTCGCGACGATCGGCCTGTACCCGCTGGCGCCGTCCACGGGCACCTACGTGCTCGTGCCGCCGTCGGTCCGCAGGACGGTGCTGCAGCAGCCGGGAGGAACGCCCACCGTCATCGAGGTCGCCGACGGTTCCGCAGGTGCCTACGTGGCGTCGGTGACGGTCGACGGCTCGCCCTGGACGTCCGTCAGCATCCCGCACCACGTGGTGGTGTCGGCGTCGCGCATCGTCTTCACGCTGTCGTCCGAACCGCAGGGCTGGGCATCGGACACCCGGCCGGTGTCGGCCTCCGAGGTCCACGGCTACCGGGACGCCCCGGTCGACCTGCTGCCCGTCGGGATGTCGCCGCTCACCGACGACACCGGGCGGACCCTCACGGCGGTCGCCACGGGGGAGTCGGTCTCGTTCGACGTGGACTGCCCCGCCGCGTCGCTGTACACGGTGACGGTGGCGACTCCGGGGTCGTACTCGTGGCAGGTGTCCCTCGGTGAGACCGTCACGGCCGTCGACGGCGCCGAGTTCACCTGGCCCGGGCAGACCCGGGTGTTCCGGATCATCGGCGGCGGCTCGTCGTTCGTGTTCACGGCGGGTACCGACGTCGCTCTGACGCAGCTCGAGCTGATCGCGGCGGACGGTGCCTGATCTCGACCGCTGATCGGGTCTTCTGCGGCGGTTCAGAGGCGGCACTCAAGGTCGCCCGGCATGCTCGTCGGCATGTCGATCGCGAACTCGTGGGACCCGTCTGGTGGCCGTGCAATCCCGGAGGACCAGGTCCGCGAGGACGGGCTGGAGCTCGACGAGGACCCGGCGATGCTCGGGATCTCCTTCGACGTCGTCGGTGGCGCCTCCGCCGACCCCGCCGCGGTGTCCCCGGTCGACGTGCGCGTCCCGTCCTCGGGGGCCCCGGCCTCCGCCGACTGAAATCCTGGGGTATCGGCCGCCGGGCCGATCGTTGTACCATCGGAGGGCGCGTTGCAGTAGCGGCGCGAAGTGAGCTCGGCAGCCTTCCGGACGGTCGGTGAGCCGAGCTTTGCGCTTTCTACGGTCTGATTGCTGCAGACACGATCATGGGTTGGGCGCGCCGGCGCCAATCGCCACCCTTGGCCTGGCTCCAAGCGATCGCGTCGGCCGCCCACAGAAGCGGCTCGTGGTGCGCGGTCTCGTGCGCGTACGTGAGCGCATCCCGCACCCCGTGTGCATGAACGGCGTCGTAGAGGACCTTCTTGTCAGCGCGCTCGATCGACACGTCTCGCTCGAGTACGATCCGCTCGTGTCCGGCGCTCGCCGCGAGCGCAACGAGCTCACGCAGGCACGCTGCACGGTCGCTCGGCTCGTGCTTCAGGTCGGAACGGACGAGGTGTGCGCGCACTCCGATCTGGTCCAGGGTCGACAGGACGTGACGCCGTCGAGAATCGCTCTCGCTGGTGAAGTGGAGTCGTCGCTGACCGGGCAGTACGAGGGCTCGTATCTTGCGGCGGAGCGTCGTCTGCTCACCTGGGGCAACGACGACGGCGACCATGAGGTAGCCCTTCGTCTTCGATTCGTCGACGAAGAGCGACGTCATCGACTCGAGTCGGTGGACCGGCCACCGAGAGAACTGGCGGGCTCCGGCATGGGACGAGTCTGCCACTGATGTTTCAGTGGGTCGGGCCGCCTCGCCGCCGCTAGGGAGACGCGCGGTTCACGCTTGCCGGTCTGCGCCGACGCCAGGGACGCGGTACTTGAAGCCGACGTGCGATCCGGTGAACCCGAGGCGCTCGTAGAACCGGTGCGCATCCGTCCGGGCGGCGTCCGAGGTGAGCTGCACGAGCGGGGTCCCGAGGTCCGGCGCTGCGACGTCGGTCACCCAGCGCATCAGCGCGCTGCCGATGCCGCCCGAGCGGAGCGCACTGCTCACGCGGACGGCCTCGACGAGCAGCCGCGTCGAACCCCGGCGAGCCATGCCCGGGATCCGGGTGAGCTGCAGCGTGCCGACGAGCCGACCGGCCTCGTCCTCGGCGACGAGCAGCGCGTTCGCCGGGTCGTCGGTGATCGATCGAAGGGCCGCGTCGTACTGCGGGCGGTCTTCCGGGGCGGCGACGTCCCCGCGGGCGGCACTGATCGGGTCGTCGGACAACAGCGCCATCAGGGCGTCGAGGTCGCCGTCGGCCGCGTTCCGCACCACCACCGAACCGGCGCGGGCGGACAGGCGGACGGGCAGGGTGAGGTCGTGGAGCACGACTCCACCCTGCCCGACGGACTCACGGAACGGTGTGCCCCGCAGCGGTGAAGATCCGGTACCACTCCTCGCGCGACAGCTCGACGTCCGAGCCGGCCGCCGAGTCGCGCACGCGCTGCGGGTTCGTCGTGCCGAGGACGACCTGGAAGTGCGCGGGGTGCCGGGTGATCCAGGCGACGGCGATGCCGGTCGGGGTGACCCCGTGCGCGGCGGCGATCTCCTCGAGGACGTCGTTGAGGTCGGCGTACTGCTCTCGGTCGCCGAGGAAGACGCCGTCGAAGAACCCCTTCTGGAACGGCGACCAGGCCTGCAGCGTGATGTCGTTGATCCGCGAGTAGTTGAGGATGTCGTTGTCGCGGGAGATCGACTGGTCGAGGCCACCCATGTTCGCCGTGAGGCCCTGCGAGATGACGTTGGCGTGCGTGATGCTCAGCTGCACCTGGTTGAAGGCGAGCGGCTGCTGGACGTGCTTCTTGAGCAGGTCGACCTGACCGGGGGTGTGGTTCGAGACCCCGAAGTGGTGCACCTTGCCGGCGGCGTGCAGCTCGTCGAAGGCCTTTGCGACCTCTTCCGGCTCCACCAAGGCGTCGGGGCGGTGCAGGAGCAGGATGTCGATGTACTCGGTCTGCAGCGCGGTGAGCGATTCCTCGACCGACTCGAGGATGTGCTCGTACGAGAAGTCGAAGTACGCGCCGTTCGGGGTCGGACGGATGCCGACCTTGGTCTGCAGCACGATCTCGGCACGCTCCGACGGTGACAGCGTCACGGCGGCACCGAACCGCTCCTCGCAGCCGTGCCACTCGCCGTACACCGCGGCGTGGTCGAACATGTTCACGCCCGCGTCACGCGAGGCGCTGTAGAGCGCGCGGATGTCCTCGTCGCTCATGTCGTTGATCCGCATCAAGCCGACGACGACGTCGGATGCGGTGAGGTCCGTCTGTGGCAACTCCAGTGTCTTCACGCCCACGATCCTGCCAGCCGGTCCCCGGTGCAGGCAGGCCCTGCCAGTACCTCAGGCGCGTTCGGGCAGCAGGACGGCGAGCACTCCGGAGTCGTCCGTCCACGTACCGGTCAGCTTCTCGCCCTCGGGCAGGGCGGTGCCGACGACCCGAGCGATGACGATCGTGCCGTGGTCGGTCGCGATCGACGTCACCGCGCCCGTCGTGGTCGCGTGCACCGAGGTGACATCGGGGGAGTCGGGTTCGGAGCCGCTGCCGTGGGCCCAGGCGTCCTTCGGCCGCCGTCCGGCATCGTTCGCCAGTTCGAGCTCCGCTTCGTGCCCGCCGGTGACGATCGCCCGGCGCAGGACGTCGGCGTGGACCGGATCGCCCACGGCGTCGTACACCCAGCGTCGCCCGAGCACGGAGTGGTCCATCTCGGTGACCAGGAACGCGTCGGCGCCGGGCAGCGGTGCATCCCGGTAGGTCAGTGGCGCCTGCAGGACCCGGCCGTCCTCGGTGCGGGCGAGCAGCACTTCGACGCCGACCTCGCCGGCGGGGTCGTCGAACCGGAACTGCCCGACGACCTGCAGCGGCGCTCCCGCGACGACGCCGCTCCACGCCTGGTCGGGCAGCCAGGCGGCGAGCGCCTCGGCCTTGGAGGGGCGGAGCGTTGCCTGCTCGATGACTGCCATGTCCTGACCGTACTGCTGCGCAGCACCCTGTCGTCGGCGCACCTCGAGGTCAGTGGACGGAGAACCCGCCGTCGACCGCGATGGACTGCCCCGTGACGTACGCCGAACCAGGGCCGGCGAGGAACACGGCAGCGGCGGCGAAGTCCGAAGCGAGTCCGTTCCGGCCGACCAGCGTCCGCGCCGCGAGGGCTGACACCGCGGCCGGGTCGGAACCGAGCCGCTCGTTGAGCGGCGTCCGTACGAAACCGGGGATGAGGACGTTGGAGGTGACCCCCTGCGCGGACCAGGCCTCCGCTTGGGACCGGGCCAGTGCCTCCAGGCCTGCCTTGGAGACCCCGTACGCGCCACTCGAGGCGAACGGACGGTGCGCCTGCTGCGAGCTGATGCTGATGATCCGGCCGTGGCCGCGCGCGGCCATGCCGGGCGCGAGCCGCTGGCCGAGCACGAAGGGTGCGTCGAGGTTCACGGCCATCGTGGCGTCCCAGGTGTCCTCGTCGAGGTCGGCCATCGGCGGCCGGAGGTTGATCCCCGCGGAGTTCACGAGGACGTCGACGTCGCCCGCCGCATCGGCGAGTGCGTGTGCTCCGGCGCGCGAGGACAGGTCGGCGACGATGCCGTCGGCCGATCCTCCAGCGGCGCGGACGTCGTCGACCGTCGCGTCGATGGTTGACCGT
Organism: Curtobacterium sp. PhB128; assembly: GCF_004340725.1. Lineage (NCBI taxonomy): Bacteria > Bacillati > Actinomycetota > Actinomycetes > Micrococcales > Microbacteriaceae > Curtobacterium > Curtobacterium sp. PhB128. The sequence continues at coordinate 266,338 of NZ_SLUR01000002.1, forward strand.
GTCCGAGCAGCGACGAGCACGTGCGCACCCGCGTCGGCGAGCGCGGTGGCGATGGCGCGTCCGATGCCGGAACTGCCTCCCGTCACCAGGGCGGTGCGTCCGTCGAGGCCGAAGAGCTGCTGCAGCGACATCCGGCCAGGCTAGCGAGGCCCCGTACGCTGGGCCGGTGCGTGACGACCTGCTGCCGATGCTCGCCTGCCCCGTGTGCGCCGAGCCCCTCGGTCGGGTCGACGGCGGCCAGGTCGGCTGTGCGACCGGGCATCGGTTCGACGAGGCCAAGCAGGGCCACCTGACGCTCCTGCCGGCGAAGCGTCGGGCGCTCACCGCGGACACCCCGGAGATGGTCGACGCGCGGCTGCGGTTCCTGGGACGGGGCCACTACGCGCCTGTCGAGCGGGCGCTCGCCGACGCCGTCGCCGAGGCGACGGCCCCCGGCATCGTGCTCGACGTCGGGTCCGGTCCGGGGACCTACCTGGCGCATGCGCTGGACGCAGCGCACGTTCCGGACGGTGCGGACGGGAGGCTCGGGGTCGCGTTGGACCTGTCGGCGATCGCGATCCGCCGCGCGGCCCGCGTCCACGAACGTGCCGGAGCCGTCGTCGGGGACGTGACCGAGCGCCTCCCGGTCGTCGACCACGCTGCCGCCGTCGTCCTCGACGTCTTCGCACCGCGCAACCAGACCGAGTACGCCCGTGTCCTGCACCCCGAGGGCGTGCTGGTCGTCGTGACCCCGCGCACCGGCCACCTGGCGGAGCTGGCCGAGGCGACGATCTCCGTCGACCCGGAGAAGGAGCGCCGGTTGCACGAGTCGCTCACGCCGTCGTTCGTCCTGCGGTCCTCCGAGGACCTGACCTGGACGATGGACCTCTCCGCCGAGGACGTCCACGACGTCGTGCACATGGGGCCGAGCCACCACCACGTCGCACCGGACGCGGCGTTCGCCCCAGCGACGGTGACGGCCGCGGTCACCGTGTCGACGTGGACGCCGACGCGCTGACCGCGGCCACGGGGAACTACAGGTAGCGGTCGGCCGGGGCGACGTCGAGCTGCCAGACCACGCCGAACCGGTCGCGGAGCTGCCCGGCGAGTGGCGCCCAGGCCGAGGGAGCGAGGGGCTGCCGGATCTCGGCGCCGTCGGACAGCACGGCCCAGTACCGCTCGATCTCGGCGGTGTCGTCGCCGTGCACGAACACGTAGAACGCGTTCGATCCCTGGTCGTAGGGCTGCCCGGGCCAGACGTCGAAGGCCATGACCCGGAACCCGGCGTCGGTGGAGACCTGCCCGAAGACGATGCGGTCGGCCCAGGCCTGGTCGTCCAGGGCGCCCATCTGGCCGTAGGTGGCGGCGGTGACCTCGCCGCCGAAGACCGATGCGTAGAAGTCGAGGGCCTCGCGGGCATTGCCGTCGAAGTTGAGGTGGGGTGTCGTTTCGATGCTCATGGAACGAGGATGACCGGCAATGCGGTCAGATCGTGTCCGCTTCTCCTACGAGAATGATCGACATGGCCGGACCCTCCTCGCGCATGCTCGCGCTGCTGTCGCTGTTGCAGGTGCACCGTGACTGGCCAGGCGACGAGCTCGCCGGACGCCTCGAGGTCAGCCCCCGCACGGTCCGCCGCGACGTCGACCGGCTCCGCGAGCTCGGGTACCGGGTGGAGGCGCTCCGCGGGCCGGCCGGGGGCTACCGGCTCGCAGCGGGCTCGGACCTTCCGCCGCTGCTGTTCGACGACGACCAGGCCGTGGCGATCGCACTCGCCCTGACCGTCGCCCCCGCCTCGGGCGCGGACATCGCCGAGTCGGCCGCCCGGGCGCTCGCGACGATCCGGCAGGTCATGCCAGCGCGGCTTCGGTCGCGCATCGACGCGGTGCAGGCGGTCACGACGTCCGGTCGGACCCGCACCGACCCGGGCGTGCTCGTCGCGGTGAGCGAGGCCGTCCACCTGCGCGAGGTGTTCCGCTTCGGCTACGGCGAGGACGAGACCCCGCACCGGGTGGAAGCGCACGCCGTGATCGCGCGGAACGGCCGCTGGTACCTGCTCGACTGGGATCTCGACCGCGACGACTGGCGCACCCATCGCATCGACCGGATCACCCCGCGGATGCGTACGCGGGTGCCGTTCACCCCACGGCCCGTACCCGGTGGCGACCCCGTGGCCTTCGTGTCGGCGCGCTTCAAGGGATCGGCGCAGGCCGACGTGTGGCCGTGCGTCGGCTCGGTCACCGTGACGGCCGCCGACGCACGGACGATCACGCCCTACCTGCCCGAGGACGCCGTCGTCGAACCCCTGTCCGACGAGCGGAGCCGCGTGACGCTCGGCTCGTGGTCCTGGCCGGGGCTCGCCGGAGCGTTCGCGGGGTTCGCGGTCGACTTCGTGGTCGAGGGTCCCGAGGACCTCCGCGACGCCGTCGGTGCGCTGGCCACGCGGCTCCGGGCGGTGAGCGCGCGTTAGCGGGGCGCATGCGTCCGCCAGGGCGGCGTGAGGAAACCGTTAGGAGCGGCCAGGAGGCCCGGCGCAGGACCCAGCATCGGTCCAGGCACCACACGTGGTGCCTTCCGCACCGCCCGGTGCGGGTACCACAGACCTTCTGGAGTCCCTCGTGTTCGACGTGTTCGTCGTCGCCGGTGTCCTCGCCGTGTTCGGCGTGGTGGCACTGATCGCCAAGGGGGTGGAACGGCTGTGATCGGCATCACCATCGCGGCCGCCGTCCTCGGCATCGCCGCAGTCGTGTACCTCGTCTGGGCGCTCGTGCGTCCGGAGCGGTTCTAGTGGGCGCCGTGGGCGCGTCGGGCGCCGCGGACGTCTGGGCGGGGATCGTCCAGGTCGCCACGCTCGTCCTGCTGCTCGTCGTCGCCTACCGGCCGCTCGGCGACTGGATGGCGAAGGTCTTCACGCCTGTCCGGCACAACCGGGTCGAGCGGGGGGTCTACCGGCTGATCGGGGTCGACCCGGACGCCGAGCAGTCGTGGCCCGTGTACCTGCGCGGCGTGCTGCTCTTCAGCGTCGTCGGCCTCCTGCTCGTCTACCTGCTGCAGCGCATCCAGGTCGTGCTGCCCGGCGACCTCGGGCTCCCTGCCGTCGGCCCGTCGCTCGCGTTCAACACCGCGGCGTCGTTCGTCGCGAACACGAACTGGCAGTCGTACTCGCCCGAGGTCACCGTCGGGTACAGCGTGCAGATGGCCGGCCTCGCGGTGCAGAACTTCCTGTCCGCAGCCGTCGGCCTCTCGGTCGCCGTGGCACTGGTGCGCGGGTTCGCCCGCCGCAAGTCCGGCACGCTCGGCAACGTGTGGGTCGACGTGGTCCGCGGCGTCGGTCGGCTGCTGCTGCCCGGTGCGTTCGTCTTCGCGATCGTGCTCGTCGCCGGCGGTGTCATCCAGTCGTGGGGGAGCGGCGCCGACGTCACCACGCTGGTCGGTGGCATGCAGCACCTGCCGGACGGGTTCGTGGCGTCGCAGGAGGCGATCAAGGAACTCGGCACGAACGGCGGTGGCTACTTCAACGCCAACTCGGCGCACCCGTTCGAGAACCCGCAGGCGTGGACGAACCTGGTCGAGGTCTTCCTGATGCTCGTCATCCCGTTCTCGCTGCCGCGCACCTTCGGCCGGATGGTCGGCGACGACCGCCAGGGCTACGCGATCCTCGCCGTGATGGGCGCGATCTTCCTCGTGTCCCTGTCGGTGATGTCGATCGCCGAGCTCAGCGGTGGGGGGCTCGCCACACACGCAGCCGGCGCCGCGATGGAGGGCAAGGAGACCCGGTTCGGGATCCTCGGCACCACCCTGTTCGGCACGACGTCGACCGCGACCTCGACCGGTGCGGTGAACGGCATGTTCGACAGCTTCACCCCGATCGGCGGGATGATGGCGATGCTCAACATGATGCTCGGCGAGGTCACCCCGGGCGGTGTCGGCTCCGGCCTGTACGGCATGCTCGTGCTGGCCGTCATCACGGTGTTCATCGGCGGCCTGCTCGTCGGCCGGACGCCGGAGTACCTCGGCAAGAAGATCCGCGCGAAGGAGATGACCTTCGCGGCGCTGTACATCCTGGTGACGCCGACCCTCGTGCTCCTCGCGACCGGACTCTCGCTCGTGATCCCCGGTGTCCGGGAGCAGGTACTCGGCACGTCGATCTTCAACCCCGGCAACCACGGGCTCTCCGAGCTGCTCTACGCCTTCACCTCGGGTGCGAACAACAACGGCTCGGCCTTCGGCGGGCTCACCGCGAACACCACGTGGATGAACTCCGCGCTCGGCGTCGTGATGCTGCTGGGGCGCTTCGTGCCGATGGTGTTCGTCCTGGCGCTCGCCGGGTCCCTCGCCGCCCAGGACCGGGTACCCGAGACCGCCGGCACGCTGCCCACCCACCGCCCGCTGTTCATCGGGCTGCTCGGCGGCGTCGCCGTCATCGTCACCGCACTCACCTACTTCCCGGTGCTCGCACTGGGCCCGCTCGCAGAAGGACTGTCATGACCGTGACCACCGAGCCGGAACCGCGCACCGCAGTGGAGCCGGCCACCCGCTCGTCCGCATTCGGACCCCGTCAACTGGTGGCGGGCCTCCCGGGAGCCCTGCGGAAACTCGATCCGCGACTGATGTGGCGGAACCCCGTCATGTTCATCGTCGAGGTCGGCGCAGCCCTGACGACGGCGGCCGCCGTCGTCGAGCCGTCCGCCTTCACCATCGCCATCGCGGTGTGGCTCTGGCTCACCGTCGTCTTCGCGAACCTGGCGGAGTCCGTCGCCGAGGGCCGGGGCAAGGCCCAGGCCGACACGCTGCGGAAGACCCGCTCGACCACGAGCGCCCGCCGGGTGCTCGGCTACGACCCGGCCGACGCCGCAGCCGTCGCCAACGAGACCGAGGAGGTCGCGTCGGTCGACCTGGCCAAGGGTGACGTGGTGGTCGTCGTCGCCGGCGAGGTGATCCCGGGTGACGGTGACGTCGTCGACGGCATCGCGTCCGTCGACGAGTCGGCCGTCACCGGTGAGTCCGCGCCCGTCATCCGCGAGTCCGGCGGCGACCGCAGTGCCGTCACCGGCGGCACCCGCGTGCTGTCCGACCGGATCATCGTGCGCATCACCTCGACCCCGGGTGAGACCTTCATCGACCGGATGATCCGCCTCGTCGAGGGTGCGGCCCGGCAGAAGACGCCGAACGAGATCGCGCTGAACATCCTGCTCGCCTCGCTGTCGATCGTCTTCGTGATCGTCTGCCTGACGATGCAGCCCATTGCGGGACTCGTCGGTGCCACGGTCAGCGTCCCCGTCCTGATCGCACTGCTCGTCTGCCTGATCCCGACCACCATCGGGGCCCTGCTCTCCGCGATCGGCATCGCCGGCATGGACCGGCTCGTGCAGCACAACGTGCTCGCGATGTCGGGCCGCGCGGTCGAGGCCGCCGGCGACATCACCACCCTGCTGCTCGACAAGACCGGCACGATCACGTACGGCAACCGTCGGGCGTCCCGCGTGGTGCCGGTGCCGGGCGTGAGCGAGGCCTCGCTGATGGCGGCAGCAGCCCTGTCGAGCGCGGCGGACTCGACGCCCGAAGGCCGCTCGATCGTGTCGCTCGCTGCCGAGGCCGGGGTCACGCCGGCTCTGCCGGACGGCGCCGTCGAGGTGCCGTTCACGGCGCAGACGCGCATGTCCGGCCTGGACCTGCCGGACGGGTCGCAGATCCGGAAGGGTGCCGCTGCGGCCGTACTGGCCTGGGCCGACACCCCCGACGCCGGTTTGGTTGCCGCGATCGACTCCACCGTCGCGGAGATCTCCGACCAGGGCGGCACCCCACTGGTCGTCGGCCGCCGCTCCTCGGACGGCGCGGTCGCCCTGCTCGGCGTCGTGCACCTGAAGGACGTCGTCAAGGACGGCATGGCGTCACGGTTCGCCGAGCTCCGGTCGATGGGCATCCGCACGGTGATGATCACCGGTGACAACCCCCGAACCGCGGCCGCGATCGCGCACGAGGCCGGCGTCGACGACTTCCTGGCCGAGGCCACCCCGGAGGACAAGCTCGCCTACATCAAGCGCGAGCAGGAGGGCGGCAACCTCGTCGCGATGACCGGGGACGGCACCAACGACGCCCCGGCCCTGGCGCAGGCGGACGTCGGCGTCGCGATGAACACCGGCACGACGGCGGCGAAGGAGGCGGGCAACATGGTCGACCTCGACTCCGACCCGACCAAGCTCATCGACGTCGTCCGCATCGGCAAGCAGTTGCTCATCACGCGCGGCGCCCTGACCACCTTCTCCATCGCCAACGACGTCGCGAAGTACTTCGCGATCATCCCGGCGATGTTCCAGGCGGCGTTCCCCGGGCTCGCAGCACTCAACGTCATGGGGCTGCACAGTCCGTCGTCAGCGATCCTGTCAGCGGTCATCTTCAACGCGCTCGTCATCGTGGCGCTCATCCCGCTGTCCCTGCGTGGCGTCAAGTACCGCGCGGCCGCAGCGTCGTCGATCCTCGGCCGGAACCTGCTCGTCTACGGGCTCGGCGGCGTGATCGTCCCCTTCATCGGCATCAAACTGATCGACCTCGTGGTCGGTCTCATCCCGGGGTTCTAGTCATGGCATCTGCACGTTCCACCGTCCGTTCCGCTGGTGTGGCGATCCGCCTCACCCTGCTCGCCACCGTCGTGCTCGGCGTCGGCTACCCGCTCGCCGTCTGGGGCGTCGGCCAGGGGGTGTTCCACGACCAGGCCAACGGCTCGGAGGTCACCGACTCGTCGGGCGCCGTCGTGGGGTCCTCGCTCATCGGGCAGTCGTTCTCCGGCAAGCAGGCTGATCGCTGGTTCCAGTCGCGGCCGTCAGTAGCTGGCGAGGACGGCTACGACGCGAACGCGTCCAGTGGCTCGAACCTCGGCCCGAACAACCCCGACCTGCTCAAGGCCGTCAAGGAGCGGCAGCAGGCGGTCGCGAAGGCCGACGGCGTGTCCGTGTCCGAGGTGCCGGCCGACGCCGTGACGGCCTCGGGCTCGGGTCTCGACCCGGACATCAGCCCGGCGTACGCGTCGCAGCAGGTGGCGCGTGTGGCTGCGGCGCGGGGGCTGTCCGAGGACCGCGTGCGTGCACTGGTGGTGCAGCACACCGAGTCGCGCCAGCTCGGGTTCCTCGGCGAGCCCGTCGTGAACGTGCTGGCCCTGAACCTCGCGCTGGCGAAGCTGTCCTGACATGCGGTCACCTCGCCGCCCAGCTCGGCCGTCCGCCGATGCCGTCGATCAGGTCGTCGTGCTCGTCGGGCAAGCCGGCAGCAACTACAGCGTGGGGAACGAACGTGAGCGGTGAAGAACTCCGTCCCGCGTCCGAGACGGACGCGGGACGGGACAGTCCCACCCGATTTGAGGAAGCCTGGGCTCGAGCCTTGGTGGGAACGGTTACGAGGAGTATATCAGTCGACCGGCCGCCCTGCAACAGCCGACGCGAGAGGATGAGCACGTGAAGCGCGGCAAGCTACGGGTCCTGCTCGGTGCCGCACCGGGCGTCGGCAAGACGTTCACCATGCTCGAGGAGGGCCGCCGACTGCTCGACGAGGGCCGGGACGTCGTGGTGGCGGTGGTCGAGACGCACGAACGTGCTGCCACCGCCGCGCTCGTCGACGGCCTCGAGGTCGTGCCGCGCCGCACCGTGGACCACCGCGGCGTGGAGCTCGACGACCTGGACCTCGACGCGGTGCTCCGGCGAGCGCCCGAGGTCGCCCTCGTCGACGAACTCGCGCACACGAACGCTCCCGGCAGTCCGAACGAGAAGCGCTGGCAGGACGTCGAAGCGCTGCGGGCCGCCGGCATCGACGTCATCTCGACGGTCAACGTGCAGCACATGCAGTCCCTCGGTGACGTGGTCCGCGAGATCACGGGCACCGTGCAGCGCGAGACCGTCCCCGACGCCGTGGTGCGCGCGGCCGACCAGATCGAGGTCGTCGACCTGGCACCGGCCGCCTTGCGCGAGCGGCTCTCCGACGGGCTTGTGTACCCGGCTGCCCGGATCGATGCGGCCCTGTCGAACTACTTCCGGCTCGGGAACCTGACGGCGTTGCGCGAGATCGCGCTGCTCTGGCTGGCGGACGAGGTCGATGACGCGCTCAAGGCCTACCGCGCCGAGCACGGCATCGAGCACCGGTGGGAGACCCGGGAGCGCGTGCTGGTCGCCCTGACCGGCGGCCCCGAGGGCGAGACCCTCCTGCGCCGCGGTGCCCGCATCGCTGCCCGCAGTGCCGGGGGCGAACTCGCGGCCGTGCACGTGACGACGAACGACGGCCTGCGCGAGCGCCACCCGGGGGCGCTCGGTGCCCAACGCACCCTGCTCGAACAGCTCGGTGGGACGTACCACCAGGTGGTCGGCGACGACGTGCCGTCGACCCTCGTGCGGTTCGCGCGGTCGATCGACGCGACCCAGATCGTCATCGGCGTCAGCCGTCGCAGTCGGCTCGCCGCGGCCCTGACCGGCCCGGGCATCGGCAACACGGTGATCCGGGAGTCGGGCGACATCGACGTGCACGTCGTCACGCACGAGCGCGCCGGTGGTGGCTTCGCCCTGCCCAAGCTCGGCGGCAGTCTGTCCCGCGGACGGGTCCTCGCTGCGTTCGTGCTCTCGGTCCTGGTCGGGCCCCTGCTCACCTGGGTCCTGTCGATCGGCAGCGACCCCGACGCCATCACCGTGGACGTCCTGGCGTACCAGTTGCTGGTGCTCGTCGTGGCGCTCGTCGGCGGGATGTGGCCGGCGGTGTTCACGGCGGTGCTGTCCGGACTGAGCCTCGACTTCTTCTTCGTCCAACCCCTGCACATGGTCACGGTGCAGCAGCCGTGGCACCTCTTCGCCCTGGTCATGTACGTCATCAGTGCCGTGCTCGTCAGCTTCGTGGTCGACCGGTCCGCCAGACGTTCGCGTGCTGCCCGTCGCGCCGCGGCGGAGTCGGGTCTGCTGATGGGGATCGCCGGCAGCGTCCTCCGCGGCGACGACGCCCTGCAGGCCCTGCTCGACCGCACCCGCGAGGCCTTCGGGTTCGCCGGTGTCCGGATCCGGCAGGGGAACGAGGAACCGGCCACGTCGGGGACGTTCGGCGAATCGCCGGACGCGTCCACGAGCCTCCCGTCCGGTGCCGTGCTCGAGTTCGCGGGCGCTCCGGACGACCCGACGCAGCGCCGGTTGCTGCGCGTCGTCGAGCAGCAGCTCGACGCCGCGGTCGAACACCGCGCGTTGACGCGCACCGCGCTGGACGCGGAGCGGATCGCGGCGGCTGACCGCGTCCGCAGCGCGATCCTCGCGGCCGTCGGCCACGACGTGCGTCGGCCGATCGCGGCCGCCTCGGCCGCCGTCCAGTCGTTGCGTGCGCTGGACGTCGACCTGTCCAGGGCCGACCGGGAGGCGCTGCTCGCGACCGCCGACGAGAGCCTCGGTCAGCTGGCGGTGCTGTTGGCAGACCTGTTGGACGTCAGTCGTGTGCAGGCGGGTGTGCTCGCGGTCGCGTCCGGGCCGCTGGCCCTCGACACCGTGGTCGCACCGGCGCTCGACGAGCTCGAGCTCGGGCCCGACGACGTCGACCTCGACCTGCCGGCGGACCTGCCGCCGGTGCTCGCCGACCCGGTCCTGCTGCAGCGGGTCGTCGTGAACCTGCTCGCGAACGCCGTCCGCTACGCACCCGACGGCACCCGCGTGCGCGTCGCGGCGAGCGCCTTCGGAGGCGGGGTCGAGCTCCGGATCGCCGACCACGGTCCGGGGATCCCGTCGGACCGGGTCGACGAGGTCTTCCAGCCGTTCCAACGGCTCGGCGACACCGACAACGAGACGGGCCTCGGGCTCGGTCTCGCACTCGCGCGGGGCTTCACCGAGGGCATGGGCGGCACGATCGAGGTCGACGACACCCCGGGTGGTGGGCTCACCGTCGTGGTGCGGCTTCCGATCTCCGGGCACGTGGGAGTGGAGCTCCGGTGAAGGTCCTGATCGCGGACGACGACGCGCAACTCGTCCGCGCCCTCTCCGTCACGCTCGCCGCCCGCGGGTACGAGGTCGTGACGGCGAAGGACGGGCGCGCGGCGATCGACGCCGTCATCACCGAACGGCCCGACCTGGTGCTGCTCGACCTGGGCATGCCCCGGCTCGACGGCATCGGGGTGCTCGAGGGCATCCGGGGGTGGTCGCAGGTGCCGGTGCTCGTGCTGTCCGGCCGGACCGACTCGTCCGACAAGGTCGACGCACTCGACGCCGGCGCGGACGACTACGTGACGAAGCCGTTCCAGATGGACGAGCTGCTGGCGCGGTTGCGGGCCCTCGGACGACGCCGTGCCCCGGCCGGCGTCGACAGCGCGCCGACGATCCGGATCGGCGACCTCGTCGTGGACCTCGTCGCGAAGCAGGTCACCCCGGCCAGCGGTCCCGCGATCCGGCTGACCCCGACGGAGTGGCGCCTGCTCGAGGTGCTCGTCACGAACCCCGACCGGCTGATGACCCGCGAGATGCTCCTGACCGAGGTGTGGGGGCCCTCGCACGGCAACGACTCCGGGTACCTGCGGCTGTACATGGCGCAGCTGCGGCGGAAGCTCGAGCCCGACTCGGCGACCCCGCGGTACCTGGTCACCGAGTCCGGCATGGGCTACCGCTTCGCGCCGGGAGGGCAGTGACGACGGCAGTCGGACTGTTGTCGGGTGACTGGCGGGTCGCTGTCGTGCAGGTGTCGGGTCCGTGTCGTGGTGCGTCGTTCCGGGGATCCCTAGTGTTCAGGGCATGAACGAGATGCGGATCGGGGAGCTGCGGCGACTGCGCGGGTGGACCCAGGAACGACTGGCCGAGGCGAGCGGCCTCGCGGTGCGGACGGTGCAGCGGATGGAGAGCGGCAACGACGCGAGCCTGGAGTCACTGTCGTCGGTCGCCGCGGCACTCGAGGTGCCCGTGCGGGACCTGTTCGTCACCGACGAGCGGGAGTCCCTCGAGCCCGGGGTGCGCGGACTCGACGAGCGTGCGGAGCAGCAGCAGGTGCAGCGCGACTCGGCGACCCGGGGGTGGCAGTACCTGTACTCGGGCGTGGGCATCGTCGTGACGCTCGGCACCATCGCCCTCATCGGCGCAGGGATCTGGACCGGGTTCGCGATCTTCGTTGTCCCCGTCTACTGGGCAGGGGGCAAGTTGCTCTCGCAGTTCCTGATGGCGACCGTCGTCGAACCCTCACTCGACCGCCGGTACCCACTGTCGCGGTCGCGGCGGGTCACGCCCGGGAACTGAAGGCGGCGAGCTCGGCACGGGTGCGGGCCCCGTGCTTCCGGAGCAGGTTCGCCACGTGGTACTTCACGGTGTTGACGGTGATGCCCAGGCCCTCGGCGATTTCGCGGTTGCCGATGCCCGTCGCGAGCAGCCGCAGCACGTCGCGCTCCCGCGGGGTGAGGTCGTCGTCCGCGACCGAGTCCACCTCGGTCGGCGAGGGGTCGAGGGGCAGCGAGATGTCGAGGACCGAGCCCCAGTCCGGCGTGCTCGACACCTGGACGCGGCCGTCGAGGGTGACGACCCGTTCTGCGATCGGCCGCATGGCGTCGTCGTGCACGTCGAGGGTGCCGGACCCGTCGTCACGGAGCTGCATGAGCAGGTTCCGGCCGTCGCAGTCCCACTGGATGCGGACCCGCTTGGCCGCACCACCGTCGACCAGGGCGAGCACGGCGGTCCGGACGATGGCGCGGGCCGCGTGAGCGACGTCGCCCGGCAGCGCACGGCCGGTGGTCGGCGGCTCGACGAACTGCACGTCGAGGTCGCCGAACCGGACGAGCGGGCGCAGGTCGGCTCGGAGGCGCGAGAACGCCCCGGTGACCGGCTCGAGCAGGGTGCTGCGCTGGTGGTCGGTCTCGGTGCGCAGGTCGACGAGTGCTGCCGACGCGATCTCGACGGCCTCGGCCCGCGCGGCGGCGTCCGACACCCGTGGTGACCGGAGCACGGCGAGCACGGACTCGAGGGTGAGCGCCTGACGGTCCGCCTGCTCGGCGACGGTCCGGGCGTGCTCCGAGGCGGCGAGCCGACTGGCGGGCTCGCCACGGGCCTCCCGGTCGGGTGCGATGGCGTCCATGGGAGCAGAACCTACCTGTCCCACCCGTGCGGACGGGGCCACCCGATCGGGTGGGATGCCTGCCGACGCGGGTAGCGGTGCGGCGGGCCGCGCGACGGCATGCTCGTGGACATGGCAGAACCCACCGTCCCCGCAGCGTTCGACGTGATCGTGCGCGAGGTCACCGACCTCGCCGCGAACGTCGACGACGCGTCGGCCGAGCGCGCCCTCGACCTGATCGACCGCTCCCACCGTGTCTTCGTGCACGGTGCCGGCCGTTCCGGACTCGCGCTGCGCATGACCGCGATGCGGCTCATGCACCTCGGTCGCGACGTCCACGTCGTCGGAGAGGTCACCACGCCCGCGATCCGGCCCGGGGACGTGCTCCTCGTCGCGAGCGGTTCCGGCACGACCACCGGCATCGTGCAGGCGGCCCGCACCGCGCACGACGTCGGCGCGTCCGTCGTCGCCCTGTCGACCACCGACGACTCCCCGTTGTCCGAGGTCGCGGACGTCACCCTCGTGCTACCGGCAGCGACGAAGACCGACCGCTCCGGCACGGCCTCGGCGCAGTACGCCGGCAGCCTCTTCGAGCAGGCCGTCGCCCTGGTCGGCGACGCCCTGTTCCACACGCTCTGGTCCCGCGGCGGGCAGTCCGCCGACGACCTCTGGCCCCGACACGCAAACCTCGAATGAAAGGCATCCACATGCAGCTCCAGTTCGCCATGGACACCCTGACCACCGAAGCCGCCCTCGAACTCGCCGCCGCGGCCGCGCCGCACGTCGACGTCCTCGAGCTCGGCACGCCCCTGATCAAGAGCGCCGGCCTGTCCGCCGTCACCGCGATCAAGGAAGCCCACCCGGACAAGATCGTCTTCGCCGACCTCAAGACGATGGACGCCGGCGAGCTCGAGGCCGACATCGCGTTCTCGGCGGGCGCCGACCTGGTGACCGTCCTCGGTGTCGCCGGTGACTCGACCATCGTCGGTGCCGTCAAGGCCGCGAAGAAGCACGGCAAGGGCATCGTCGTCGACCTGATCGGCGTCTCCGACAAGGCCGCCCGTGCCCGCGAGGTCGTCGCGCTCGGCGCCGAGTTCGTCGAGGTGCACGCCGGGCTCGACGAGCAGGCGGAAGAGGGCTTCACCTTCTCGACGCTGCTCGACGCCGGCAAGGAGTCGGGTGTGCCGTTCTCGATCGCCGGCGGCGTGAACGCGTCCTCCGTCGCCTCGGTGCAGGAGGCCGGTGCCCGGATCGCCGTCGCCGGCAGCGCGATCTACAGCGCGTCGGACGTCGGCGCAGCTGCCGCGGAGATCCGCGCCGCGATCACCGCGTAGCGCCCGCGGCGCCCGCGGCCGCGTGTGCCCGCGGCGCCCGCGCCGCGATGGTGAGCAGAAATGGTCGAGTGCGCATCACGCACCCGACCATTTCTGCTCACCGAGGGACCTCCGCCGGTACCGTCGAGGCGTGACGATCGAGCTGCGCCGGGTGACCGCGGACGAGTGGCAGACCTGGCGACCCGTCCGGCTGCGGGCGCTCGCCGACTCCCCGCACGCGTTCGGTTCGACGCTGCAGGACTGGGCGGACGCCCCCGAGCACCGCTGGCGGACACGCCTGTCGATCCCCGGTGCGCTCGACCTGCTGGCGGTCGCCGCCGAGGGCGACGTCGTCGGGATGGCGAGCGGTGTCCCGGGCGCCGACGCCGGTGCGCCAGCCGAACTCATCTCGATGTGGGTCGACCCCGCAGCCCGGGGCCGAGGCGTCGCACGTGCCCTGATCGAGACGATCGCGGAGTGGGCAGCGGCCTCCGGTGGCGGGGCGCTCGAACTCTCCGTGATGCCCGACAACACCGTCGCCCGGCACACCTACGAGCGCGCCGGGTTCACCGCACTCGACGAACCGGGCGCTCCCCTGCCCGACGGTCGGAACGAGGTGCTGATGCGTCGTACGGTGGTCGCATGAACCGAGTACTGCGGTGGACCGCGTGGATCGTCGCCGTGCTGCTGGTGGTCGTGGTGGTGTTCCTCGTCTGGGCGCACATCGTCATGCAGGGCACCCGCAGCGCTGCGCTGCAGGTCTGGCGCGACGACCGTGTGTCGGTCCAGGATGCCGGTGACTCCGTGGTGATGACGCCCACGGGGCAGGCCGACGGCAAGGGCATCGTGTTCATCCCGGGTGCGAAGGTCGATCCGTACGCGTACATGGCGACCTTCCGGCAGGTGGTCGCGAACGGCACGACGGTCGTCATCACGAAGCCGACGCTCAACCTCGCGTTCTTCGACACCCGGCCGCTCTCGACCTTCGAGGCGCACGCGCCGGACGTCGCGACCTGGGCGGTCGGCGGGCACTCGCTGGGCGGGGTCCGTGCCTGCCAGCTCGCGCAGGACGCGGACGGCCTGCTGCTGCTCGGCAGCTACTGCGCGAACGACATCAGCAGCTCGTACATCGACGTGCTGAGCGTCTCGGGCTCGCGTGACGGGCTCTCGACCCCCGACAAGGTCGACGCGGCCCGGCACCTGTTGCCGTCGACCGCGACGATGACCGAGGTCCAGGGTTCGAACCACGCCGACTTCGGCGCCTACGGGGACCAGCCGGGCGACCGCACGGCGACCATCAGCCGCGAGGCCGCCCGCGAGCAGATCTCCTCGGCGATCGAGGAATGGGCGCGCGACCTGCCGCCGGCCCCTGGCCTGCGCTGACGGCGCGGTCTGAACACGCGTGCTGGAGCGGTCCTAGACTCGACGAGAGCAACGTCCACGAACCCCGTTCCCTGAAGGGCTGCAGATGACGACGCCGACCCGGCGCACACCCGCGCGACTCGCGGACACGCGAGCGCTCCTGTTCGACCTGGACGGTGTCCTCACCCCCACCGCCGACGTGCACATGCGCGCCTGGAGCCGGCTCTTCACGCCGTACCTCGAAGCGCACGGGGTCGCGCCGTACACACAGGCCGACTACTTCGCGTACATCGACGGCAAGCCGCGGTACGACGGCGTGCGGTCGCTCCTCGAGTCGCGGGGGATCGACCTGCCGCAGGGCACCCCGGACGACGGCCCGGACGACGACACCGTGTGCGGTCTCGGCAACCGGAAGAACGCCGAGTTCACCGCCGAGCTGGACGAACACGGCGTCGAGCCGTACCCCGGCTCGCTCCGGTTCCTCACCGCCGCGATCGACGCCGGCTTCCACGTCGCGGTCGTCTCGAGCTCCGCGAACGCCGTCTCGGTGCTGCGGACCGCCGGCATCCTCGACCGGTTCACCGTCGTGGTCGACGGGCTCGTCGCCCGCCAGGACGGCCTGGCGGGCAAGCCCGCCCCCGACACCTACCTGGACGCCGCCGGGCGCTTCGGACTGACCGCCGCCGAGTGCGTCGTGGTCGAGGACGCCACCAGTGGTGTCGAAGCCGGCCGGAACGGGGCCTTCGGGCTCGTCGTCGGGGTCGACCGCGGAGCGGGCGCCGACGCGCTGCGTGAACACGGCGCCGACGTCGTCGTGACGGACCTCGCCGACCTGGTCGCGGACCTTCCCCACGCGACCACCAGCACGACGTAGCCAGCGCGCCGGAGGCGAGCCGCGCCTCCCGGTCGAACCGACGTCCCCACGCCACCCTCCCTTCCCACGGAGCACCATGAACCCCATCACCTCGGACCCGCTCGACCGCGTCCGGTACCCGATCGACGAGTGGGCACTCGTCGAGACCGAGTACACCCCTGACCAGCAGGGCGTCGCCGAGACGAACTTCGCCGTCGGCAACGGGTACCTCGGCCTGCGCGGCAACCTCGACGAGGGCCGCGGCGGTGTGCAGTACGGCACGTACATCAACGGGTTCCACGAGACCTGGCCGATCCGGCACGCCGAAGACGCCTTCGGGTTCGCCAAGACCGGCCAGACGATCATCAACGCGCCCGACGCCAAGGTGATCCGGCTCTACGTCGACGACGAACCCCTGGTGCTGGCCGAGGCGGACATCCTCCACCACACGCGGCGCCTCGAGTTCCGCGGCGGCTACCTGTTCCGCGAGACCGAGTGGTCGACGCCGTCCGGCAAGCGCGTGCTGATCCGGTCCCGCCGCCTGGTGTCGTTCACCGATCGGCACCTCGCCGTCATCGACTACGAGGTCACCGTGCTCGACGCGGACGCCTCGATCCTGCTGTCCAGCCAGATCCTGAACCGCCAGGACGTGCAGGACGAGTACCACGCGGGGATGCGGGCGGCCGCGAACGCCTTCGACCCGCGGAAGGCCGAGGCCTTCACCGACCGGGTGCTCGAACCGAAGCTCAAGCGCAGCACCGGTGCCCGTTCCCTGCTCGGGTACCAGGCGTCGAGTTCCGGCATGACGATCTGCGTCGGTGTGGAGCACCACCTCGAGACCGAGAACAGCTGGGACGAGTCGTCGTCGATCGACGACGACCTGGCGAAGCACGTCTACCGCGTCCAGGCGCGCGCCGGGCAGCCGATCCGACTCGTCAAGCACGTGGTGTACCACACCTCCCGCGGTGTCCCGGTGCGCGAACTCGCCGACCGCTGCGACCGCACGCTCGACCGGGCGCACGCCGAGAACATCGACGAGACGTTCGAGAAGCAGCGCGTCTGGCTCGACGACTACTGGGCACGCAGCGACGTCGAGATCGCCGGGCAGCCGGAGATCCAGCAGGCCGTCCGGTGGAACCTGTTCATGCTCGCGCAGGCCACGGCCCGCACCGACGGGCACGGCATCGCCGCCAAGGGCGTCACCGGCTCCGGCTACGGCGGGCACTACTTCTGGGACATGGAGATCTACGTCCTGCCGTTCCTGTCGTACACGGCGCCGATCGTCGCCCGGAACGCGCTGCGGTTCCGCTACAACATGCTCGACGCCGCACGCTCGCGGGCACGCGAGCTGAACCAGCGGGGTGCCCTGTTCCCCTGGCGCACGATCAACGGTGAGGAGTCGAGCGCGTACTACGCCGCCGGCACCGCGCAGTACCACATCGACGCCGACATCGCCCATGCCCTGATGCAGTACGTGCGGGCGTCCGGTGACACCGAGTTCCTGAAGCGCGGGGCGATCGACGTGCTCGTCGAGACCGCCCGGCTGTGGGCCGACCTCGGCTTCTGGCGCTCCAACGGCGACAAGAAGTTCCACATCGACGGCGTCACCGGGCCCGATGAGTACACGACCGTCGTCGACGACAACCTCTACACGAACGTCATGGCGCGGGCGAACCTGTGGTTCGCGGTGAACGCGTGCCGCGAACTCGCGGCCGACGACGTCGAAGAGTACGACCGGATGGTGCGCCGCACCGGTCTGCGCCCCGACGAGCTCGTCGAGTGGGAGCACGCCGCCGAGTCGATGGAGATCCCCTTCGATCCGCACCGCGGCATCCACCCGCAGGACGCCCAGTTCCTCGACAAGGAACTCTGGGACCTCGAGAACACTCCCGAGTCCAAGCGTCCGCTGCTGCTCCACTACCACCCGCTGGTCATCTACCGCTTCCAGGTGCTCAAGCAGGCTGATGTCGTGCTCGCGCTGTTCCTGCAGGGGCACGAGTTCACCGCGGCCGAGAAGCGCCGCGACTTCGACTACTACGACGCGCTCACCACGGGCGACTCGACGCTGTCGGCGGTCGTGCAGTCGATCATGGCGGCCGAGGTCGGGTACCACGACCTCGCCGACCAGTACTTCCAGACGGCGCTCTACGTCGACCTGGCCGACCTGCACGGCAACACCTCGGACGGCGTGCACATCGCGTCGACCGGGGGCATCTGGGGTGCGCTCGTCAACGGGTTCGGCGGCATGCGCGACCACGGTGGCCGGATGACGTTCAACCCGCGACTGCCGCGGCACTGGGACTCGTTGACCTACCGTCTGACCGTGCGCGGGTCGCGGGTCCGGGTCGACCTCGGGCAGGACGCCATGACCTTCACGGTCGAGACGGGTTCGGGCTTCACCGCCTGGGTGCACAACCAGCAGTGGGACATCGAGGCCGGCGAGCCGACCGTCGTGCCGTTGCCGCACCAGGGGCCGCGGATGTCCGGGCACGCACCGACCACGAGCGACATCCAGGGCACGCTCCGCGCCGACGGCTCCGTGATCACGGCGTCGATCCCGACGATCTCGCTCCAGCGCGACTTCGACGTGGACGAGACGACCGCGTAGGGCGTCACGCCGGCTGTCGGCAGGGGCCCGCTCGACCCGGTCAGCTCGCGACGAGCTCGACCTTGAAGCGTTCGGCGTCCTCCAGGAAGGCAGCACGGTGGTCTGGACCGCCGGCGTACGGGTGCCGGTCCTCGTAGAGGCGGGTCCAGCCGTGCGCCGGTGCGTCCGTCCACAGCTGCTCGACCTGTCCGGCGTCGCCGGCGTGGAACGCGAGGTGGCTCAGCCCGGGCCGTCGGCGGTCGTGCGCGCCGTCGAGCGGTGCGGCCTCGAGCACGACGTAGACGTCACCGAGTCGCCAGCTCCGGCCCGCTGGCCACTCCTGGAACGGCGTGTACCCGAGCTCGCCGAGCAGCCAGTCCCACGCCCTGCTCGCCGTGTCGAGGTGGGCGGTGCGGAGCTCGACGTGGTGCAGGGCTCCCCGGGTCACAGGAGCTTCCGGAGCGTGTTCGTGTTGCGCGTCGTGGTCGTGCGCTTGAAGCGTGCTGCTCCGGCCCGCTTCGCGAACGCGGTGTCCGTGCTCGACCCCTTCGGGCACGACCAGTACACGACCCCGTCACCCCGGGCGACCTGCTCGACCGTGGTGTCGAGCACGAGGTCGGCGAGCAGCGCATCGAGGGCGTCGTCGTCGGAGCCGAACACCACGTAGTCGTGCCGATCGTCGGCCCGGTCGAACGGGAACCGCTCGACGATGCCTTCGAGGTCGTCGTGCGGGACGAGCACGATCCACGCGTCGTAGCCGAAGCGGTCGCGGAGTGCCTGCTCGATCGTGGGCTTCAGGGTCGGCGCGTCGGCGTCCGTGCCGAACACCACGTTGCCGGACGCGAGCACCGTGCGGACGTCGTCGAAGCCGAGTCCACGGAGCAGTTCCGCGAGCTCGGCGTTCTTGATCGTGATGCCGTTGACGTTCACTCCGCGCAGCAGCGCGATCCACTTCGCCATGCCGGAACCGTAGCGCGGTGGCGGCCGTCTCAGCCGATCAACTACACAAGAAGCATTGCGCAAGAGTTCTTGTGCATCTATCGTCAGAGCATGACCGTGCGCAGACTCGACGACGCCGCCCACATGCGTGCCCTCGCCCACCCGACCCGACTGCGGATCGTCGGGCTCCTGCGTTCCGGTGGACCGCAGACTGCGGCGATGCTCGGCGACGAGATCGACGAGGCACCCGGCACGATCAGCTACCACTGCAAGCGCCTGGCCGACGCGGACTTCATCGAGCCGGCGCCGGAGCTCGGTTCGGACCGGCGGGAGCGGTGGTGGCGTGCGACTGCGGACCACACGTCGTGGGACCTCGCCGATGCGTTCGACGACACGGAACGGATGCTCGCCACGACGGCACTCGACCACACCGTCGCCGATGCGTACGCGGCCGAGTACGGGCGGTTCATCGACCAGGCGCCGGTACTCGGCCGTGAGTGGGTCGCGGCGTCGACCAGCTCCGACGAGGTGCTGCGGCTGACCGCCGAGGAACTCACCGGCCTCGGCGCCGAACTGCGTGCCGTCGTCGAGCGATGGACGGCCGTGAGTGACGCGCACACGCCGGGTGACGGGTCGGAGCGCGTCATCGCCGTCACGCAGAGCTACCGGATGGGGCGACCGTGAACGCCCGGGCACGGTTGCGGGCGCTGCTCGCGGTCCAGGTCGTCTCGCGGACCGGCAACGTCGTCACGACCGTGGCCGTGCCCTTCGCCGTCCTGGCCCGGGGCGGCTCGGCGACGGACGTCGGGATCGCCGCCTTCGCCGCGACGGTGCCGATCGTCCTCGGCGGCCCGTTCGGCGGGGCGCTCGTCGAGCGGGTCGGGTTCGTCCGTTCGAGTGTGGCGTCG
Source organism: Curtobacterium sp. PhB128 (assembly GCF_004340725.1). Classification (NCBI taxonomy): domain Bacteria; kingdom Bacillati; phylum Actinomycetota; class Actinomycetes; order Micrococcales; family Microbacteriaceae; genus Curtobacterium; species Curtobacterium sp. PhB128. The sequence goes on from NZ_SLUR01000002.1 coordinate 286,312, forward strand.
GACCTCGTCAGCGGTGCGACCCTCCTGGCGATGCCGATCCTCGCCTGGACGGTGGGTCTGCCGTTCTGGGCACTCCTGGCGCTCGTGTTCGTGAGCGGCCTGTTCGACCTGCCCGGGGAGTCCGCACGCCGGGTCCTGCTCCCGGGGCTCGCACGATCGGCCGGCGTCCCGCTGGAGCGCGCGGTCGGTCACTTCGAGGCGTCCCAGCGACTCTCGGTGCTCATCGGCGCGCCGCTCGGCGGGGTGCTCGTCGCGGCTGCCGGACCGATGGCCGCCCTCGTCTGCACCGCGGTGGCGTTCAGTACCGCAGCGCTGCTCGCTGCGGTACTGGTCCGGCCAGCGGGCGACGACGCAGCGGGCGACGACGCAGCGGGTGCGAGCGCTGATGCGGCTCCGACCAACGGGTACTGGCGGGACATCGCCGAGGGCTTCCGGTTCTGCGTCCGCGACCCGTTCTTCCGGCTCGTGATCGCCCTCGTGCTGATCACGAACCTGCTCGACGCGGCCCGGTCGACGACGTTGCTCCCGCTCTACGCCGCCGACACACTCGGCGGGGCGCAGGCGCTGGGCTTCGTGACCGGGACCTTCGGCGGTGCGGCGTTCCTCGGCTCGGTGGCCTTCGGGTACGTCGCACACCGCGTCCCCCGTCGGATCACGTTCGTCGTGTGCTTCGTGCTCGCCGGTGGGCCTTCACTCCTGGTGCCGGCGCTCGGCCTCGGGCTGCCGTGGATGCTCGTTGCCTCGGCGCTGTCGGGCCTCGCCGCCGGCGCACTCAACCCGATCCTCGGTGCGGTCGAGCTCGAGCGCATCCCGGTGCACATGCGCGCCCGGGTGTTCGGGCTGCTCGGAGCTGGGTCGTGGGCGGGCATCCCGCTCGGCGGACTGCTCGCCGGGTTCGCGGCCGAGGGCGTCGGTGTGCAGGCGACGTTCGGAGCGGTCGTCGTGCTCTACACCGTCGTGACGCTCGCGCCGCTGACAGGTGGCGCCTGGCGTCTCATGGAACGACCGGCTCCGGAGCGGGCGCCGGTCGAGCGCGTGACGACGTAGTCCGCATCCGGGGCGGCGCTCACGTCCACGTCCGCGCGACGCCCCAGCCGCTGCCCTCGGGCACGATGTCGACCACCAGCGTGTCCCCGTCGTCGGCCGTGGCCTGGAAACGCCAGCCGACCGTGCGCTCGGGGGCGTGGGTGATGGCGGTCGGCAGCTCGGCCCGCGTCACGGTCAGACGGGTCGGGGTGTCGCTCACCCGCCAACGGCGCCCGCCCCAGACCAGCCGGCTCGGTGCGCCCTCGGACCACCACACCGTGGCGGCCGTCTCCGTGATCATCATCGGGTCTCCTCGTTCGAACGTGTGTTCGAATGCTAGGTCGCAATCGAACGGCGAGCAACTGCGGGTTGTGTTCAGAACGCGTTCTGAATACGCTGGATCCATGACCCTGACCGCCCCTCCTCGCTCGCGTCGTGCCGTCCAGTCGTCCGACCTCTCCCGCCATTCGAGAGAAGTGTTCGCCGCGGCTGAAGAAGAGCCGCTCGAAGTCACGCGGCGCGATGGAAAAGCGCTCGTGCTCACCACGAAGGAACGCTCGGACGACGATGATGCGGTCCTCGAGATCGCTGCGCAGCTGATCGCTGCGGTGACCGTCAACGAGGGGCTGCCGCTCCACGATCGACTCGCCATCCCCTACCCGTGGATCAAGCTCCTGAGTCGAGACGACCAGCAGCGATTCGCACGTGAGATCGTCGACGTGGCTCGTGGATCGTTCTCGCTCAGGCAGCCGCGTGCCTTGCTCGTCGAGATGCAGGCGTGGCGCAGCAGTGCCGAGGCGATCGCGGCGGGCTGGAGCACCGGCGAACCCGAACTCCTCGAGCACCCGATCGTCCTCGACGCGCCGTGAAGCCGTGGTCAGTCGCGGCACCGGTGTCCCCCGTCCGGTACGGACGACGGAGTTCACGGTCGTCCTCGGTACGCGCTCGGCAGAACACGGCTGGCGAGACGTCCTGGCGACACAGCGGAACGCAGTCGTGTCAGCCTGGGAGCGGTTGACCAGCGATCCCTTGTCCGAAGACCTGGCCTGCCATGCGCTCCGCGGTGCGCTCGGCGTCGTCCGGTACTCGGGTCGCGAATGGACACGTCGGCAGCTCGAACTGAAGCGGGGCGCGCGGATCTGGTTCACGGTGGACGAGGCGGATCGAGTCGTCTGCATCACAGACGTCCACACGCGCCATCCCAACCAGACGAAGTGACTGCGCCTGACCTCGGATGCCCTCGTGTAGACGGGGAGCATGACGAACGACGATCAGGGCCCCGACGAAGAGCACCAGGTCCCCGCGGGGGTCTCCGACGCCACGGTGGAGGCACTCGGCACACTGTCGGCTGCGGTCGAGGTCATCGAGCACGCCCGCGGCCTGCTCTACGGCTTCCACCGCCTGACGGGCACCGCCGACCTGAACCTCGGCGAAGCCGTCGAGCAGCTCCGGAAGGCCGGCCACACCGAACTCGCCGACCGCATCGACACGGAGCTCGTGGGTCGCAACGTCATCGCCGGCCGCTGGACGTTCCAGGTCGTCGAGGACTACGACGACGGGTACTACGCGCTCGCGAAGGAGCTGGAGCGCACTGCGCGGGACGAACTCGTGCAGGGGCGCCGTCACCTGTTCGAGGCGGGCATGAAGGAGGACCGGCGGTCCGGCGGTCGACGCCACCACGAGGCGACGCCGGGCGACCTGCCGGACTGAGCACGGGCCTCCCGGCCGGCCCGAACGCGAAAGCGACAGTTCTCCGCGGATGTTTCGCGGACAACTGTCGCTTTCGTGGACCACCCTCGGACGGCCCCACAGGAACTGTCGCTCTTGCAGACCAGCCCCGGCCCGGCCCGGCCAGCCCCTGCCCAGCCCCCCGGCCTCAGCCGACGCCGAGCAGCGCCTCGAGCGGCCCTCGTGCGAAGTACAGCAGGAAGCCCGCGGCGACGACGTAGAGCAGCCACGACACCTCGCGACCCCGGCCGGACAGCAGCTTGATGAGGACCCAGCTGATGAAGCCGACGCCGATGCCGTTCGCGATCGAGTAGGTGAGCGGCATGACGACGATCGTCAGGAACGCGGGCAGGGCCGAGCCGAAGTCCGTCCAGGAGATGTCCGCGACCTGCGCGACCATCAGGGCGCCGACGACGACGAGTCCGGCGGCGGCGACCTCGAGCGGGACGACCTGCGTGAGCGGGGTGAGGAACATCGACGCCAGGAACAGCAGGCCGGTGACGACCGACGCCATGCCGGTGCGTGCGCCCTCGCCGATGCCGGCGGCGGAGTCGATGAAGACGGTGTTCGACGACACCGAGGCGCCACCGCCGGCGATCGCGCCGACGCCCTCGACGACGAGCGCCGACTTCAGGCGGGGGAACGTGCCGTCGGGCTTCGCGACGCCGGCGGCCTTCGCCAGGCCGGTCATGGTGCCCATCGCGTCGAAGAAGTTCGTGAACACGAGGGTGAAGACGAGCATCGACGCGGCCAACGGCCCGATGCGGCTGAATGCACCGAACAGGTCAGCGTGGCCGACGAGCGACAGGTCGGGGAACGCGAAGAGCGCACTCGGCAGGCCCGGGGCGTTGAGGTTCCAGCCGGTCTTCGAGTCGACCGACGTCGGCACCTGGAAGATCGCCTGCAGGATGATCGCGATGATCGTCGTGGCGACGATCCCGATGAGCAGGGCGCCCTTGACCTTGCGGGCCATGAGCGTGCCGATGATGACCAGGCCGATCAGGAACACGATGGTCGGCAGGGCGCCGACGGAGCCGTCCTCACCGAGCTGCAGGGGCGGCGACGCGAGCCCGGACGAGCGCACGAAGCCCGAGTCGACGAGGCCGATGAAGGCGATGAACAGGCCGATGCCGACGGTGATCGCTGCCTTCAGCTGCGCCGGGACGGCGGTGAAGATCATCGTCCGGATCCCCGTCAACGCCAGGACCACGATGATCACGCCGTTGATGACGACGAGTCCCATCGCCTCGGCCCAGGTGACCTGCTGCACGACGCTGACGGCCAGGAACGAGTTGATCCCGAGGCCCGCGGCGATGCCGAACGGCAGGTTCGCGATGACGCCCATGGCGATGGTCATCAGGCCGGCGACGAGGCCGGTCGCGGCGGCGACCTGCGCGTTCTCGAGCCAGCCGCCGGAGACGTCCTTGGCGGCCTGGTCGGCGCTGAACCCACCGAGGATCAGCGGGTTGAGGATGACGATGTACGCCATCGTCACGAACGAGACGAGTCCGCCTCGCACCTCGCGCGGGATCGTGGATCCGCGCTTCGTGATGGAGAAGTATCGATCGAGGCCGGTCGCGAAGCGGTTCCGGGGTGGGGTGTCGGTCTTCGTGGCGCTCACCGAGCAAGTTTAAAGCCTGCTGGGTTTCCGGCATGTCACAGGATCCTCACAGGGCGCGCAGGGTGCGCCGATGTCCGACCGGGAGGCCCGACCCGCGTGATCGGGGGACGTCACGCCGTGCGCCGGCTCGCGTTCTCCGGCCATGGCTGGTGTTGGATGGACCGGTGACGTCACGCATGGACCGTGCCCGCGTCGAGGCCGCGGTGCGCGAACTCCTGCTCGGCATCGGCGAGGATCCCGACCGCCCCGAACTCGAACGCACACCCGCTCGGGTCGCCGACTCGTACGCCGAGTTCTTCGCCGGCATCGGCACGGACGCCGTGGCCATCGCCCGCGACGGCACCGTGCACGCCGAGGACGGTGAACGCGGCCGACTCGTCATCGTCCGCGACGTGAAGTTCCGGTCCGTCTGCGAGCACCACCTGCTGCCGTTCCTCGGGGTCGCGCACCTGGCCTACGCGCCGGGTGACCGTCTGATCGGGCTCGGAACGCTCTCGCGGGTGCTCGACGCCGTGGCCTCGCGTCCGCAGCTGCAGGAGCGGCTGGGCGAGCAGGTCGCCGCGACGATCGCCGAGGGGCTCGGTGCCGAGGGGGTCCTCGTGGTCCTCGACGCGCAGCACCAGTGCGTGACGACCCGTGGGGAGCGCCAGACCGGGTCGACGACGGTCACGGTCGCGGCGAACGGCTCGCTGGCCGACGCCGCGGGCCGGGCCGAGGCGATCGCGCTCATCGGTGCGGGGCGAGTACCCGACCCCGAGGCGGACGCGTGACGTCTGAGGGGGCCGCCACGGGCCTCCAGGCAGGATCGACCGCACCCGGCTGGGTCGTGCCGGACCTGCGGCAGCCGGTCCGCACGATCGGACGCCGAACGTTCGACTTCGACCACCGCATCGCCGTGATGGCGATCGTGAACCGCACGCCCGACTCGTTCCACGACCGCGGTGCCACCTTCGAGCTCGACCGCGCCGTCGCCGCCGCCGTCCGGGCTGCCGAACAGGGCGCCGACTGGGTCGACATCGGCGGCGTGAAGTTCGCTCCGGGGCCGGAACTGCCCGCTGCGGACGAGGTCGACCGCGTCGTGCCCGTCGTCGAGCAGCTCGCCCAGGAGTCCGACGTCACCATCAGCGTCGACACGTTCCGCCCCGAGGTCGCCGCAGCGGCGATCGCAGCTGGCGCGAGCGTGGTCAACGACACCACCGGCCTGTCCGATCCCCGGATGGCGGCCGTCGTCGCGGACTCCGAGGCGACGATCGTCATCACGCACTCGCTCGCCGAACCCCGACGGCCCCTCGCAGCGCCGCCGCAGTACGACGACGTCACCGCGTCCGTCGTCGGGTTCCTGCGGGAGCGCGTCGACCGGGCGCTCGCCGCGGGGATCCCGGAGTCGCGGATCGTCGTCGACCCGGGCCACGACCTCAACAAGAACACCGTGCACACGCTCGAGGTGACCCGGCGCCTGCCCGAGGTCGTGGCGCTCGGCTACCCGGTGCTCGCGGCGGTGTCGAACAAGGACTTCGTGGGGGAGTCGCTCGGGCGTCCCCGCGGCGAACGCCTGGCGGGGTCGCTCGCCGTCGCGACCGTGAGCGCGATGCTCGGGGCGCGGATCGTCCGGATGCACGACGTCGCCGAGAGCGTCGACGCGATGCGCATGGTCGAGGCGACGCTCGGCTGGCGCGCCCCGGTGGAAGCACGGCACAACACGTGAACCTCCTGCCCCCGTCGATCGCGGACCTGTCCGACGACGGCCTCATCGACCTGTACACCGCGGGTGCCTCGGCGCCGTGGCTGCGGGTGAACTTCGTGGCGACGCTCGACGGGTCCGCCTCGGCCGCCGGGGTCTCGGGGTCGCTCGGCGGCCCGGACGACCTGCGCGTGTTCGACCTGCTCCGCCGGGTCGCCGACGTGGTGCTCGTCGCAGCCGGCACCGTGCGTGACGAGGGCTACGGGCCGATGGTCCTGCACGACGCCGACGTGGCCTGGCGCCGGGCGCACGGCCTGCCCGACCACCCGGTGTTCGCGATCGTGTCGCGGTCACTGTCACTGGACGCCGGATCCCGGGTGTTCACCGAGGCCCCGGTCCGGCCCGTCGTCCTGACCTCCGCGGCTGCGGCGGCGTCGGACGCCGGGGTCGCGCTGTCGTCCGTCGCCGACGTCGTGCCCTGCAGTACCGACACCGACACCGACCCCGACTCGGTCGACGTGTCGCTCGTCCGCGACGCACTGGTGGCGCGGGGGCTCGGCACGATCCACTGCGAGGGCGGGCCGTCGTTCCTCGGGTCGCTCATCGCCGCGGACGCCGTCGACGAGCTGACCTTGACGATCGACCCGTCGCTCGAGGGCGGCGCCGGGCCCCGGATCGCCCGCGGCAGTTCCCCGGAGCTGCGACGGATGCGGCCCGCGCACGTGCTCCGCGGTGCGGGTGACGTGCTGCTGACCCGGTACGTCCGGGCGGAGCCGTCCGCCCGAGTCTCGGTGCCGGTCGACCGCGTCGGCTAGGGTCGGGCGCGTGATCGACATCGTGGCGTCCGGGGTCCTCTTCGACATGGACGGGACGCTCGTCGACTCGACCGCGGTGGTCGAGGCGACCTGGACGAGGTTCGGTCAGGACCGCGGCATCGAGCCCGCCGAGATCCTCGCCTTCTCGCACGGCCGGCAGGCGATCAGCACGATCGAGCACTTCCTGCCCGGACTGGACCGCGACGAACAGCTCCGCATCGCCGCCGCACTGGTCGCCGAGGAGAGCGCGAGCAGCGAGGGCATCTTCGAGATCCCCGGCGCCGCAGCCTTCGTCGACCGGCTCCTCGACGCGGGGGTCCCGGTGGCGCTCGTGACGAGTGCGCCGCGCGACCTGGCCGCCGGCCGGATGGCGGCAGCGGGCCTGACCATGCCGACGGCGTTCGTGCCGTCCGAGGACGTCGAGCACGGCAAGCCGCACCCCGACGGGTACCTGCGCGGTGCCGCACTGCTCGGTGTCGCGGCAACCGACTGCGTGGCGTTCGAGGACGCCCCCGCCGGCCTCGAGTCGGCCATCGCCTCCGGAGCGACCACGGTCGTCGTCGGCCCGCACGAGTCGGACGTCACGGCGGGGCTCTACCGGGTGTCGGGGTACGAGGGCATCACCGTCGAGCCCGAAGGGTCCGCTTTCCGCATCCGCGGCTGAGGACCCGCTGCGTCCTGCGGGAACGCCCAGCGCTCCCCGACGACCCTCGGGTGTGCGGCCGGAACAACCGGGCCGCACGTGCGGCCGGAACCACCGTGCCGCGGAAGGAGCGACCATGGCAACCCTGGACGGCAAGAAGGTCCTCGTCATCGCGACGAACTACGGCGTGGAGCAGGACGAGATCGTCGTGCCCGTCGACCAGCTCCGCGAGCGCGGCGCGACGGTGACCGTGGCGGCGCAGGACTCCGGTTCGATCGCGACCCTCGTCGGCGACAAGGACCCCGGCAAGTCCCTCGACCCCGACACCACCATCGCCGGTGTCAACGTGACCGGGTACGACGCGCTCGTGGTCCCCGGTGGCACCATCAACGCCGACACCCTGCGACAGGACAACTCGGCGGTCTCCCTGGTGACGGCCTTCGTCGAGGCGAACAAGCCCGTCGCGGCGATCTGCCACGGCCCGTGGACCCTCATCGAGGCCGGTGTGCTGCGCGGACGGACGATCACCTCGTTCCCGTCGCTGCAGACCGACGTCCGGAACGCCGGCGCCGAGTGGGTCGACCAGGAAGTCCAGGTCGACGGCGGCATCATCACCTCGCGGAACCCCGACGACCTGCGGGCCTTCGTCGACGCGATCGAGAGCGCGCTGACCGCGTGAGCACGGTGCGCTGCCGCTGACGGCCCTGCCGCTGCCGGCGCTGCCTCTGTGGGCGCCGCCGTCAGCCCAGCGCGACGGGGCGGGTCGTCCGGAGCACCGCGGGTCCGAGGGTGAGCACGCCGTCGGACTCGGGGTCGCACCGCACCCCGCCCCGTCCACGCATCGCCCGGAACGCACCCGGCGCCACCTCGTGGTCCATCCAGGCGCACGGGTTCGCCGGCCGGTACCCGCGGAACAGCACGGCACCGCTGCCGGGGCTCTGCAGCAAGAACGGCTCGCCCCGGAGCGCCTCGACGTCGGCGCCCCGCAGGAACACGTTCCGCCGGGTCGCCACGGGGTCGACCGGCACGCCGAGTGATCGTCCGACCTCCTCGAGGCCCTCGAGCCCGATGACCGTCACCGAGGCGTGCACGTGCGCCCGCGCCGCGAAGTAGCGGTCGCCGACGATGCCGAGTCCCGCACGCAGTTCGATGCGGTCGCGCAGCTCGTCCGGGTCGTCCGACCGGACCGGCACGGCACCGTCGGCCGGCCTGCCCTCGTAGCGGTGGCGGCGCGACACGAGCAGCAGCGCGACCTCGACGTCGGTCCGGAACGGCAGGTCGACGGAGTCGGCGACCTCGGCGAGCCCGGCGAGCTCGTCGGAGCCGACCCGGTGGTCAGACCCGGCCACGTCGTCTCCGGAGGTCACCCGCCCAACGCTAGCCGGGCCTCCCGGTCGACGCCGTGCCGTCGTCGGTACTGCGCCGAGGTTCCACAACACGCCGTCGGTGTGGCGCCGAGGTTCCACGGGCGAGCACATCGAGCGCCGACATGCCGAGATCTCGGAACCTCGGGCCGCCCGCCACCCGCACCACGCGACGTGCCGCGGCGTCCGATTTCCGCCAGTCGCGGTCGGTGGTGCGTGTCAGGCTGGGCCCGTGACCATCCCCGGAACCGACCAGCTGCATGCCGAGCGCTACCGCGTCGTCGCCTCGCGCGACGCACGCTTCGACGGCCAGTTCGTCACCGCCGTGCACTCCACGGGCATCTACTGCCGACCGAGCTGCCCGGCACGCACGCCCCGCGAGACCGGCGTCACCTTCTACCGCACGAGTGCAGCAGCGCACCTGGCCGGCTTCCGTGCCTGCAAGCGCTGCCTGCCCGAAGCGACCCCCGGCAGCCCCGAGTGGGACCTGCGCGAGGACGTCGCCGGCCGCGCCATGCGCCTCGTCCTCGACGGCGTCGTCGAGCGCGACGGCGTCCCGGGGCTCGCCGCACGGGTCGGCTACTCCGAACGCCAGCTCAACCGCATCATGACGGCCGAGCTCGGTGCCGGCCCGAAGGCGCTCAGCCGCGCACACCGCGCCCAGACGGCACGCACGCTGCTGACGTCGTCGGACCTGCCCATCGCGGACGTCGCCTTCGCGGCCGGGTTCGCGAGCGTCCGCCAGTTCAACGAGACCGTCCGCGAGGTCTTCGCCGTCACCCCGTCCGAGCTGCGCGCCCGTCGGACGCTCCGGCCCGCGTCCGACGGCGCACTGCACGTGCACCTGCCCGCGCGGTCGCCGTTCGACGCGCAGGGGCTCCTCGACTGGCACGCACTGCACGCCCTGCCGGGCCTGGAGCAGGTGGACACCGACGAATCCGGGCGGGTCACCTCCTACGGACGGCTGCTCGACCTGCCGGGAGGCCCGGGCTGGTTCAGCGCATCGGCCGCGGTCGCAGGGACGGCCGGTTCCACGGCCGCCGGTCGCGGTACCGGGATCGACCTGCGGGTGCGCGTCACCGACCTGTCCGACCTGCCGACGCTCGTCGCCCGCGTCCGGTCGTACTTCGACCTCGATGCCGACCCGGTCGCCGTCGACGCGGTGCTCGGCTCCGTGCCCGAGCTCGCTGCGGCCGTGCAGCGGGTCCCCGGCCTGCGGCTGCCCGGTGCCGTCGACGCGCACGAGATCGTGTTCCGCACCCTCATCGGGCAGCAGGTCTCCGTCGCCGCGGCCCGGACGGCCCAGACGCGGCTCGTGGCGGCGCTCGGTACCGCGGTGCCGTCGGCGATCCTGCCGGACGGCCTGCTGTTCCCGTCCGCCGAGGTCATCGCTGGCCGTGGGCGCGAGGTGCTGCGCGGTCCTGCCGCCCGCGTCGACACGATCCTGCGGGTCGCCGCGGCGTTCGCCGACGGGTCGCTCGTGGTCGACGGCGGACAGTCCCTCGACGAGCTGCGCGAGCGGCTGTTGGCGGTGAAGGGCATCGGGCCGTGGACCGCCGACTACGTGGCGCTCCGGGTCCGGCACCACCCCGACGTGTTCCTCCACAGCGACCTCGCGGTGCGCAACGGTGCACAGGAACTCGGACTGCCCGGTACGGCGCGCGAGCTCTCCCTATGGTCGGAGCAGGTGGCGCCCTGGCGGAGCTACCTGACGATGCACTGCTGGCGACCGATCATCGACCGCGCGATCGCGACGGCCGCCGGTGCGCGGGTGCACGGCACCGGCCGTGCGCGGCACGAAGACAACGACCCTCGGAAGGACGAACGATGACCGACGCAACCATCCAGACCCTGGACACCCCGGACGGGGCCTTCACCGTGCTCGAGGACGCCGAGGGCCGTGTCCTCGCCTCGGGCTGGACCGACTCCGTCGACCGGATCCTCGGGCGGCTCGCCGACCGGTACCGGCCCAGTCGCATCGTCGACGGCACGGTCGCCGCCGCTGATGCCGTGGACGCCTTCTACTCGGGCGAGGTCGAGCACGCCATGCAGGTGCCGGTGCGGCAGTTCGGCACCGACCTGTTCACCGAGGGGTGGCGGCAGCTCCGCCGCATCCCCGCCGGCGGCACCCTGACCTACACCGAGTTCGCGGGGGCGATGGGTCGCCCGGACGCCGTGCGGGCCGCCGCCAGCGTGTGCGCACGGAACGCTCCCGCACTGTTCGTGCCGTGCCACCGGGTGCTGCGGTCGGACGGCACGCTCGGGGGCTTCGCGTGGGGGCTCGACGTCAAGCGATCGTTGCTCGAACGGGAGTCGGTCGGCACCACGGCGCTCGTCTGAGTTGTACAAAACGCTCTAGAATGTACAGGTGAGCGAAGTGTCGATCTCCGAAGCACGTGGCCGCCTGGCGTCGATCATCGACGACGCCCGGCACGAACCCGTCTACCTGACCCGGCGCAACAAGCGCGTCGCGGCGGTGGTGGACGCGGATGTCCTGGACCGCCTGCTCGAGGCGGCCGAGGACCTCGACGACCTGGTCGCGTACGACGCTGCCATCGCGGAGAACAAGCGCATCGGCGGCGAGAACGTGCAGTGGGACGATCTCAAGCGCGAACTCGGACTCGGATGACCTGGTCGGTCGAGGTCATCCCGTCCGCGCAACGTGTCATCCGCAAGCTCCCGCCCGACGGTCGTCGGCGGATCGAGGGACTCCTCGCGATCCTCGCCGACCACCCGCGGCCCCCGGCAGCTCGGAAGCTCGTGAACCGACCCGGTTGGCGGGTGCGATCAGGTGACTACCGTCTGATCTACGAGATCGACGACGGCCGACTCATCGTGATCGTCGTCGATGCCGGCCACCGCCGAGCGATCTACCGCGACCGCTGAGCGGAGCCGGAGCCGGACCCGGACCCGGATCGGTCGTCTCCCCCTGGTTGCGGGTGGTGACGTGGGAGCGCTCCGATGCCATGCTTCGAGGACCGACCCGCCCGGTCCCTCCCGAGGACCCGACGCAGCGCCGTCGAACCACCCTCGGAAGGCCCCCAATGGACCAGCACGTCGACCGCACGGTCGTCTCCGCCGACGGCACGGTGATCGCCGTGTCCGACGCGGGGACCGGTCCGGCGCTCGTCGTGGTCGGTGGCGCCTTCGACCACCACGGCACCCCCACCGTCGAGCACCTGACCGGCGGCCTGCAGGACCGCTACCGGGTCATCACGTACGACCGGCGGGGCCGCGGTGCGAGCGGCGACACCACCCCGTGGACGATCGAACGCGAGGTCGAGGACCTCGCGGCCGTCGTCGCGAGTGTGGACGGACCCGTCGCCGCGCTCGGCCTCTGCGTCGGCGCGGGGGTGGTCCTCCGGGGCCTCGCCGCCGGCGTCGCGCTCGGGGCCGCCGTGCTGTGGGAGCCGCCGTACCGAGCGACGGTCGACCCGCACGCCGACGACGTCGTCTTCGCCGACCTGCTCGACGAGCACGTCGCCGCCGGCCGTCGCGCCCAAGCGGTCCGGGCGTTCCTCGCGCACGTCCTGGGGGTGCCGATGGGGCAGATCTCGGCGCTGCGGCTGAAGGGTGCGCTCTGGCGGTCGCTCGTCGTCGACGCCCACGTGCTCAGCCGCGACGTGCGGGTGCTCAACGGCCTGGCGATCCCGGAGCGGGTGGCAGCAGCGGTCGGTGTCCCGGTGCTCGTCGCCGCGGGCAGCGACGGCCACGAGTGGATGCGGCAGGCGGCCCGAGCGGTCGTCGAGGCCGTGCCGGGCTCGGGCTACGTCGAGGTCCCCGGGCAGGGTCACGTGCCCGACCCGGCTGCGATCGGCGCCGTGCTCGACGGGTTCCTGGTCCGGGTCGTCTCACCGAGCAGCTGACTGCGAGAGGATGGCGTGGTGAACGCACCTCGTCTCGGTCTCCTGCTCGACGTCGACGGGCCCATCGCCAGCCCCGTCTCCCGCACCATCGCGATCCCGAGCATCATCGAGGACCTCGTCGCCCTCGCCGCCGAGGGCATCCCCGTCGTCTTCAACACCGGCCGGAGCGACGCATTCATCCGGAGCGAGGTGGTCGGTCCGCTGCTCGCCGGTGGTCTCGCCGAGGGTGGACGCGTGCACGCCGTCTGCGAGAAGGGCGCCGTCTGGTGCTCGATCGGCCCGCAGTACGAGGGCGGGATGAGCGAGCTCACCGTCGCCGACGACCTGGCGCTCCCGCGCGACTACGCCGACGAGATGCGCGAGCTCGTCCGCACCGAGTACGCCGACCTGGTGTTCTTCGACGAGACGAAGCGCGCCATGGTGTCGATCGAGCAGCGGGTGGAGGTGCCGAACGCCACGTACCTGGCCCGGCAGCCCGAGTTCGACGCGAAGGCGATGGCGGCCCTCGAGCGTCGCGGCCTGGGCGTGCGCCGTCTCGACGACGTCCGACCCGACGCCGACGGCGCCGTGCAGTGGCGGATCGACCCGACGATCATCTCGACCGACGTCGAGTCCGACCGCAGCGGCAAGGACATGGGCGCCGAGCGGTCGCTCGAGCTCCTGGCGCAGGACGGCGAGCTGCCGACGGCCTGGCGCACGATGGGCGACTCGCGCAGCGACTACGCGATGGCGGACTGGCTGCACGCGAACGGCCACGAGGTCGCGCACGTCGACGTCCGTCCCTCGGACGGCGTGCCGGCGACGCCGTACCCGGTGCTCACCGCACCCGACGGGGTGATCCACGACGAGGCCGGAGCGCGGTTCCTGGCGGACTGGCGCCGATCCGCCTGAGCCGAGCCGGGCCTCCCGGTCGACCCGCTCTGCCCACGGAACCTGGTTCCGGACACCGCACCGCGCCGTTCCCTGGTTCCGCGTCCGGAACCTGGTTCCCATGCGCCCAGCGGCTCCGCTGTTTGCGTGTCGGGGTGGTACACCAGTAATGTCACGGGGTCCGCCGCCCAGTCGATGACGGGATCCACCCCATGGCAACGAAGCTCCGCATCAAGTCGATCGAGGCCTCACTGGCCGACTCCGAGGAGCAGGGCCGGTCCCTGAAACGCTCCCTGAAGACGTTCGACATCGCCGCGATGGGCATCGCGGTCGCCGTCGGCGCCGGCATCTTCTCGGTCGGCGCGAACGCCGCCGCGAACTTCGCCGGGCCCGGCGTCATCATCTCGTTCCTGCTCGCCGCGGTCACGTGTGGCCTGGCGATCATGTGCTACGCCGAGTTCGCCTCGACGATCCCCGTCGCCGGCTCCGCCTACACGTTCACCTACGCCACGATGGGCGAGCTCCTCGCCTGGATCGTCGGCTGGGACCTCATCCTCGAGACCCTCACCGCCAGCGCCGTCATCGCGAAGTACTGGGGCATCTACCTCAGCACCGCGTTCGACGTGTTCGGTGTGACCCTGCCGAGCACGATCCAGCTCGGCCCGATCCCGTTCACCTGGGGCCCGGTCCTGATCGTCGGTATCTTCACGGTGCTGCTCGCCTTCGGCACCCGCCTGTCGTCGCGGGTCTCGGCGGTCATCACGATCATCAAGGTCGCCATCGTGGTGTTCGTCATCGTCGCCGGCGCGTTCTTCGTCAAGGCCGCGAACTTCACCCCGTTCATCCCGCCGTCGGAGCCCGCCAAGGGCGCGGAGGGCAGCGTCTGGACCCAGTCGCTCGTGTCGTGGTTCACCGGTTCCGAGCCCGCGCAGTACGGCGTCTTCGGGCTGCTCGCCGCGGCGTCGCTCGTGTTCTTCGCGTTCATCGGCTTCGACGTCGTCGCGACCAGCGCGGAGGAGACCGAGAACCCGCAGAAGACGCTGCCCCGCGGCATCTTCATCGGCCTGGGCATCGTGACGCTGCTCTACGTCGGCGTCAGCATCGTCATCACCGGCATGGTCTCCTACCAGCGCCTGGCGCAGGAGGACGCACCGTCCCTGGCCTCGGCCTTCGACATCGTCGGGCTGCCGTGGGCTGCCGGCATCATCGCCATCGGCTCCCTGATCGGCCTGACGACCGTCGTCATGGTGCTGCTGCTCGGTCTGTCCCGCATCGTCTTCGCGATGAGCCGTGACGGTCTGCTGCCGCGCTGGTTCTCGAAGACGAACCCGAAGACGCAGACGCCGGTGCGCGTGCAGGTCGTCGCGGGCGTCGTCGTCGCGCTGCTCGCCGGGTTCACGGCGGTCGACAAGCTCGAGGGCATGATCAACATCGGCACGCTGTCGGCCTTCGTGCTGGTGTCGATCGGCATCATCGTGCTCCGCAAGTCGCGTCCGGACGCCCCGCGCTCGTTCCGGGTGCCGTGGTCGCCGGTGATCCCGATCCTGTCGGCGGTGCTGTGCTTCTGGCTGATGCTCAACCTCGAGGTCGAGACCTGGCTGCGGTTCGTCGTCTGGCTCGTGATCGGCTTCGCGATCTACTTCGGCTACAGCCGCCGCAACAGCCGGGTCGGCAAGGGCCAGCAGTAGCGGGCTCCGGCCTCCTACGCGCCGACGACCAACAGGACGCCGAAGCCCAGCATCACGACGGCGACCAGGCCGTCGAACACCCGCCACGTCAGCGGCTTCTCGAACAGCGGTCGGAGCAGTCGCCCGCCGAACCCGAGCGCGCCGAACCACAGGCAGCTCGCCGCAACCGCGCCGACGGTCCAGAGCCAGCGGTCGTCCGGGCCCTGCTGGTTCGCGACGGACCCGAGGAACACCAGCGTGTCCAGGTACACGTGCGGGTTCGCCCACGTGAAGACGAGCATGGTCGCCACCGCCGTGCGCATGGTCACCGCCTGGCCGGGAGGCACGGTGCGCGTCCGCCCCGCCACCACCGTCCCCGGGCGCTCGGGTCCACTGCCCGCGGCCGGCTCCGGCACGCCGTCGTCCGACGCCTCGTCGGCGACGCGAGTCGCGATGGTCACGTCGTCCGCCGCCTCGTCGGCCACGCGCATGGCGTCGCGCGACGGCCGCAGTGCCCGTCGCGCGGCGAGCACGCCGTAGGTCACGAGGAACGCGGCCCCGACGAACCGTACGACGACGAGCGCCACCGGGAACCGCTCGACCACGGCCCCGACGCCGAGCACCCCGGCGACGATGAGCACGGCGTCCGACACCGCGCACACGACGACCGCCGCCGTCACCACCCGCAGACTCGAGCTGACCGCCAACCGGAGCAGGTAGGTGTTCTGCACACCGATCGCGACGATCAGGGCGAGTCCGGTGCCGAGGCCGGCGAGCAGGGGGAGGAGTGCGGTCACGTCCACGACGCTAGGTGCTCCCTCGTCTGTAGAACAGCTCACGTTCCTACAGCGCCGTAAGCTGCACTGCATGGTCCGGTTCCAGCGCGAGCACCTCGAGACCCTGTTGGCCGCCGTCGACCACGGCACCCTCGACGCGGCCGCCCGGGCCCTGGCGATCACCCCGTCGGCGGTCTCGCAGCGCATCAAGTCGATGGAGCAGCAGGTCGGCCGGGTCCTGCTGCAACGGACGACCCCGGTCACCCCGACTGCCGACGGAGCGGTCGTGCTCCGGCACGCACGTCAGGTGCGGTTGCTCGACGACGAGACCGCTCGCGCACTCGGCGAGACCGATGCCGACGGTGCGGGGTCTGCGGTGCCGTCGATCCCGCTCGCCGTCAACGCCGACTCGCTCGGCACGTGGTTCCTTGACGCGCTCGCACTCGTCCGTGCCGACACCGAGGTGGTCTTCGACCTGCACCGCGAGGACCAGGACCGCACCGCCGAGCTGCTGCGCGCCGGCACGGTGATGGGTGCCGTGACGGCCGAGGCGGACCCCGTGCAGGGCTGCTCGTCGGTGCCGCTCGGCATCGACCGGTACCGGGCGGTGGCGTCGCCGGCGTTCGTCGACCGCTACCTGGCCGACGCCGACACCGAGCGGCGGATGCTGAGCCGCCTCGACCTGGTGCCCCTCGTCGACTACGACCGTGACGACGACCTGCAGCAGGGCTACCTCCGCCGGGTGCTCGGCCACGCGCCCTCCGGTCCACGCCACTTCGTCCCGACCTCGGCCGACTTCGCACGGGCGGTCTCGCTCGGCTTCGGGTGGGGGATGCTGCCCGAAGCGCAGTGCCTCGATGCCCTGGCGCGGGGCGAGCTGCTCGAGCTCACCCCGACGCGCCGAGCCGACGTCGCCCTGTGGTGGCAGCGGTGGAACCTGGCGTCACCCTTGCTCGAGCGGGTCACGGACGCGGTGCGGTCGACCGCCGCCGAGCGCCTGCACCCCGTCACCCGGTGAGCAGGCACGTGCCGGTGCTCGTCGCTGCGCCCGCGGCTCAGGTCTGGCAGCGCGGGCACCAGTAGGTGTCCCGCAGGGTGAGTTCCGAGTCACCGAGGTCCCCTCGCCGGATCCGGGTGCCGCACCGCAGGCACGGCTTGCCCGCGCGTCCGTAGACCCAGAACCGACGCCCCGGGCGATCGATCCCCGTCGTCACCCGGTGGCTGCGGTCCCGGTTCGCCAGGATGAGCCGGCTCGCCAGGGAGATCGTCCGGCCGGCGTCGTGCACCTCGGCCACCGGGCGGGTCGGCAGGACCCCGCGCAGGAAGCAGAGCTCGTTGCGGTAGACGTTGCCGAGGCCGGCGAGCACCCGCTGGTCGAGCAGCGCCAGGCCGACCGGCCGCGACGGATCCCGCGTCAGGTTCTCGAGCGCCAGGTCGGCGTCCCAGTCGGGGCCGAGCAGGTCCGGGCCGAGGTGTCCGACGACCTCGGACTCCTGGTCGCGGGGGATCACCTCGAGCACCCCGAGTGTGAACCCGACCGTGGAGACGTCCTCGGTGTCGAGGATCGCGCGTGCCTGGTGCGCCGGGCGTCGCCAGCGCTCGCCGGGGGCGTAGACGTCCCACCGCCCCTCCATCTTCAGGTGGGAGTGCACGGTCAGGTCCCCGATCCGGTGCAGCAGGTGCTTGCCACGGGGCACGACCTCGTCGACGGTGCGGCCGACCAGGTCGACGGTCGCGAACGCGGGCACCCGGAAGTCGCTCCGGGTCAGGACCTTGCCCGCGAGCGCCGTGTGCAGCCGGTGCGCTGCCCGGTAGACGGTGTCGCCCTCAGGCACGGAGCCGGAGTCCCTGCGGGGTGGCGGTGAACCCGGCGTCGCCCAGCGCGGTGCCGAGCGGGGTACCGAGCACGAACTCGCCGTCGACGCGCTCGACCGCGAGCTTCCGCAGTCCGGTGCGCACGATGCCCGCGATCGACGCCGCTGCGACGGCCAGGTCGGCGGGGTCGTCGGTGAAGGTCAACACCGACTTGCCGCCGCGCTCGACGTACACCGCGAGCCGGCCGTCGACGGTGGTGACGAGTGCTCCGGCCTTGCGCCCGGGCCGGTGGCCGCGTGCGCCGGTGGTGGCCGGTGCCGGGGCCTTCTGCGCAGCCGCAGCGACAGCAGCGACGTCGGCGCCCGTGACGTCCGTGTCGGCCGCCGCGCGGTCGTCGGACGGCCAGTGCAGCGATGCGCCGTACGGGTTCGCGGGGTCGGTCGCGGCCAGGGTCAGTGCCTCGCGCTTCCGGTCCGGGTCGACGCGTTCGTCGTCGTCGAGGTCACGGGCGTAGGTCCGCAGCCGGTCGATGGTCGGACCCGTGGCGAACTGTGCGGCCCCGAGGCCCTCGATGAAGTAGCCGCGGCGCGCCCGCCCGGACTCCTCGAACCGCGAGAGCACCCGGTACACGCCCGCGAACCCACCCCGGACCCCCTCGACCTGGACGGCCCCGCGGGTGACGACCCCGTAGCGCTCGAGCAGCTGCTCGGCGGTCGCGGCGGCCCGCACGGTCGAGTCGGACTCGGCCAGGGGGAGCAGGGACCAGCGGCCACCGACGGACGGCGGGCCGGACTGCGTCGGCATCGTCGGACGGCGGCGCCCGCGGTACGCACGAGCCCGCGGGGCGCTGCTGCTCTTCGCCTTGCCGCCGAGCATCGAGCGCAGCGGAGCGAACGTGTCGTTCGTGATCTGTCCGGCCCAGACGAGGTCCCACAGCGCCGTCGTCAGGGCCGGGTCGTCGGTGCTGCCGACGGCCTGCCCGAGCTGGCGGAAGAAGTACGCGCCGCCGCCGGCCAGGGCACCGAGCACGTCGCGCTGCAGCTCGGTGGTCTCGTCGCCGGAGGGCTCGGCGAGCGTCGTCGACGCCGTCTCGGCGAGGTGCAGGCGCACCCACCCGTCGTTGCCGGGCAGGGTCCCGCCGCCGGACCACAGGACCTCGCCGGTGGCGGTGAGCTCGTCGAGCATGTTCGTGGAGTAGTCGGTCACCCGCGCGGGCAGCACCAGGGTCTCCCAGGCGCTGGCGGGCAGGGCGACGCCGGCGAGCTGGTCGATCACCTGCAGGACCCCGTCGACCCCGCGCAGGCCGCCGCGGGTGCCGGGGGTCTGCACGTGCTGCCAGGCGGGCAGGAAGCGCGCGAGCGTGTCCGGCGACACCGGCTCGACCTCGTGGCGGAGCGCGGCGAGGGACTTCGTGCGGATCCGGCGCAGGACCTCGGCGTCGCACCACTCGGCGCCCTGCCGATCCGGGCGGAACTCGCCCTCGACCACACGTCGGTCGGCGACCAGACGGCGCAGGGTGTCCTGCACGACGGCGACCCCGAGGCCGAGGCGACCCGCGGCCTCCTGCGCCGAGAACGGCCCGTGCGACCGGGCGTACCGGCCGACCAGGTCGCCGAGCGGGTCGGCGACGGGTTCGACGAACGCGGTCGGCACGCCGATCGGCAGCGGGACCCCGAGGGCGTCACGCAGGCGCGAGGCGTCCTCGATGACGGCCCAGCGGGTGGACCCGGCGTGTGAGAACGACAGGACACGGCGGTCGCGCTCGAGCGCGGTGAGCACGGTCTGCACCTCGGTCGCAGCGGCGGAGCGGTCGTCCGACGCCGCCAGCCAGCTCCGGTCGACGGCTTCGTCGAGGTCGAGCGCGCCGACGAGCCGCAGCACGTCGACCAGCCCCTCGGCGTCGCGCGCCCGGCGGTCCGGCGACAGCCGCTGCAGGTCCTGTTCGACCGAGGCGATGACCGCCGGGTCGAGCAGCTCCCGCAGTTCCGCGCGGCCGAGCAGTTCGCCGAGCAGGGTCGAGTCGAGCGACAGTGCCGCGGCCCGGCGCTCGGCGAGCGGGGAATCGCCCTCGTACATGAACGCGGCGACGTACCCGAACAGGATCGAACGGGCGAACGGGGACGGCGTCTCGGTCTCGGTCTCGACCAGGCGGATGCGGCGGCCGGCGATCTCGTCGGCGATGCCGAGCAGGGCGGGCACGTCGTAGACGTCCTGCAGCACTTCGCGCACGGTCTCGAGCACGATCGGGAACGACGGGTACTTCCGGGCCACCTCGAGCAGCTGCGAGGCGCGTTGCCGCTGCTGCCACAGGGGCGAACGCTGCCCGGGGTTCCGACGGGGCAGCAGCAGGGCGCGCGCCGCACACTCGCGGAACCGCGCGGCGAACAGCGCCGAGCCACCGACCTCGTCCGTGACGAGTGCCTCGAGGTCGTCGCGCTCGAACACGAACAGGTCGGCGCCCGGCGGTTCGGCGTCGGTCTCGGGGATGCGCACCACGATGCCGTCGTCGGCGGCCATCGCGTCGCCGTCGATGCCGTGGCGTTCGCGCAACCGTGCCGCGACCGCCAGGGCCCACGGCGCGTGCACCTGCATGCCGTACGGCGAGTGCAGGATGAGCCGCCAGTCGCCGAGTTCGTCGCGGAAGCGCTCGACCACGAGCGTCGTGTCGTTCGGCACGTGACCGGTGGCCGCCCGCTGGTCGCGCAGGAAGGTCAGCAGGTTCGTGACGGCACGCTCGTCGAGGCCGCCAGCGGCGACCCGGGCGCGGGCGTCGTCGTCCGAGGCGCCCTCGACCTCGCGCACGAACGCCCCCGTCGCGCGACCGAGTTCGGCGGGGCGGCCGATGCCGTCGCCCTTCCAGAACGGCACCCGACCGGGCTGTCCGAACGCCGGGCTCACGATGACCCGGTCGTGGGTGATCTCCTCGATCCGCCAGCTCGTGGCACCGAGCGCGAAGACGTCCCCGACGCGGGACTCGTAGACCATCTCCTCGTCGAGCTCGCCGACGCGGGAGGCCTTCTCGCCGACCATGAACACGCCGAACATGCCGCGGTCCGGGATCGTGCCGCCGCTCGTCACCGCGAGCCGCTGGGCGCCGGGGCGTCCGGTCAGGGTGCCGTGCACGCGGTCCCACACCAGCCGCGGGCGGAGTTCGGCGAACTCGTCGCTCGGGTACCGCCCGGTGATCAGGTCGAGCGTGGCGTCGAACGCCGAGCGGGGCAGCCCGCTGAACGGAGCGCTCCGCCGGACCAGGTCGAACCAGTGCTCGACGTCGACGGTGTCGATCGCTCCCGCGGCGACGGTGTGCTGCGCCAGCACGTCGAGGGGGTTCGCCGGCACCGAGATCGACTCGATCTGCCCCGAGACCATCCGTTCGACCGTGACCGCACTGTTGACGAGGTCGGCGCGGTGCTTCGGGAACAGCACTCCGCGGGAGATCTCGCCCACCTGGTGCCCGGCACGCCCGACGCGCTGCAGACCGCTCGCGACCGAGGGCGGCGCCTCGACCTGGACGACGAGGTCGACCTCGCCCATGTCGATGCCGAGCTCGAGCGAACTCGTCGCGACGACGCACCGCAGCCGACCGGACTTCAGGTCGTCCTCGATGATGGCGCGCTGGTCCTTTGACACCGAGCCGTGGTGGGCGCGGGCGAGCACGGGCACTGCAGTGTCGGAGCCGCCGCCACCGGTCTGCCCGGACGCGCCGATCATCTGCGCCGGCGGCCGCTTCGTGCCCTGGGGTGCGACCGCGTGCGCCGAGGTCCGGGCGGGCGACTGTGGGCGACCCCGCGCCACCGGCAGTCCGTCGTCGGCCGGCGAGACACCCGCCGGCACCAGCGCATCGCCCTCCGCGGCCGAAGCCGGAGCCGCCGCGGCGAGGACGCGCTCTTCGTGGATCTCGTTCAGCCGCGCGGTGAGTCGCTCGGCCAGTCGCCGCGAGTTCGCGAACACGATCGTCGACCGGTGCTCCTCGATGAGGTCGACCACACGCTCTTCGACGTGCGGCCAGATCGAGCCGTTCGCGGGAGCGTCGGACGCGTCCGCACCGACCGGCGGAGCACCGAGCTCGGCCATGTCGTCGACCGGCACGACCACGCGCAGGTCGAAGGTCTTCTGCGCCGGCGGGGCGATGATCGTCACCGGCGCACGGCCGCCGAGGAACCGAGCGACCTCTTCCGGCGGCCGGACCGTGGCGGACAACCCGATGCGCTGCACCGGCTTGTCGAGCAGGTCGTCGAGCCGCTCGAGCGAGACGGCCAGGTGCGCCCCGCGCTTGGTCGAGGCGACCGCGTGCACCTCGTCCACGATGACGGTGTCGACGTTCACCAGGGTCTCGCGCGCCTGCGAGGTGAGCATGAGGTACAGGGACTCGGGCGTGGTGATGAGGATGTCGGGCGGCTGGCGGAGCAGCTTCTGCCGGTCCGACGACGGGGTGTCGCCACTGCGCACCCCGACGGTGACCTCGGGTGGTTCGGTGCCGAGCCGCCGGGCCGTCTGCGTGATGCCGACGAGCGGGCTGCGCAGGTTCCGCTCGACGTCGACGCCGAGGGCCTTGAGCGGCGAGACGTACAGGACCCGCGTGCGCTGCTTGGCCGGGGGCCGGTCGGTCGCGCTGATGAGCCGGTCGATCGACCACAGGAACGAGGCCAGGGTCTTGCCGGATCCGGTCGGCGCGATGACGAGAGCGTGCTGCCCCGTCGAGATGGCGTCCCAGGCGCCCGCCTGCGCCGGTGTCGGGGCGTCGAACGCACCTCGGAACCACTCCGCGGTCGCGGGGGAGAAGCGCTCGAAGACGTCCGTCATGGTCCGCCCATCCTGCCCGCCACCACCGACAGCAGGCCGAGCGGTGAGTACCCCTTGACAAGACGATAGTTAGCGATCTATCGTAAACACATCGCGATACGACGAAGACGAAACCAGTCTGACCGACCGCGAGCCGACTCAGCAACAAGGAAGGACGCACCATGCGCCCCATGCACAACGACAACGAAAGCAACCACCACCCGCGCGGCCCCCGTTTCGGCGGCGCGCGGCAGCACCACGGCGCCGGCTTCCCCGGCCGCGACCGCGGTGACCACGAGCACGGCGGCCGAGGCGGCCGTGGCTTCGGCCCGGGCTTCGGGCCGGGCATGGGCATGGGCTTCGGCCCCGGCTTCGGCGGCTTCGGCGGACCCGGCTTCGGGCGCGAACGCCGCCGCCGCGGTGACGTCCGCCTCGCGATCCTCGGCCTGCTGGCCGAGGGGCCGCAGAACGGCTACGCCGTGATCAAGACCATCGCCGAGCGCACCGGCGGCGCCTGGAAGCCGAGCCCCGGCTCGGTCTACCCGACGCTCCAGCAGCTCGTCGACGAAGACCTCGTGGTCTCGTCGGGCGACGGCCGCAAGACCCTCTTCGAGCTCACCGACGCCGGCAAGGCCGAGGCCGAGGCGAAGGCCGACGAGATCGCAGCGGCACTCGACGCGGCCCCCGGGATCCCGGACGCGCAGCGCGAGTTCTTCGAAGCGCTCCGGAAGACCATGGGCGTCCTGCAGATGTACCGGACGACCGCGACGGAGGACCAGGCCAAGGCCGCCACCGCCAAGGTCGACCAGCTCCGCAAGGACCTCCTGCAGATCCTCGCCGACTGACGGCGGAACCCACGAACGGGAGGCACGGTGCCAGCCCGCACCGTGCCTCCCGTCCGTCGTCGCCGGGGCTAACCCCGGCGCATCGTGAGCAGAAAAGGTCGAGTCCGCACGCCTGGACTCGACCTTTTCTGCTCACCAAGCGCGCCCCGCGCCTACGCCCCGATGAACGCGGCGACGTCCGACAGCTCCGCTGCCGACACCGCGTGCGGCAGCCCCTCGTACGTCCGGTCCGTCACGGTGGTGTTCGCCGCCGCCCACGCCTGCGTCCGCGCGGTGGCCTCCGCCGGGATCACCGGGTCGAGGTCGCCGTGCCCGAGGAACACCCGCGGCCGGACGGCGGCGACGGTCTCGTCACGCCCATCCGTCACCCCCGGCACGACGAACCCGGACAGCGACACCGCGAACGCGAACGCCGCGGGCCGTGCGCGCAGCAGCTGCAGCGCCATCGACCCGCCCTGCGAGAACCCGAGCAGCCCGATCCGCGGGTGGTCGGCGGCGACGGAGTCGACCCACGCGAGCACCTCGGCGACTGCGGTGTCGACGGGCTCGAGTGCGGGGGAGCCCGGCGTCCCGAGCGGGTACCAGCTGAACCCCTGGCCCCACGGCATCGGTGCCCGCAGTGACGCCATCGTCCAGGCCGCCGGCAGCGCGGGGGCGAGTCCGAGCAGGTCGCGTTCGTTCGACCCCACCCCGTGCATGGTCACGAGCAGCGGTGTCCCTGCGCGTTCTTCCGCGGGACGGGTCCACTGCACCAGGTCTGCATCGATCATGTGGACAACGCTAACCATCCCCAAGTCCCGCGCCTTCCGCCGAACTCGACGCCGTCCCTGGTAGACACGGTGCATGGCCTCGTTGCAAACCCCCGACCCCGACTCCGGCTGGCTGTCCGACGAGGAACTCGCCAACGCGCGTCGTCGACTCCCCATCTGCTACGTCGAGGCGATCCCCGTCCGTACCGACGGGCTCGGCGTCGTGACCGAGGTCGGAGTGCTGCTGCGTGTGGCCCCGAGCGGCTCGATCGTCCGCACCCTGGTGTCCGGTCGCGTGATGTTCGGCGAGTCCATCCGCACGGCGCTCTTCCGTCACCTCGAGAAGGACCTCGGCCCGATGGCGTTCCCGCAGCTGCCGTCGAGCCCGACGCCGTTCACCGTGGCCGAGTACTTCCCGCTGCCCGGCGCCTCGGTCTACACCGACGAGCGACAGCACGCGATCTCGCTGGCCTACGTCGTCCCGGTCACCGGCACGTGCGAGCCCCGGCAGGACGCCCTCGAGCTCACCTGGATGACCCCGATGGAAGCCGCGTCCGACGGCGTCGCCGACGACATGGAGGGTGGCCGCGGCGCCCTGCTGCGCGCGGGCCTCGCGTCGGTCGGCGCGCTCATGTAGCGACCCGCCCGGTTCTGGAACACGACGGAGCACCCGCGCACGACGAAGCCCCCGGATCCGATCGGATCCGGGGGCTTTGCAGCGCGGTAGTGAACCGGCTTCTTACTTCGTGTCGCGGTCGCTCTTGAGGCTGTCGGCGACGCCGGAAGCGGCGTCCTTGACGTTCGTACCCGCCTGCTTGGTGTCGGCCTTGACCTGATCGGTCTTGCCCTCAGCCTTGAGGTGGTCGTTGTCCGTCGCGTTCCCGACGGCCTCCTTGACCTTGCCTGCCGCCTTCTCAGCGGCGTTCTTGATGTCTTCGATCCCAGCCATAGGCACTCCTTCCAACAGCGGACGTTTCCCCGTCAGCCGCTTGCGCGGCATCCGGTGAAGGAGAACCTACGCCTCGGGGGCGTCCGCTTCGCAGGCGCCCCCAAGGTTGTCCCCCGCTGGTCAGCGCGGGCCGGGTCGACAGGTCAGTGGCGGTCGGCAGCGCCGGCCGGACGGGAGGCACGGCGCGACGAGCCACGACGGCCCCCGCCCGACTCCTGGCCGGCTCCACGGCCCGCGGCGTAGCCACCGTCCGAGGACCAGACGGCAGAGGACCCACCGCGCACGGTGTCGCTGCCGGCGCGACGGCTGCCGCCGCTGCGGCGACCACCCGTCGAGCCCGCGCCCGCTGCGGCGGAGCGCCCGGTGCCCTCGGAACGTGCGCCGCGAGCCGGACGGCCCTGACGGCCCCCGGCCGAACCGGCGGACTCGGAAGCCGAGCCGGAGCGCGCGGGCTGACCCGAGCCTCCCGGACGGCCGCCGCGACCACGACGACCACGGTCACCGGCGGAGTCGGCGGAGCGCTGCTTCGGCTGACGCTGGTGCTGCGCGGGCTGGTCCTCGGCGACGTGGCGGATCGGGGCGATCTCGCCGACGAGCGTGGTGACCGCCGGGGAGGTCGCGGTGACCTGCTGCGGGGTGACCTTGATCGCGGCGGCACGCATCATCTGTGCGACGTCGCGACGCTCGGCGGGCATCGTCACCGTGACCACGTCACCGGACGAACCGGCACGGGCGGTACGGCCCGAGCGGTGCAGGTACGCCTTGTGCTCGGTGGGCGGGTCGACGTGCACGACGAGCTCGACGTTGTCGACGTGCACACCACGGGCGGCGACGTCGGTGGCGACGAGGACGAGGGCCTCGCCGGACGAGAACTTCGCCAGGTTCCGCTCACGGGCGCCCTGCGACAGGTTGCCCTGCAGGTCGACGGCCGGGATCCCCTGGCTGCTGAGCTGCTTGGCGAGGCGCTTGGCGTGGTGCTTGGTGCGCATGAAGAGGATGCGGCGACCGTTGCCCGAGGCGAGGGTGCTCACGAGGTGCTTCTTCGCGTCGGCGTCGGCGACCTCGAACAGGTGGTGGGTCATCGCCTCGACGGGGCTGTTCGCCTCGTCGACGGAGTGCATCACCGGGTTGTGCAGGAACTTCTTGACGAGCTTGTCCACGCCGTTGTCGAGCGTGGCGGAGAACAGCAGACGCTGCCCCTGCTCGGGCGTCGCCTGCATGATCTTGGTCACGCCGGGCAGGAAGCCCATGTCGGCCATGTGGTCGGCCTCGTCGAGGACGGTCACCTCGATGTCACCGAGGTTGACGTGGCCCTGCTGCATGAGGTCGGCGAGGCGACCCGGGCACGCCACGACGACGTCCACGCCGCCGCGCAGGGCGTCGACCTGACGGCCCTGTCCGACGCCACCGAAGATGGTCGTGGTGTTGAGGCCCATGGCCTTGGCGAGCGGGGCGAGGGCGACGTCGATCTGGGTCGCGAGCTCACGGGTCGGGGCGAGCACCAGGGCGCGGGGGCGGCCGGCGCGGCGCTTGCGGCCACTGGCGGCGAGGCGGGCGACGAGCGGGATCGCGAAGGCGATCGTCTTGCCGGAGCCGGTGCGGCCACGGCCGAGGACGTCCTTGCCCTGCAGGGAGTCGGGGAGCGTGTCCTCCTGGATCGGGAACGCGGTCTCCTTGCCCTGGTCGGCGAGGACGGCGACCATCGGCGCTGGGACGCCCAGGTCGGAGAAACGGAGGTCATTGGTGGTCATGGTGACCTTTCGAGCCGGATGAGACCGGCTGTGGGCGCGCTCTGAGGCAGCGCGCGGGCGGGATGCGCGCCAACAGAGGTGGCTGGCGCAGTCGCCGCAGCAGAGAAGCCTGGGCACCTTCGGGAGGTGCTCGATCATCGACCAGAGGATCAGTGGAACGTGGTCGGGAGTTCGGGGCGTCCGTACGACGCACGAGACGATCGGCGTCTCGAGTACCACCAGCATAGCGTGTCGACCCCGCAGAACCCAGGACCGGTCCGTTCGCCGTGCGCATGCGAGGATTCCCGGGTGCGTACGCGAACCGTCCTGATCACCACCGCGATGGCCCTGGTGGCCGTCCTCGGCACGGCCGGTTGCGCCGAAGCTGCTCCGACCAGCGCTGCGGCGAGCTACCGCAACCTGCCGACCTCGGGGCGCCCGGACTACCAGCTCGGCGGCTCCTACACGCCGCCGTCCGGTGTGACGATCGTCGAGCGGGACAGCACCGCGAAGCCCGCGAAGGGCAAGTACGACATCTGCTACGTCAACGGGTTCCAGACGCAGCCCGAGTCCGCCCGCACGTGGACGGGGTCCTACCCGTCGGCGATCCTGCGCGACCGGGCCGGCAAGCCGGTGTCCGACCCGGGTTGGCCGGACGAGATGCTCCTCGACACCCGGACGGCCGCGAAGCGCGCGCTCATCACGAAGGTGCTCGCGAAGTCCATCGCCCGCTGCGGCGACCGCGGGTTCGACGCGGTCGAGTTCGACAACCTCGACTCGTGGACCCGGAGCGGGAAGCGTCTGACGCGCGCCGGCAACCTCGCGCTGGCGAAGTCACTCGTCGACACCGGGCACCGCCACGGCCTGGCCGTCGGGCAGAAGAACACGCCGCAGCTCGGGGCCTCCGGCCGGAAGCAGACCGGGTTCGACTTCGTCGTCGCCGAGGAGTGCGTGCAGTACCGGGAGTGCTCGGCGTACACGAAGGCCTACGGCAAGCGGGTCATCGACATCGAGTACGCGGACACCCTCGAGCGCTCCTGGGGGTCGGTCTGCAAGCTGAAGAGCCGCCCGGCGATGACGATCCTGCGCGACCGCGACCTGGTCACGCCGACCGACGACGCCTACGTCTTCGAGCACTGCTGATATTTACCCGGCAGCGGCTAAGAGCACATCTCCACGGAAATCGGACGCCGTGCTAGCAACCAAAGGGCCGAGATATTCGCGCGCCAGCCATGATACGACTGGCACGCAAACTGCATCTCCGAATGCCCACAGCTGATCAGACCGGCGGAGATGTGCGGTGACTGGGTGGTTGACGCCCATCAGCTCAGCGTACTCAGCTGGACCCATCCATCGAATATTTACAACACCGCGTCCCGCTCGAAGCACGGCTTGCACCGACGAACCTCCTTTTGGAGTCCGCAGGCATCCGGCCCGCTCGTCCGCGCGGAACTCCCAGGTGGGGACACCGAGTCGCATCCGTCGATACCCCGTCCGGTAGGAGGTAACGCTGGAGTCGCGAAGAGATGCGATCCTAGCTGCCTGTCGCGGAGAAAGAGACTTGAGAGCTGCACTTACCGACGAGGCGTCCCACCAAGTCACCTGAGTGTCCTCTTCAACCCGGGCTGCCAGCGAGGAGAAAGTCTCAGGGTGCTGGGTCGTCGGCAATGCGGGTGCGTACGAAACGAGCTTCTCATTCAGATATGGGAGTAGGCCACTGAGTCGGCTGGCTTCCCTCGATTCCGCAGCCGAAACCGGAGGTTCGGGAACCGACTTTGAGCCCACGATGAACAAGCGCGGACGCGATTGGGCAACGAACATCGCGGCGTCGAGCGGGATCACGTCAAGTTGGTATCCAAGTTCCTTTAAGTCCATTAGGACGGCAGAAAGATCCTTTCCTTCGTTCCCGCTGACAAATCCCCCGACGTTCTCGATCGCGATCACGGAGGGCGCGCGATCACCCATCTCTTTCAGTACTCGAGAGAAATGCCAGTAGGCACCACTTTCTCTGCCCCGAATGCCAGCGCGAAGACCGGCTTGCGATAGATCGGTACAAGGGAATGATGCCCAAGCAAGGTCTATATCTGGGATATCCGCTCCACGGATATTTGCCACATCGCGCTCGTCATAGACGTGTTCCGGCCCATGAATCGCGTCAAAGACTCGCTTCTTTCGCGGGTCATAGTCGTTAGACCAGACTACGGTGAATTCCCCATCTTCCAGGCCAAGCTTCGCGAGCCCTACCCCGGCAAAGAACTCGGCGACCTTGAAGCTGTCGCTCGCAATAACAGATGAGAGGACCACGGGCCGACCTTCTACAGTTTGAAATGCTGCACTAGAAACCACCCGGCACCCGCTCGGAGCCGTTGGCCTGCCGTGATCCTACCTCATGACACCAGCATGACGACGCCCCGCGGTCTCAGTGTGTTTCAGTTGCGAGTTCCAAATAAGCCTCGGCTTCGTCCTTGAGACTTGTCCTACCGCCGAGCTCCGAAGCGCCTTGATTACCGTCTGAGACATCGTCCTCAATGGACGCAGAACTCGACGTTGCGATGGCGTCGAGAAGCTTCTGAATTCTCCCAACGGACTCGTTTGCATTCAAGTAGTCCTGATAGGAGGAACGTGCGTTATCGATCAGTTCGTCGTAGAGCACCACTCGGGCCTTACGTGCGGCGAGCTGCTCGTTACTTATACTGCGGCCGTCTACGTCGGACCAGTCACTTAGCGGTTTGCCGACGACGCAGACGACCGCCACCGTCTCATTCTCTCGGCCGTTGTCCCGAAGCCACTCGCGGACGGCGTTATAGTACTTTCTGATCTGCCTGTCCAGCTCGTTCGTATTCGTGACGACAGTTGCCCGCTTGAGTTCAATGATGACGTGTTGGCCCGAGGTCCGTTGATAGCGAATGTCGTAGCGACTGTTTCGTTCCTCATCAGAAAGGCGATCTGCAATCTCAGCAAAAGCTGTCGCCATTCGCTGCTCCATTGTTACAGCGGAAGCGCGTTCCCAGCCTGGGTCCAAAAGCCATACGTGGTTGAAGAGATGCTCCTGTAGAAACTTTTCTTTCGCATTACTGTCCGTCAGCGTCGCAAGCTTCTCAATCACCGCTAGGCGAGAACGGACGATCTTGTGGTAAAGGGCGGCCTCTAGGTCGGCACTGGTGGTGAGCACTTTACCAAGAGATTTCAAATCTTCGGGGTCGAGTTCCTCGAGCGCGTCCAGGTTATCTCGTTGCTTCATAAGTTCGAACGCGAGTACGCTTTGGGCCAGCAGCTCGGCGCTACTGGTTTCTGAGAGACCAAGTTGATTTATTTTGCGGAACAACCGCTCCGCCTTCGCACGGGTGTCACGACCAAGAGTCAGATACCACTCTTTGACCTCGGGAATAGCGAGAGCAGCATCTACGCCTGCCTTGCCCCTTAGTTCCGTCCACTGTCGTTTAATGGTCTGCAACTCTGCCCTCAATGCACTTTTGAGGGCTACGAAGCGTTCGTCATCCTCCCGAATAGATTGCCGACTGCTTGTCGCGATATCCTCACTATCCTCGTCATCGAGGAAGTCGGCGTGTATCTCGCCGAATAGATAATTTCGGTAGATTCCTACATCGTTGAGACTATCTAGAAGATCTTCTTGTGCAACTTTGCCGCGGATCAGAAGTGGGATGCGATTCAATGAGTCGCCGTTAGCCTCTTCGCTCAACTTGCTGGTATCGCGCGCTGTGGCGATCCAGCCCCTCAGGGACGACGGTTGGACCCCGCGGTGCTCAAAGTATTCGGCATTTGTGTAGTCCGTCTGGCTGGGTTCGCCGTTCAACTGCCACACGTACTGCGCCATCTTCTGGAGCCCCCGTTGTGCGGGTTCGATTGGCTCTCCGTTGAGTATCACTTCAAAGTTGCTCGCCGGACCAATAATGCTGAATCGACGTGCGAGGCGCCGCATTAGATGGGAGCTCGTTTTACCGGGGTCATTCTTTAATGCCCGCAGAGTGAGTCGAGTTCCCTTTGGGAAATCGATACTCCCGGTGTCCTGCGGAACGGGATGGTATTTACCTGTAGCTGTCGGATCGTCAGTACCAATAGCTTCCGTAATGCCTTTCATCTCCAGAAGAAACGCTTCAGGCTGGCCGCCCGTAGTTGTTTCGACGAGGATTTCATCGGCGATGCTGAACAAAGCGAGCTTGCCGATGCCTTTGCGCCCCATTACTGGCCGCCCGGACGCCGTCACCGCCCTGTCGTCTTCTCGCCGCTGGTAGCCGACACGCAGGAAGCGTTCATTGACATCACTCAGAGTCATACCTGTGCCGTCGTCGGCGACGATGATTTCTCGACGGGCGCTGTCGATATCGATCTGCACGGTCGACGCATCTGCGTCCCAGGCGTTCGCAACGGCTTCGGAGAGTACTGCCGGATTGTTGCTATAGAGGCCGATACCCAGATGGCGAAGGACATTCATGCTGAGCGTCATTGCATAGCGTTCACTGGTCATATTTCCCCCTACAGCTTGTGGTATTTAAAATTATCCTAGCGTACGCTTCTCGCGTCAGGCGGGCCAGGCGTCCTTGAGCGCGGTGGCCGCCTGATCGGCGGACAGTCCGGCGGCGCGGGCAGCGGCAGCCAGCGCGCGGGCCGCATCGGCCACGGCGTCGGGCACCTCGGCCGGCCGCACCACCCGGGTGCCGGCACCACGCGCGGTGTGCACGAGCCCGGCCTCCTCGAGCAGCTGGTAGGCCTTCGCGACCGTGCCGGCCGCCAGCCCGAGCTCGTCGGCCAACCCCCGCACGCTCGGCAGCCGTTCGCCGTCGACGAGGTACCCCGCGCCGATCTGTGCCGCGATCTGCGAGCGGACCTGCTCGAAGGGCGGCACGCGTCCGCCGGCGTCGAGTGCGACCAGTCCTGCCATGCGTTCCACCCTAGAAGTCGTACTGCTCGCCGACCGGGATCGGCACCGGCACGGTGTTGCCGGGAGGCGCGAGCGGGCACGCCCACGCCGGGTCGTACGCGCACGACGGGTTGTACGCGAAGTTGAAGTCCAGCACGAGCGAGTCGGCGTCGTCGCCGCCCAGGTCCGAGCCCTTGATCGTGTCGAGCAGGTAGCGTCCGCCGCCGTACGTGCCGCGGGCCTTGCCGGCGCTGGAGTCCTTCACGGGGACGAACAGCCCGCCCGCGTAGCCGCCGTGCGACCAGACGTCGAGCGTGCCGACGCCCGGGACCGTCACGACACCGAGGCGGTCGAAGTGCACGGTTCCGTCGGTGCCGGTCTCGTAGTCGAACTCGGCGGGCTCGGCCGGTTCGATGCGCACCTGGAACCGCCAGGCGGGGTCGTAGTCCGGCACGGGCAGCGACTCGAAGTCGCGGGCGTCCTCGTCCAGGAGCGGCGACGCGGGGTGCTCCGCGAACATCGCGTCGCGGGTCTCCCGCCACAGTGCGTGCGCGATCTGGGGATCGGGCGTCGCGCGGACACGGCGGTACAGGTCGAACGTCATGCGCCGCCAGTCCACGGTCGCCAGCGTGCTGCGCACATGGTCGTCGGTCGTCGGCTCGTGGGGGCGCGTCTGGCTCACGTGGTCGAGGCTACGCCCGCTCCGCGGTGGACGGGAGGCCCGACTCGCCTCGGTCAGGCAGCATCCGTCCGCCAGGTGGGCGCGAGCGCACGCATCCGGTACGCCCGCCACTGCCAGATGACCCACATCCCCGGCCACAGCAGTGCGCCGAGGGGCCACGGCCGCATCCGGTAGGTCAGGCGGTCGATGAGCAGCGTCCGGTCGCCGGGAGCCGGCACGACCGCCATCCGGTGGCGCATCGTCATGCGGCCGAACAGCCCGCTCGTGCCGCCGCCGTTGTCACGCTGCACGGGGACGCCGTCGATCTCGTACAGGTCGAGGTCGACGTGCGTGTCGCCGCTCGGCACGAGGCCGAACGCACTCGCGGTGATCGGGTGCGGGTGCCCCGGTTCCCACCGCTCGGGGAACCCCTCGGGGCCGCGCGAGCGGTACACCAGGAACGGCTTCGTCACCGCGACCATCACGGACGGGGACAGCAGGGCATCGCGCACGGCGTCGACCGGCGCATCGAGGACGATCCGGATACCGACGTGCATGCCCAGGACCCTACGCTCGCGGGCGACGGCCGCTCTCGGCAAATGTGAAATACGAGTATGTGAGTGTGTGCAGCATGCGATCCACTCATCCCCGCCTCCCCCTGCTCGCCGCCCCCGCCGTCCTCCTCGTCCTCGCCGGGTGCGCGGCCGGAACGCCTCCCGAGGCCGACGCGCACGACGCCGGCACGTCGTGGTCGTACGAGGGAGCAGGCGCCCCGCAGCACTGGGGTGGTCTCACCGACGAGTACGGCACGTGCGGCACCGGCGACCAGCAGTCCCCGATCGACCTCCCGCCCGCCCGCGGTGGCGCCGACCTCGACCTCGTGGGCTCGGGCGCCGTCCGGGGTCTGACGGCGGACAACGGGCACACCGTGCAGTTCACCGCCGGCGACGGTGCCTCGACGACCATCGCCGGCGCGGACCTCGACCTGGTGCAGATGCACTTCCACGCGGGCTCGGAGCACACCGTCGACGGCGATCCGGCCGACGCGGAGTTCCACTTCGTGCACGCCGACGACCGCGGGACCCTGACCGTCGTCGGGGTCCTCGCCGAGCGGGGCGCGCACAACCCCGCCTACGAGAGCTACCTCGCCGGGGCGACGGCGGGTGCCGGCCGGGAGAGCACGGTGGACGTCGAGGCGATGCTGCCCGCGTCGCGCTCCTTCGCGACCTACGAGGGCTCGCTCACCACGCCGCCCTGCACCGAGGGGGTGCGGTGGATCGTGCTCGAGGACCCGATCGAGCTCGGCGCCGACCAGCTCGCCGACCTCGAGGCAGCGCACGTCGAGAACGCGCGTCCGGTCCAGCCGCTCGGTGACCGGACGGTCCGTCACACGCTCTGACGGTCAGGCGTGCCGGGCGGACCGGCGGCGCGACCCCTCGGCGCGGTCGTGCCGCCGGAGCCGCTCGGCCAGGGACAGCCGGACCGCCGGCCACTCCGAGGCGATGATCGAGAACACCACGGTGTCGCGGAGCGTGCCGTCGCGACCGATCGAGTGGTTCCGCAGCACGCCGTCCTGCTTCGCGCCCAGACCGGCGATCGCGGCGCGGGACTGGTGGTTGTGCCAGTGCGTGCGGAACTCCACCGCGATGCACTGCCAGGCCTCGAACGCGTGGGACAGCATCAGCAGCTTCGCCTCGGTGTTGATGCCCGAACGCTGCGCCGACTTCGCCAGGAACGTGCTGCCGATCTCGACGTGCCGGTTGCCCGCGTCGATGTTCATGAAGGTCGTCGAGCCCACCACGCGGCCGGTCGGACGGTCACGCACCGCGAAGGGCACCATGCGGCCGGCATCGTGCTCGGCGAGGCGCCGGTCGATCTCGTCCTCGACCTGGGCCGGCGCGGGGACCGAGGTGTACCAGGTGCGCCACAGATCGCCGTCCGTCACCGCTGCCCGCAGGTCTTCCGCGTGCTCCTGCGCGAGGGGCTCGAGCGTCACACGGTCGCCGGTCAGGGTGGGCGCGGGGGCGATCTCCATGGAAGTGCATCCTACGGTCGTCGACCATGGTGGAGCCTGTCGGGACGGCCACCCTGTGGAGAGGGACAGCATCGCCCGGACGGCTATCGTGACGGACGTGGCAGAACGCACCCAGGAGCAGTACCAGGTCCGGTTCGCGTGGGGCACCGGTGGTGCGGCACGCATCGCCCACGGCGCACACCTCGTCGTCTGGGTGGACGTCCTGCCGAGCTCGCCGGACGCGGCGGCGCAGCGCCGCGCGCTGCGGAACGCGACCGTCCAGCTGCCGGACGGTCCGGAGGTCGTGCTCGGCCACCTCGGCAACGCGAGTGCGATCGCGGAACGGGTGACGGGCCTCCAGGCCGATCGTGGCGACCGGTGCGTCGTCGCGGTCGTCGCCGCCGGGCTGCACCATCCCGGAGCGCTGGACGACGCGGCCGAGGCCGCGGGCGAGACCGTCGACGTGCCCGACGCACCCGACTTCGCCGTCGAGGACCTGCTCGCCGCCGGCGCCGTCGTCGACGCGCTCGCCGCGGTCGGGATCGACCACACCTCACCGGAGGCCGCCGCGGCCTGCGCGGCGTACACCGGGCTCCGGCGCGCGGTGAAGCACCTGGTCACGGCCTCCGAGAGCGCGGCCGTCCTCGGTCGCGAGCCGGTGCACGCGGCGCTCGCCGTCGGACCGGAACTGGTCGTCCTGCGGGAATCGCGGGGCCGGGCGTAGCGTTCGGGCGGACAGGGACCGGAGCGCCGTCCAGGCCGTCCGGCACCAGCGAGCGAAGGAGCAACGCATGAAGGCAGTCGTCGGCGACACGGTGATCGCGGAGGCCCCGGAAGAGGACCTCATCAAGATCGAGGGCAACTGGTACTTCCCGCCGTCGAGCGTGAAGTCCGAGCTGTTCACCGAGAGCCCCACCCAGTACCACTGCCCGTGGAAGGGCGACACCCAGTACTTCACGGTGAACGTGGACGGACAGGCGCTGCAGGACCGCGCGTGGTCCTACCCGACGCCGATCCCGTCATCGTTCGACCGCGTCGGCAAGGACTACTCGGGCTACGTCGCGTTCTGGAAGGACGTCACGGTCGTCGAGTGACGACGGACGTCGTGCCGCGCACCGCGTCGCCGCGCACCGCGTCGCCGCTCACTGCGTCACCGTGAGCACGATCAGCGCGACGTTGAGCGCCACGATGACCGCCGCGATCACCCACGCCACCACGCGGGTGGTCGCGGCGTTCACGTCCGTGCCCATGATGCTGCGGCGCGACGTGTAGACGACCAACGGGACGATCGCGAAGGCGATCCCGAAGCTCAGCACCACCTGGCTCACCACCAGCAGCATCGTCGCGTCGGCACCGATCGCGAGCAGCACGATCGCCGGCACCAGGGTGATCACGCGCCGTGCCACGAGCGGGATCCGGACGTGCAGCAGCCCCTTCATGATCTCGGCGCCGGCCATGCAGCCGACCGAGGTCGAGGCCAGCCCCGACGCCAGCAACCCCACCGCGAACAGCACCCCGACGACGGGCCCGACGTGGTCGGCGATCGCCCGCTGGGCACCGGGGATCGAGTCGGTGTCGGCGACGCCGGGCAGGGTCGCCGCGGCCAGGACGAGCATGCAGATGTTCACGCCGCCGGCGACCACCAGCGCGAGACCGACGTCCCACCGGGTCGCGACGAGCACGCGGCGGCGCTCGGGGCCGGCGGGGACGTCGCCGTGCCGGTCGCGGGCCAGCGCGGAGTGCAGGTACACCGCGTGCGGCATGACCGTCGCGCCGAGCATCGACGCCGCGAGCATCACCGACTCGGAGCCCTCGAACCGCGGCACCAGGCCGCTGACGAGCTCGGCGGGGGAGACCTGCGCGAAGAGCAGCCCGGCGCAGAAGCCGACGGTCAGGATCGCGAGCATCGCCGTGACGACGGCTTCGAAGGTGCGGGTCCCGCGGCGGCTGTGCAGGGTCAGCAGGAGCATCGAGACCACGCCCGTGATGAGCCCACCGGCGACGAGCGGCAGGCCGAAGAGCAGGTGCAGGGCGAGTGCGCCGCCGATCACCTCGGCGATGTCGGTCGCGGCCGCGACGATCTCGGCCTGCCCCCAGAACAGCAGCCTCGGGGTGCGACGCATCCGCAGGCCGAGGTGCTCCGGCAGGGACTTGCCCGTGACGACGCCGAGCTTGGCGGACAGGTACTGCACGACGACCGCGCTCGCGTTCGCGGCGACCAGGACCCAGAGGAGCAGGTAGCCGTACTTCGCCCCGGCGGTGAGGTTGGCCGCCACGTTGCCGGGGTCGACGTAGGCGATGGCCGCGACGAACGCCGGGCCGAGCAGGGTGAGGCCGGCGGCGCGGCGCCTCGGGGTACCCGTGGGTTCCTCGGTGGTCCTGGCTGCGGCGGTGTCGGTCACGGGACCCAGCATGCCAGAGAATTCGGCGCACCGAATCTTTTTCTTCGCGATGCCTTGTCGGCCGGCTGGAGGGTGGTCAGACCGCCGCGCGCCGAGCGCGGTGCGCACGGACCTTGGCGCGGTTCCCGCACCGCTGCATCGAGCACCAGCGACGCGTCCCGCCCCGCGAGGAGTCGTAGAAGACCAGCGCGCAGTCGTCGGCCGAGCAGCGGCTCAGACGCGTCGGACGGCCGTCGGCCTCGACGTCGTCGAAGCCGACCTCGGTGAACAGCGCGACGGCGTCGCGCGCGACGCTGGACAGTGCCTGGGCCAGGCGGACACGGTTCGCTCCGGCACGTCGGCGGCCACCCGGGAGGCTCGGGGGCACGTCCGGCAGGGCGGCGAACAGGTTGACGGTGTCGATGTCGTCGGGCGCGGGGCGCGTGCGGCCGGTCCCGGCACGAAGGCCCGCCGCGACGGCGGTGCGCTCGGCCGCGGTGGTCGCCGGGCCGGGGGCTGCGGCGACGGCGAGTCGGGCGATCGCCGCGCGGAGCGCGCGGGCGTCCTGCAGCTCGCGCGCGCTCGCCCCGACGTCGATCGGTTCGGTGTGGTCGCTGAGCCACTCGTCGAGGTCCGCCGGGCTCGCGAGCAGCTCGCCGAGCTGCGATCGGGGACGCCGGCCGTCCGGGTCGTCGGCGAACCCACCGGTGTGCGCGAAGTCCAGGGCGATCCGACCGGCGTCGAAGAACCAGGTGGATCCGGCGTCCGTGCGGATGTGCTGCCCCGTGTGCATCCGTCCAGGCTAACGGGTTACCGGCGCGCCTCCGCGCGCGGGCGGACTCATACGGTAGTCGAGGCCACCGTCGACGGGGTGTCAGCCTCGCTCCGGCGCCGCCAGACGATGGCGTTGCGGGGATCGAACCGGCGGGAGCACCGGGCACAGGCGAGCGGGCGGGTGGGCGTTCGGTAGCGGAAGTGCTCGTGTCCGGCGGGGCATGTCCCGATCCACGGTGCGAGCTCGCTGGCGATCGGGCCGTCGTGCAGCCGTGAACCCGTGTACCCGATGGCGGACGCGGTCCGCTTCCACTTCGGGCCGTGGCCCGCACGGGCGCCGGCGAGGGCGTGGGCGACCTCGTGCAGCAGGACCTGCTCGACGTCGTCGTCCGAGAACCGTGTCGCCAGGTGCCGGCTGACGGTGATGCGCTTCCGGGCGAAGTCGCACTGTCCTGCGCGGGTCTTCGCGTGGTCGAACCCGAAGGCCCACGAGCCCGCGCCGAGGTGTTCGGTGATGAGTGCCTCGGCTCGGGAACGGACCGTCTCGAGTGCGGTCACTGGTCGGCGCGGGGGTCGGCCTGGCCCTTCTTGGCTGCCCGGGCGGCGATCCGTCCCCAGATGTCGTCGGCCTCGGTGCGAGCAGCGTCCGGCGCCCCGAGCACCCGGCGGCGGATCGGGGGGACCTGCTTGACCGGCTCGGCGACGCGCATGGGCGGTTCGTCGTCCTCGGCGCGGCGGGCGGCGACCTCGCGGGCCGTCCGCGGCTTGTCGGCGGGTTCGGCGGGGTGCGTGATCGAGGCACGCATCGCCGCCTCGACCGCGGTGCGCAGGGCGTCGGTGCGCTCGGACGGGGCACCGGCCTGGCGGAACGCCTGGTAGGCGCGGGACAGCGCGGCGCGGGCCTCTTCGAAGCGGTCGTTCTCGAACAGCGACCACCCCTCGATCTCGGCGGCGGCACCCTCGAGCTCCGGCCACTCCTCGGTCGCGGCGGTGTCGCGGGCCAGGGCAGCCTCGGTCGCGGCACGCTCGTGGCGACCCAGGTCGTGCAGGATGTGCGCGCGCCGGATCCGGGCGGCGACCTTGTCCTGACGCTCGCCCGTGAACATCGCGAGGCGGAAGACCTCCTCCGCGACGACGAGGGATTCGTCGAGACGGCCGAGCAGGCGGAGGAGCTCGGCACGTTCCGCGAGCGCCTCGGTGCTGCGGCTCTGGCCGAGGTCGCGCAGACGCTGGTGCACGGCGTCGACGTCGACCGCCGGCCGCAGGCTGATGGGCGCGAAGGTGCTGCCCGGGCTGACCCCGGCCGTCACGGGAGCCGCGTGGCGCGGTTCACGGGACGGGTCGGACGGGTCGGGCTGCTGGCGGTCGTCGGGCGGGAGGGACATCGGTTCGAGGGTAGCCGCGCTCTGCCGGGAGCGGCCGGTGCGACGCGCTCAGGCTTCGCGGCGGTGGACGCAGAACGGCCCGCCGTGCCGGAGCACGACGGGCCGTTCCGGACGGGCTCAGCGGATCAGGACATCCCGCTCGCCGCGACCGCAGCGACGCCGACCGCCACGACGAAGACGATGAGCGCGACGACGGCGAGGACGATCGCGAAGACGCCCCAACCGCGGCCACGCTTGGTGACGGCAGCGATGATGCCCTGCACGATCGCCCACAGGCCGAGGGCCGTGCCCAGGTAGAACATGAGGGACCCGGTGATGACGTTTGACGAGGTCATCAGCTCGGTGATCTGCGCGTCGCTCGGCGTCGCTCCGCTGTTCTGCATCGAGTCGCGGAAGGCGTCGGAAGCGCCGAACGACTGCCCGAACAGGTACCCGCCGATGGCTCCGACGACCAGGGCGGCGAGGCCGACCACGAACGCGATCACGCCGACGGTCTTCTTCTTGGCCTTCGGTTCCTCGTAGCTCTGCCATGCGGGCGAACCGGAGCTCGCGGGCGCCGCGGCGTACGGCTGCTGGCCGTACTGCTGCTGGCCGTACTGGTCCTGCTGCTGGCCGTACTGGTCCTGCTGCTGCCCGTACTGCTGCTGCCCGTACTGGTTCTGCTGTTCGCCGTACTGCGGGGCGGACTGCCCGTACTGCGGCGTCGGGTCGCTCCGCTCGCCGTACCGCGGTGCGTCGGCGGCGGGCTGCTGCTGCGGGGCTTCGCCCCAGCTCGGCGCCTGGCCGTCGCCCGTCCGGTCCTGGTTGCTCCGGTCGTCGTTCGTCATCAGGGGATCCCATCGCTCGGTCGCGCACCTGCGCGGTCGTTCAGACCATCCTGACAGCCGCACCCGCCGAGTGCCCGGGAACGGCCTCGCGCGCCGCCACGTCGTCACCGCGGGGTCAGGCGCCGAACACGCTCCGGTTCGGCTCTGGTGACGCCACGGCCGTCGCGTCGGTGACGATCGGCGCCCCGGCGATGAACGCCCGCAGCTCGGCCCCGTGCACGACCTTCGCCGGCATCGGGTCCGACGAGTACCGCCGCGGCATCTCGGCGATCGGCAGGTCGGTCGGCGAACCGAGCAGCACGATGTTCCCGAACCGGCGCCCCTTGAGCATGCCGGTGTCCGCCACCGCTGCGACCGACGGCAGCACGGCCTGCAGCGTCGACGCCTGCCCCCGCGCGAACGCGAGACCCGCGCCGTCGGCCACGTTCACGGCGACGATGCCGGTCGGCGACAGGAACGCGGCGACCTCGCGGTAGAACTCGATGCTCGTCACGTGCGCCGGGATCTGCGAGCCGCCGAAGACGTCCACCACCGCCAGGTCCACCGTGCCGCGCAGCCCGGAGGGGAGCTTGCCGAGCACCTCGCGCGCGTCGCCGTACCGAACCCGGATCGACGCGCCGCGGGGGAACGGCAGGACCTCGCGGACGTGGTCCACCAGGTCGCGCTCGAGCTCGATGACCTGCTGGCGGGAGCCCGGCCGGGTCACCGCGACGTACCGGGGGAGCGTCAGGGCACCGGCGCCGAGGTGCAGCGCCGTGACCGGGCCGGACGGCAGCAGGTCGATGGCGTGCCCGATCCGTCGGATGTACTCGAACGCCAGGTGGGTCGGGTCCTCGAGGTCGACGTGCGACTGCGGCGTGCCGTCCACCACGAGCGTGAAGGACCCGGGGCGGTGCCGGTCCGGCTCGACCACCGAGTACCCCGCACCGATCCGGAACCCGTCGAACGCATCAGCCATGCGGTCAATCGAACACCACCCGACCGGCACCGCGATCACCACCCGGCCCCCACCCCTGGTTGGTGTGCCCGCGAACGCACCGGAACGAGGCTGGATCCATCGGTCGGGGACGTCCCGCCGGGTCACCTCGAAAGGCACACCATGTCGGTCCAGCTCCTCGTCAACGTCCTGATCGGCGTCGCCCTCGTCGGCTTCCTCGGGTACCGCCAGGCCACCTGGCAGTACCTCGACCCGGCGCGCATCTGGCGCACGCCGATGATCATGGCGATCGTCGGTGTGGTGGTGCTGTCCCAGTCGGGGGCGACGATCACCACGACCGACGTCGTGTTCCTCGGCATCGAGGCCCTGATCACGATCGGTGTGGGCCTGACGATGGGCACCATCACCCGGTTCCGCACGGTCGCCACCCCGGACAGCAAGGGGCGGACGATCCAGTCCCGCACGGGCTGGCTCGGTGCGTCCCTCTGGATCGTGCTCATCGCCGTGCGCGTCGGCCTCGATGTGCTCGGCGGCCACCTCGGTGCGCACCTGCTCACCTCGACCGGCGCGATCCTGCTCGTGCTCGCCCTGAACCGCGCCGCCCGCGCCGTCGTCATCGACCAGCGCATCCCGCGCGGAGACCGCGGAGACCGCGGAGACCGGACCGCCAGCCGCCGCACCACCCGCGGCATGATGGTCCGGTGACCCTGCTGAGCGGACAGGACCCGACCG
This sequence comes from Curtobacterium sp. PhB128, assembly GCF_004340725.1. Taxonomy (NCBI): domain Bacteria; kingdom Bacillati; phylum Actinomycetota; class Actinomycetes; order Micrococcales; family Microbacteriaceae; genus Curtobacterium; species Curtobacterium sp. PhB128. The sequence continues at coordinate 327,829 of NZ_SLUR01000002.1, forward strand.
ACCTCCCCGGGGGTCGGTCCCGTTCGGCAACCGCCTGGGGACTCAACGCCCTCGGCATCGCGATCGTCGGGTTCTGGTTCGTGAAGAACGGACTCGAGCTGCAGCCCCCCGCGTGGGTGTGGGTGCTCGGCGCGGTGGCGCTCGCCGCGTGGGCGCTCCGTGAGTTCGGCCGGACGCCGCAGCTGCTCGTCGTCGCGGGCGCGGTGATGATCGCCGCCGGTTCCCTGACCGTGGTGGCGACCGACTCGCTCATGATCGTCCCCGTGATCGTCGGGATCGTCCTGCTCGGCGCGAACCTCCGGGTGCCGGTCTGGCTCGCGGCGGTGGCCGCGGTGGGGGCGATGGTGGTCATCGCCGTCTGCGCGACGATCGAGCACGCCTCGGTCCAGTTCGTCCTCGGCACGAGCGGCGGACTGCTGCTCGGCGTGCTCATCGGGTTCAGCCGCCGGCAGTTCCGGGTCGCGGCGCAACGTGCGCGGCAGGCCGAGCGGGACCAGCAGCGGGCGCAGCTCCTCGCCGACCGGTCCCGGGCCTCGCGGGACATCCACGACGTCCTCGCGCACTCGCTGGGCGGACTCGTGCTGCAGCTCGACGCGGTCGAGGCCCTGCTCGAGGCCGGCCGGGTCGACGACGCGACGAAGCGTGCCGGCGAGGCCAGGACCCTGGCGGCGGACGGCCTCGCCGAGGCCCGCCGAGCCGTGCACGCCCTCCGCGACGACGCGGACGCCGAGCCCGGTGCCACCCCGGACGGGGCCGCCGTCCCCGATCCGACCACGACCGCGGACCGCGCCACCACGCCGGACCGGACCACGGCCCCGGACCGGGCCACGCGGACCACCGGAGCCGACGTGCCGGACGCGAGCCGCGCCTCCCGGCCGTCCACCGACCACGTGCCGGACCGCACCGACCGCGCCGACCGCACCGACCTGACCGCCCTGGTCGCCGCCCACCGCTCGTTCGGCGGCACCATCGTGGTGCAGGGCGACGCGACCCTGGCCGCACTCGACGATGCGCACCGCGCCGCCGTCGTCCAGGTCGTCCGCGAGGCCCTCAGCAACGCCCGCCGGCACGCCCCCGGCCGCCCCGTGTCGCTGTCCGTCAACCGTGACGGCGACGCCGTGGACGTCGTCGTGGCCAACCCGCTCACCGGCGGCGGTCAGGGCCTGCTCGGGATGCGCGAGCGCGTCGAGGAGCTCGGTAGCGGCGCGACGGTCGAGGCGGAGCGATCCGACGACGAGTTCGTCGTCGCGCTGCACCTGCCGGTGGACCGGGTGGGCGAGCACGAGGTGGACGCCTCGTGACCATCCGTGTCCTCGTCGTCGACGACCAGGCGATCGTCCGCGACGGCCTGGTGACGGTGCTGTCGCTCGTACCGGACCTGCAGGTGACGGGTGAGGCTGCCGACGGCGCCGAGGCCATCGCGGCGGTGGACCGTGACGCTCCGGACGTCGTGTTGATGGACCTCCGTATGCCGGGCACCGACGGGCCGACGGCGACCGCGCGCATCGTGGCCGACCACCCGCAGGTGGCGGTGCTCGTGCTGACGACCTACGCGGACGACGAGTCGATCGTGACCGCGCTCCGGGCGGGTGCGCGCGGGTACCTGACGAAGGACGCCGGACGGACTGAGATCGCGACGGCGATCCGGGCGGTCGCGTCGGGGCAGTCGACGTTCGACGCGACGGTGGGGGCGCGGCTGGTGGCGCAGCTCGCGGGCGGCGGGGCGACGGGGCCCACACCCGCTGTGCCGGCGCTGCGTGACCGGTTCCCGGACCTGACCCCGCGCGAGGCCGACGTGCTCGAGCGCATCGCGGCCGGCCGGACGAACCCGCAGATCGCGGCGGAGTTGTTCCTGACGGTGCCGACGGTGAAGTCGTACGTGAACCAGGTGTTCGCGAAGCTCGGGGTCGCCACCCGCGCCGAGGCGGTCGCGCGCGTCCTGCGCTGACCGGTCCTGGCCGGTACGTGAATGCGTACACATGGACGGCCAGCGGACGCCAAGACTCGTTCCGTACTGTTCATCCGGTCGTCACGCGGGACCGCGTCGATGCGTGCAGTGCCCCACACCTCGCGCGTCCGCCCTCCCGACGTGACCACGACGTGCCGTCGAGCGCCCCCACCGCTCGAGCGTGCGCGCCGTCGGCATGCGTCCGCGTGCCCCTTCCGGTCACCCGCGCGCGCTGGCCGTGATCACATCGCACCCGTCATGTAAAATACGGGATGCAACACTCCGCCGAGCCGCAGGAGACCCGACATGACCGCTGACACCATGAGCGTGCCCACTGCACGCCTGGCCGCACCGACGACCCGCGCCACCATGCGCACGACCGCGAGCCGGACGACGCGGGTGCCCCGCGCCTCCCGTCCGGCCCACGCCGACCACGAGACGGCGCCCACCTGGATGCGTGTCGTCGGCGCGGTCCTGCTCCTCGGTGGCCTCGGCCTGACCGCGGCGGTGACCGCCTGGCCCGGCGACGCACCGGAGACCGCGCTCATCGTTCCGGCGCTCGTCGCCGTCGTGGCGGGCGTGCTCCTGCTGCTCGCGCGGGCCGGGTTCGCTGTCACCGACACGCACGTCACGCTGCACTTCCGGCCGCTGCCGCCACGGCGCATCGCGCGTCGGCGCATCGCCGACGTCCGACTCGTCGAGGCGGACGCCCGCACCTACGGCGGCGTCGGCCTGCGGATCGGCCGCGGTGTGCGCGCCCTGATCCTCACCCCCGGACTCGGGATCGAGCTCACCGACGACCGTGGTCGCGTCACCTTCGTGCGCACCCGTCGGCCCGAGGACGCCTTCCGTGCGCTGGCCGGACTGCAGGGCCAGCCGGGAGGCGCGGGGCACGTCGAGCGCGAGCGCCTCGGCTGAGCGCACGGCCGGGTCCACTGCGCGGGCCGGGTGCGCAGGCCCGTTGCGGGCAGCCGCGGGCCGGACGCGGGCCGTTGCGGGCCGGGCGCGGGCCGGGAATTCCGCGGGCACGGAGCGGCTTATACACGCCACTGCCGAATCTGGTCAAGCCAGGACTGGACAGCACGACTCGGCGCGAACTATGATGGCAGTTCGCGCTCCCTGGCATCCGTGTCGTCATATTGCGGTCGACGCAGAGTTCTGAGTTGGACAAGCTCAACTCGCCCTGGTGCAGCCGGACCCGTATATGGCGGCGGGTCCCGCTCACGGAGATCATCCCACACGTGCACCGACGTTCCGCGTCAGGCACGCGTCGGCGTGGTCGCAGGGCATGAACTCGCGGGGATCGCCGAGCGATCATCTACTCACCTACATGCTGCTCGTCAGTATCGGCCCGACGGGGCCTACGGAGGTCACACCCTTGGCTGCTGCGCCCAACGCATCCACCAACCCCAAGAACGGTCGCAACCACTCGCGACTCTCGTTCGCCAAGATCACGGACACCCTCACGGTTCCTGATCTGCTCGCACTCCAGACGGAGAGCTTCGACTGGCTCGTCGGCAACGACGTCTGGAAGGCCCGTCTCGCAGAGGGACAGGAGCAGGGTCGCACCGACCTCGCCCTGCACTCCGGGTTGGAGGAGATCTTCGAGGAGATCTCCCCGATCGAGGACCTCGGCGAGACCATGCAGCTCTCGTTCACGGCGCCCGAGCTCGAGGACCCCAAGTACTCGATCGACGACTGCAAGGAGCGCGGCAAGACCTACGCCGCTCCGCTGTACGTCAACGCCGAGTTCATGAACCACATGACGGGTGAGATCAAGACGCAGACGGTCTTCATGGGCGACTTCCCGCTCATGACCGAACGCGGCACGTTCATCATCAACGGCACCGAGCGCGTCGTCGTGTCGCAGCTCGTCCGTTCGCCCGGCGTGTACTTCGAGCGCCAGCAGGAGAAGACGTCCGACAAGGACATCTACTCCGCTCGCGTCATCCCCTCGCGTGGTGCGTGGCTCGAGTTCGAGATCGACAAGCGCGACCAGGTGGGCGTGCGCATCGACCGCAAGCGCAAGCAGTCGGTCACGGTCTTCCTCAAGGCGCTGGGTCTGACCAGCGAGGAGATCATGGAGGAGTTCCAGGGCTTCGCCTCGATCGAGTCGACCCTCGAGAAGGACGCCATCCTCACGAAGGAAGAGGCGCTCAAGGACATCTACCGCAAGCTGCGCCCGGGCGAGCAGGTCGCTGCCGAGGCCGCGCGTGCGCTGCTCGACAACTTCTACTTCAACTCGAAGCGCTACGACCTGGCGAAGGTGGGCCGTTACAAGGTCAACCGCAAGCTCGGGATCGACGCCCCGCTGTCCGACTCGGTGCTGACCGTCAAGGACATCGTCGCGACGATCAAGTACCTCGTGTCCCTGCACGCCGAGAAGACCACGCTGAACGGCGTGCGTGACGGCGAGCCGGTGCAGCTGCGCCTCGACGTGGACGACATCGACCACTTCGGCAACCGTCGCATCCGCGCCGTCGGCGAGCTCATCCAGAACCAGGTCCGCACGGGTCTGTCCCGCATGGAGCGCGTCGTCCGCGAGCGCATGACCACGCAGGACATCGAGGCGATCACGCCCCAGACGCTCATCAACGTGCGTCCGGTCGTCGCCGCGATCAAGGAGTTCTTCGGAACCTCCCAGCTGTCGCAGTTCATGGACCAGAACAACCCGCTCGCGGGCCTGACGCACAAGCGTCGTCTCTCGGCCCTCGGCCCGGGTGGTCTGTCCCGTGAGCGTGCCGGCGTCGAGGTCCGTGACGTCCACCCGTCGCACTACGGCCGCATGTGCCCGATCGAGACCCCGGAAGGCCCGAACATCGGCCTGATCGGTTCGCTCGCGTCGTTCGGTCGGATCAACTCGTTCGGCTTCATCGAGACCCCGTACCGTCGCGTCGTCAACGGCGAGGTCACGAAGACCATCGACTACCTGACCGCCTCGGAAGAGGACGAGTTCGTCGTCGCGCAGGCCAACGCGCCGCTGACCGACTCGTTCCACTTCGCCGACGACAAGGTCCTCGTCCGCAAGAAGGGTGGCGAGGTCGAACTCGTCGCCAAGGGCGAAGTCGACTACATGGACGTCTCGCCGCGCCAGATGGTGTCGGTCGCGACCTCGCTCATCCCGTTCCTCGAGCACGACGACGCGAACCGCGCCCTCATGGGTGCGAACATGCAGCGTCAGGCCGTCCCGCTGCTCCGTTCCGAGTCGCCGCTCGTCGGTACCGGCATGGAGGGCTACACCGCGATCGACGCCGGTGACGTCGTCACCGCCGACAAGGCCGGTGTCGTCTCCGAGGTCTCGGCAGACGCCGTGACCCTGCAGCTCGACGAGGGTGGCACGCAGACCTTTTACCTGCGCAAGTTCGACCGCTCCAACCAGGGCACGAGCTACAACCACCGCGTGGTCGTCTCGGCCGGCGAGCGTGTGGAGCAGGGCGAGGTCATCGCCGACGGTCCCGCGACGGAGAACGGCGAGCTCGCGCTCGGCAAGAACCTCCTCGTCGCGTTCATGCCGTGGGAGGGCTACAACTACGAGGACGCGATGATCCTGTCGCAGAACCTCATCAAGGACGACACGCTCTCCTCGATCCACATCGAGGAGTACGAGGTCGACGCCCGCGACACGAAGCTCGGCAAGGAGGAGATCACCCGTGACCTCCCCAACGTCAGCCCGGACCTGCTGGCCGACCTCGACGAGCGCGGCATCATCCGCATCGGTGCCGAGGTCCGCCCCGGCGACATCCTGGTCGGCAAGGTCACGCCGAAGGGCGAGACCGAGCTCTCCGCTGAAGAGCGCCTCCTCCGCGCCATCTTCAACGAGAAGTCGCGCGAAGTGCGCGACACCTCGCTGAAGGTGCCCCACGGTGAAGAGGGCACGATCATCGGCGTCAAGGTGTTCGACTCGCAGGACGGCGACGACGAACTCGGCTCTGGTGTCAACCAGCGCGTGGTCGTCTACATCGCCCAGAAGCGCAAGATCACCGCGGGTGACAAGCTCGCCGGTCGTCACGGCAACAAGGGCGTCATCTCGACCATCCTCCCGGTCGAGGACATGCCCTTCCTCGCCGACGGCACCCCGGTCGACATCGTCCTGAACCCGCTCGGCGTCCCCGGCCGCATGAACTTCGGCCAGGTCCTCGAGATCCACCTCGGTTGGCTCGCCAAGCAGGGCTGGAACGTCGAGGGCATCCAGGAGTGGGCATCGGCCCTCCCCGAGGCAGCGCACAGCGCCGCTCCGGGCACGAAGGTCGCCACCCCGGTGTTCGACGGTGCGTACGAGCGCGAGATCGAGGGCCTCCTCGACTCGACCCTCCCGAACCGCGACGGCGAGCGCCTGATCGGCTCGTCCGGCAAGGCGCAGCTCTTCGACGGTCGCTCCGGCGAGCCGTTCCCCGAGCCCGTCTCGGTCGGCTACATGTACATCCTCAAGCTGCACCACCTGGTCGACGACAAGATCCACGCTCGTTCGACGGGTCCGTACTCGATGATCACGCAGCAGCCGCTGGGTGGTAAGGCGCAGTTCGGTGGCCAGCGATTCGGTGAGATGGAGGTGTGGGCGCTCGAGGCGTACGGCGCCGCCTACGCCCTCCAGGAGCTCCTGACGATCAAGTCCGACGACATCCTCGGCCGCGTGAAGGTCTACGAGGCGATCGTCAAGGGCGAGAACATCCAGGAACCCGGCATCCCCGAGTCCTTCAAGGTCCTCATGAAGGAGATGCAGTCGCTCTGCCTGAACGTCGAGGTCCTCTCGGCCGACGGCCAGGCGGTCAGCCTGCGCGACAACGATGACGAGGTCTTCCGCGCTGCGGAGGAGCTGGGCATCAACATCTCCTCGCGGTTCGAGTCGTCGTCCGTCGACGACATCTGATCCCGCCCGTACATCGAAGCCTGAATCAAGCAAGAGAGAAGAACATTGCTCGAAGCAACTTCCTTTGACGCCATTCGGATCGGCCTCGCGACCGCCGAGGACATCCGTCAGTGGTCGTACGGCGAGGTCAAGAAGCCGGAGACCATCAACTACCGCACCCTGAAGCCCGAGAAGGACGGTCTGTTCGGCGAGCAGATCTTCGGACCTTCCCGCGACTGGGAGTGCGCCTGCGGCAAGTACAAGCGTGTCCGGTTCAAGGGCATCGTCTGCGAGCGCTGCGGCGTCGAGGTCACCAAGTCCTCGGTCCGTCGTGAGCGCATGGGCCACATCGAGCTCGCTGCCCCCGTCACGCACATCTGGTACTTCAAGGGCGTCCCGTCGCGCCTCGGGTACCTCCTCGACATGGCGCCGAAGGACCTCGAGAAGGTCATCTACTTCGCGGCGTACATGATCATCGACATCGATGAAGAGGGCCGTCACGCGGACATGCCGGGCCTCGAGAACGAGATGCGTCTCGAGATCAAGACCCTCGAGGGCCAGCGCGACTCGATCATCGCCGACCGCCTCAAGAAGCTCGAGGACGACCTCGCAGCCCTTGAGGAAGAGGGAGCGAAGGCCGACGTCAAGCGGCGCACCAAGGACACCGCTGAGAAGGAGATGTCCCAGGTCCGCAAGTCGTTCGACGAGGACATCACCCGTCTCGAGCGTGTGTGGGAGGACTTCCGCAACCTCAAGGTGGGCGACCTCAAGCCCGAGGACGCCGTCTTCCACGAGCTCCAGGACCGGTTCGGGATCTACTTCGACGCCTACATGGGCGCCGAGGCGATCAAGCTCCGGCTCGAGGCGTTCGACCTGGCTGCCGAGGCCGAGGCGCTGCGCCTGCAGATCGCCGAGGGCAAGGGCCAGAAGAAGATCCGCGCGATCAAGCGTCTGCGCGTCGTCAGCTCCTTCCTCGCCACCGGCAACTCGCCTGCAGCGATGGTGCTCGGCGTCGTGCCGGTCATCCCGCCGGAGTTGCGCCCGATGGTGCAGCTCGACGGTGGCCGTTTCGCCACGTCGGACCTCAACGACCTCTACCGTCGTGTGATCAACCGCAACAACCGTCTCCGCCGCCTGCTCGACCTCGGTGCCCCCGAGATCATCGTGAACAACGAGAAGCGCATGCTGCAGGAAGCCGTTGACGCGCTGTTCGACAACGGTCGTCGTGGACGTCCGGTCACGGGTACGGGCAACCGCGCCCTGAAGTCCCTGAGCGACATGCTCAAGGGCAAGCAGGGTCGTTTCCGCCAGAACCTGCTCGGTAAGCGCGTCGACTACTCGGGCCGTTCGGTCATCATCGTCGGCCCGCAGCTGAAGCTGCACCAGTGTGGTCTGCCCAAGCAGATGGCGCTCGAGCTCTTCAAGCCGTTCGTGATCAAGCGCCTGATCGACCTGTCGCACGCGCAGAACATCAAGTCGGCCAAGCGCATGGTCGAGCGTTCGCGTCCGCAGGTGTGGGACGTGCTCGAGGAGATCATCCGCGAGCGCCCCGTGCTGCTGAACCGTGCGCCGACGCTGCACCGTCTGGGCATCCAGGCGTTCGAACCGCAGCTCGTCGAGGGCAAGGCCATCCAGCTCCACCCGCTCGTGTGTGCTGCGTTCAACGCGGACTTCGACGGTGACCAGATGGCCGTGCACCTGCCGCTGTCGGTGGAGGCCCAGGCCGAGGCCCGCATCCTGATGCTCGCCTCGAACAACATCCTGAAGCCGTCCGACGGCCGTCCGGTGACCCTGCCCGCACAGGACATGATCATCGGTCTGCACCACCTGACGACCGTCCGCGAGGGCGCCGTCGGTGAGGGCCGTGCGTTCTCGTCGGTCGCCGAGGCGATCCTGGCCAACGACCAGCACACGCTGCACCTCAACGCCATGGCGAAGATCCGCATGACGGGTGTCCACTTCGCCGAGGGTGAAGCTCCCGAGGGCTACGAGCAGGGCGACACCGTCCTCCTCGAGACGACCCTGGGCCGTGCGCTCTTCAACGAGACCCTCCCGGCGAACTACCCGTTCGTCCAGAAGGTCACCGACAAGGGTGTGCTGTCCGCGATCGTCAACGACCTCGCCGAGCGGTACTCCAAGACCGAGACGGCCGCTGCGCTGGACCGGATCAAGGACGCCGGCTTCTACTGGGGCACGCGCTCCGGTGTGACCGTCGCCCTGTCGGACGTCGTGACGCCTCCTCGCAAGAAGGAGATCATCGCGGGCTACGAGATCCAGGCCGCCAAGGTGCAGGGCGAGTTCGACAAGGGTCTGATCACCGACTCCGAGCGTCGCGCCGACCTGATCAAGATCTGGACCGAGGCCACCAACGAGATCGCGCAGGAGATGCGGGACAACTTCCCCGTCGACAACACGATCAACCGCATGGTGTCGTCGGGTGCTCGTGGTAACTGGCTGCAGGTCCGCAACATCGCGGGTATGCGTGGTCTGGTGAACAACCCGAAGGGCGAGATCATCGCCCGCCCGATCATCAACTCGTACCGCGAGGGCCTGACCGTGGCGGAGTACTTCATCGCCACCCACGGCGCTCGTAAGGGTCTTGCCGACACCGCGCTCCGTACCGCGGACTCCGGGTACCTCACCCGTCGTCTCGTGGACGTCTCGCAGGACGTCATCATCCGCGAGGACGACTGCGGTACGACCCGTGGCCTCGAGCTGCCGATCGCGACCGTGGACGCCGACGGCAAGCTGGTCCGCGACCCGCGCGTCGAGAACACCGTGTACTCGCGCACCCTGGCCACCGAGGCCGTGGACGCCAAGGGCACGGTCGTCGCCGAGGCTCGTGAGGACGTCGGTGACGTGCTCCTCGAGAAGCTGCTGGCAGCCGGTGTCGAGAGCATCAAGGTGCGCTCGGTCCTGACCTGCGAGTCGGCCGTCGGTGTCTGCGCGAAGTGCTACGGCCGTTCGCTCGCCACCGGCAACCTGGTCGACATCGGTGAGGCAGTCGGCATCATCGCCGCGCAGTCCATCGGTGAGCCCGGTACCCAGCTGACGATGCGTACCTTCCACACGGGTGGTTCGGCCTCGGCCGACGACATCACCCAGGGTCTGCCGCGTGTCACGGAGCTCTTCGAGGCCCGTACGCCCAAGGGCGCGTCCCCGATCGCCGAGGCCCCCGGCCGCGTCGTCGTCGAGGACACGGACAAGGGTCGTCGGATCATCCTCACGCCGGACAACGGTGACGAGCCGTTCATCTACCCGGTGCTCAAGCGTGCGACGCTCCTCATCGAGGACAACCAGCACGTCGAGCTCGGCGAGCAGTTCATCGCCGGCACCGTCGACCCGAAGGAAGTCCTCCGGGTCAAGGGTGTCCGAGAGGTCCAGAAGCACCTGGTCAACGGTGTGCAGGACGTCTACGGCTCGCAGGGTGTGCCGATCCACGACAAGCACATCGAGGTCATCGTCCGTCAGATGCTCCGCAAGGTCACCGTCGTCGACCACGGCGACACCGACCTGCTGCCGGGTGAGCTCGTCGACCGGTCGCGCTACAACATGCTGAACCGTGCGGCGCTGCAGGAGGGTCGCAAGACCGCCTCGGCTCGCCAGGAGGTCATGGGCATCACGAAGGCGTCCCTCGCGACCGAGTCGTGGCTGTCCGCCGCTTCCTTCCAGGAGACCACCCGCGTGCTCACGCAGGCGGCCATGGAGGGCAAGCAGGACCACCTCGTCGGCCTCAAGGAGAACGTCATCATCGGTAAGCTCATCCCCGCCGGGACGGGCCTCAGCCGGTACCGCGACGTGGACGTGAACGCGACGGAAGAAGCGAAGGCAGAGCGGTACCCCAACCGCATCTTCGCGGACGACTCGTCGTTCTCGGACGCCGACCTGAGCTTCGTCGACTTCGACAGCTTCTCGTCGGACGACTTCACGCCGGGCACGTACAACTGAGTCTGATGTGATCCCACGAAGGCCCCGTCTCCGCAAGGAGGCGGGGCCTTCGTCGTGTCGTCACCACGTGACGGACAGGAGGCCCGGTGCCAGGCCGCCACGGGCCTCCCGGCCGTCGAGCGGGTGCGTCTAGAGCGCGCGGTCCGCGCCGTTGTCGCGTCCCGATCCGCGACCGGTCTCGTCCACGAGCGAGAACAGGCTGAGGACGTTGCCGTCGGGGTCGCGGACGTCGAACCAGTTCACGGCGCCGTCGACGCACTCGACCGGTCCGATGTCGATGCCGAGCGAGCCGATGCGGGCGTGCTGCGCGCCGACGTCGTCGACGCCGAACCGGACGCTCACGGGGTTCTCCTCGGCGGAGTCGTCCTCGTAGAGCTGGACCCAGATCCCGCCGACCTCGTACTCGGCGACACCGTCCTCGGGTTCGAGGTCCGGTTCGGTGCGCTCGAAGACCGCGCCGTACCAGAGGCAGGACGCCTCGATGTCGGTGACGGGCAGCCCCACGGTCACGCTCGTGATGTCCATGACTCATCATGGTCCCGGTCGGGCCTGCTCGTCGAGGGGCTTTCGGCGGCGTCTCGCTGCGCGGCGGAACTGGCAGGGTGGAGGGATGGCGACCCTGCGCGAACGGATCACGGCCCCGGCACACCTCTCGTTCCCCACGCCGATCGGCGGCTTGACGTTCCGGGCGGGCGGGCTCGACGACGTCGGCGCGATGCACGCCGTCGCGGTCGCGTCGGCCGCGGTGGACGACCCGCACGCTCGTCCCTCCACAGCCGACCTCGAACGGTCGTTGTCCACCGAGGGGCTGGACGTCATCAGGGACACCGTGGTGGGCGTCGATGCTGGAGGGCATGTGCAGGCCTACGGCATCGTCATCGACGTCCCCTCCCGCGTCACCGCTGCGCGCGCCGTGCTCGACGGGGCGGTCCACCCCGACCTGCGCGGGCAGGGGATCGGACGCCGGGTGCTCGCCTGGCAGGTGGGCCGCGCCCGGCAGCGCCTGGCGACGCTCGACGTCGACCTGCCGGCGACGCTCGACGTCGGTGGGCGGCAGGGGTCCTCGGCGTTGCGGCTGGCGGCGCACCACGACTTCGCGCCGGTGCGCACGTGGCTCGACATGCAGGTCGTGTTCGACGACCGCGCGTCGGACGCCGACGCAGTGCCCGTCCTGGGGGACGGGCTCGTCCTGCGGCCCGTCACGGCGGACGACATCGAACCGCTCCGGACGGCCAAGAACGACGCCTTCCGCGACCACTGGGGTTCCCAGCCGATGGTCGCGTCGGACTGGCGGGGGTTCCTCACCTCGGACAAGAGCCGGCTGGACCTGTCGCGGGTCGTCGTCGGTGCCGACGGTTCGGTCGTGGCGTTCACGATCGTCGAGGTGGAGCCCGACGGGTTCGCTGCCCGGGGCCGTTCGTACGGGTACGTGCACTGGGTCGGCGTCGTGCGTGCAGCACGGGGGACGGGGCTCGCCCCGATCGTCCTCGACGCCACGCTGCAGGCGATCCGCGCCGACGGGTTGTCCGCGGCGGTGCTGCACGTCGACGCCGAGAACCCGAGCGGAGCCGGGCGCATCTACGAGCGACTCGGGTTCGTCGCCGGCGAGGTCCACGTCACCGCGTCGACGTCGCTCTGACCGTCACGTCGGGGGTCCTGGACCCCAGTTCTGGGTGCATCCGGACCCCCTCCGCCCCCTCCTTCTGGGACTGCGGCCGACGGCTGTCGCAGAAGTAGCGTGGTCGAGCGCCACATCCCTGGTGGTGCGCAACCCGACCACGTCTCGCCGCGCGCGAGTCCAAGGAGGCACAGGACTCATGGCGACCCTGTCCGAGATCCTCATCCTGAACGGCGCCCTGCCGATCGAGCACCTCGACTCGATGACGGGCGACGAGGACCTGGACGAGCGCGCCATCCGCGGCCTGGTCGACCAGGGCGTCGTGAGCGAGGCGCAGTTCATCACCGCCCGCGCAGCGTCGAACAACTCCCGCACCGTCCCGTTGACCGACTACCCGGTCGACGGCACCGCTGTCTCGATCCTCCCCGCTGCGCTCTGCCGGCGCCACGGCGTCCTCGGCGTCGGGTTCGAGGGCGAGCTGCTCATCCTCGCTATGGTCAACCCGACCAACGTGCTCGCGATCGACGACGCCCGCGCTGCGTCCGGCCGGCCGATCAAGCCGCTCCAGGTCGACGAGCGCGACCTGCTCACCGCGCTCGACCGCTACCTGCGTGCCGACGACGAGCTCAACGACCTGACCTCGTCGCTCGAAGAAGAAGCCTCGGTCAGCTCCTCGGCCCAGGTGGACCTGGCCGACGGTGCCCTCGACGACGTCCCGATCGTCCGCTTCGTGAACCTGCTCGTGTCGCAGGCGATCCAGGACCACGCCTCGGACATCCACATCGAGCCCGGCGAGCACGAGGTCCGGATCCGCTACCGCATCGACGGTGTGCTGCACGAGATGGCCCCGGCGCCGAAGAACATCCAGAACGGCGTCATCAGCCGCCTGAAGATCATGAGCGACATCGACATCGCCGAGCGTCGCAAGCCGCAGGACGGCCGCATGTCGGTCCGCCACGGTGGCCGCCAGATCGACCTCCGCGTGGCGACGCTGCCCACCGTGTGGGGCGAGAAGGTCGTCATGCGGATCCTCGACAACACGAACACGTCGCTGACCCTCAAGAACCTCAACCTCCTCGAGCAGAACTTCCAGGCGTACCAGCGGTCGTACTCGAAGCCGTACGGCATGATCCTGGTCACCGGGCCCACCGGCTCCGGCAAGTCCACGACGCTGTACACGACCCTGAACGCGGTCGCGAAGCCCGAGATCAACGTCATCACGGTCGAGGACCCGGTCGAGTACCGGATGGCCGGCATCAACCAGGTGCAGGTCAACCCGAAGGCCGGGCTCACCTTCGCCTCGGCGCTGCGCTCGATCCTGCGCTCCGACCCCGACGTCGTCCTGCTCGGTGAGATCCGCGACCACGAGACCGCCCAGATCGCCATCGAGGCATCTCTCACCGGCCACCTGGTGCTGTCCACCCTGCACACGAACGACGCCCCCTCCGCCGTGACCCGACTCACCGAGATGGACATCGAGCCGTTCCTGGTCGGCTCCGCCCTCGACTCCGTCGTGGCCCAGCGTCTGGCGCGACGGCTGTGCGACCGGTGCAAGGCCCCCGCCGTGTACGAGGCCGAACAGCTCCGCACCCTCGGGTTCCTGCGCCCCGGCGACGAGGTCCCGGCGTTCTTCGCCCCCATCGGCTGCGCGGTCTGCTCGAACACCGGGTACCGCGGCCGCATCGCCCTGCACGAGGTCATGACCGTCACCGAGGAGATCGAGCGCCTCGCCGTCTCGCGCGCCTCGAGCGCCGAGATCAGCCGTGTCGCCCAGGCGCAGGGGATGCTCACGCTCCGCCAGGACGGCTTCGAGAAGGTCAAGCTCGGTCTCACGAGCGTCGACGAGATCCTGCGCGTGGTCGCGTAGTCACGAGAGAGCGCAGCAGATGACCGACTCCGTGTACGACATCACGATCCCCGGCGACGAACCCGTCGCCGGCTGGCACCCGGGCAACCCCGGCACCGAGGTGGGCTCCCGCCGTGCAGCACGGCTGGCTGCAGCCGCAGCGTCGGCCCCTCCGGAGCAGGTGTACGACCTCGGGGACGACACCGCCGGATGGCCGGCACCGTCAGGGTCGCCCGTCGCCGTGCCCGTCGCGCAGCCGCTCGCCGCTCCGGCGACGCCGCCCGCCGGCGTGCCGTCGTCGATCGCGACCTACGGCTACGCCGAGGCGCCGACGCAGCAGCTCCCCACGGCTGGCGCCCCGGCACCGACCGCCACGATCGGCGGCGACATCGAGTTCTCGCGCCACGCGCGCGAGGTCGCCGACCCCGACCTGATCACCGCGCTCGCCCAGGTCGTGTACCAAGGCGCATCCGACTTGCACGTCACCGCCGACGCCCCGCCCACGGTCCGCGTCGACGGCTCGCTCCGTCCCGCAGTCCCCGGGGGCGCGTGGTCGCGCGGCAAGGTCATCGCCGCACTCAAGACGATGCTGTCGGTCGAGCAGGCCGGCCAGTTCGACCAGGAGCAGGAACTCGACTTCGCCTACTCGCTGTCGCCGGAGTACCGCTTCCGCGTGAACTTCTACCAGCAGCGCGGCAACTGGGGCGCAGCCTTCCGCATCATCCCCACCAAGATCAAGACGCTCAAGCAGCTCGGCATCCCCGAGCACGTCGGCGACTTCGCCGGCCTGCCCCGCGGACTCGTCCTGGTCACCGGCCCGACCGGCTCCGGCAAGTCCACGACCCTCGCCGCCCTGATCGACCTGGTGAACGAGAGCCGGGCCGACCACATCGTGACGGTCGAGGACCCGATCGAGTTCATGCACGAGCACAAGAGGGCGATCATCAACCAGCGCGAGGTCGGTGCCGACACGCACTCCTTCGCCGCCGCACTGAAGCACGTGCTGCGTCAGGACCCCGACGTCATCCTGATCGGGGAGCTCCGCGACCTCGAGACCATCTCGGTCGCGCTCACCGCGGCCGAGACCGGTCACCTGGTGTTCGCCACCCTGCACACGCAGAGCGCCCCCGGCACGATCGACCGTGTCATCGACGTCTTCCCGCCACACCAGCAGGGCCAGATCCGCACGCAGCTCGCGGCGACCCTGCAGGGCGTCGTCTGCCAGACCCTGGTGCCGAAGGCCAACGGCGTCGGCCGGGTCGTCGCCACCGAGATCATGACGATCACCCCCGCCATCGGCAACCTGATCCGCGAGGGCAAGACCTACCAGATCACGTCCGCCATGCAGGCCGGCCGTGACCTGGGCATGCACACCATGGACCAGGACCTCGCCGAACTGGTCAACGTCGGCACGATCTCGCGCAAGGCCGCGATGGACAAGGTGCACGACGAAGAGGGCTTCGACCGGCTGGTGCAGCGCGTCGAGTCCCCGTCCGACTCCTCGGCAGCCGCGATCGCCGCCAGCGGGATCGACTTCGGCGACAAGTTCTCCGGAGGCTACTGATGTCCCTCGCATTCGACTACCGCGGGCGCGATGGTGCCGGCAAGCTCGTCAAGGGTCGTCTCGACGCCTCGTCCGAGGGCGCGGTCGTCCAGCGGCTCCGGGGCATGGGTGTCTCGCCGATCGCGATCACGGAGTCCAAGGCCGGCACCGGCCTGCAGACCGAGATCAAGATCCCCGGGTTCGAGAAGGGCGTCGGGCTCAAGGACCTCGCGATCATGTCGCGCCAGGCCTCGACGATGCTCACCTCGGGACTCTCGCTGCTGCGCGCGCTGTCGATCCTCGCCGACCAGACCGAGAACAAGAAGCTCAAGGACATCCTCGGCAAGGTCCGCGACGACGTGGAGCGCGGTGTCTCGTTCTCCGACGCGGTGGCGAAGTTCCCGGTCGACTTCCCGCCGATCATGATCAACATGATCCGTGCGGGGGAGACCGGCGGGTTCCTCGACCAGGCCATGGACTCCATCGCCACGAACTTCGAGAAGGAGCACAAGCTCCGCTCGACCATCAAGTCGGCGATGACCTACCCCGTGGTCGTGCTGTGCATGTCGCTGGCCGCGGTCGTCATCATGCTCATCTTCATCGTGCCGATCTTCCAGAACATGTTCTCGTCGCTCGGTGGACAGCTCCCGATCCCGACCCAGATCCTCGTCTCGATGTCACACGCCATGCGTTGGCTGGCGCCGGTACTGGCCGTGATCGCGGTGGTCGGCTGGTTCTGGTACCGGGCCAACAAGAACACGGATCGGTTCCGGGCGTTCCGCGACCCGATCCTGCTGCGTCTCCCCGTGTTCGGCGCATTGGCGAAGAAGATCGTGATCGCGCGGTTCGCGCGCAATTTCTCGAACATGATCGGTTCCGGAGTTCCAATTCTGCAGGCCTTGCAGATCGTCGGAGAAGTGTCGAACAATTTCGTCGTGCAAAGCGCGCTCGTCCGCGTTGCCGAAGCCGTTCGGAAAGGTGAATCCATCGCAGCGCCGATGGCGGTGGAAAAAGTGTTCCCGAGCATGGTCTCGCAGATGATCGCCGTTGGTGAGGACGCCGGCTCGCTCGAGACGATGCTCGAGAAGATCGCTGTCTTCTACGACGCCGAGGTCGAATCCACCACCGAATCGTTGACGGCACTCATCGAGCCGCTGCTCATCGCGTTCCTCGGAGTCGTCGTCGGCGGGATGATCGTCGCGCTCTACCTGCCGATCTTCCAGATCACCTCGCTCGTCAAGTAACCACTCGGAGGCCATGCCCCTCGTGCGGGGGCATGGAAGCACGAAATGCCCCCGTTACTGGGGGCATTTTGGTACCCCCGGACCCCCCGTTCTCGGGATTACGCACGGAAACACCCCTGAATACTCTTGTGACCGGCGGCGGAGCACTCCCCGGCACAATCCCCATCGCATTCCCAGAAGAATGGAAACCACCATGTACTTCGCTCTCATGGGCAAGCTCGACGCTCGCCGCAAGGGTCTCCTCGAGGACAACGAAAAGGGCTTCACGCTCATCGAGCTCCTCGTCGTCGTCATCATCATCGGCATCCTCGCGGCCATCGCGATCCCGGTGTACCTCAACGTCCAGAACAACGCGAAGGACGCGACCGTCAAGTCGGACCTCGCGAACGCGAAGACTGCCGTCATCGCGTTCCAGACGGACAAGAACGGCGTTCTCCCGACCGCGACCGAGTTCGGCACTTCCGCGACGATGACCCCGTACGGCTACACCCAGAGTGATGGCACGACCTTCACCTACAAGCCGGCCGCGACGGGCTCGAGCTTCGCGATCTGCGCTGTCGGTGCGACGAAGACCAGCTTCAAGATCACTGACACGGCGGCTGCCGCGGCAGGCACTTGCTGACCTGACCACGTCGAAAAGGCGGCTCGTCGTGAGACGAGTCGCCTTTCGTGCAAGAGCCAACTGGAGGAGGTGACCATGTTCCGTCGAATGAACCGCGTCCTACAACGCGCGGAGTCCGGGGATGCCGAGGCCGGCTTCTCCATCATCGAGGTCATGGTCGCGATGATGGTGTTCGCCGTAATGTCGGTGGGGATCGCCTACGGCATCGCGAACACCCTGCAGCTCACCCAGACCAGCCGCGGACGTGAAACCGCCGTCGCACTCGCGTCACAGGACATCGACACGCTCCGCCAGACGGCAGCTGCTTCGACCGGCGGCATCTTCAAGGTCGTGAGCAAGGCCGGCGCTGACAACACGAAGACCATCGGCGGGGTGACCTACAAGATCGAGCGCGCCGTGACCTGGGTTCAGAGCGACGGAGCCAGCGGTGCCTGCGGCACGTCGAACGGCAAGCTCGCCTACAAGAGCGTCGTCGAGACCGTGAGCTGGCCGAACCCTCGTGGCGGCGGAGCAAGCTCGACGACTGTCACCTCCGCGATCGCCCCGAGCGACGCCGTCACCGACCCTGGGTACGGGACGATCATTATCTCGGCAGTGACGGCGTCGGGAAGCCCCTACCAGGGCGTCTCGATCACCGTCACGCCGCTCGCCGGGGGCGGCGGTTCGCCGCTCACCACCGCGGTGCAGTCGACGGACGCGCAGGGCTGTTCGTACGCGGTCAACGTGGCGCCGGGCGACTACACGGTGACGGCGACCACGACCGGAGGCATCGACACCAACCAGGCGCAGCCGTCCTCGCAGACTCCGATCACGGTTTCTGCAGGCGCGAGCTCCCCGGTGCCGTTCGTCTACGACCGCGCGAGCCAGCTGACCCTCCAGTACGCGAAGACCTACAATGCCACCCTGCCGACGAACATGGTGACGGTGCTCTCGAGCTCGGTGGGGGGGCTCGACACCATCAAACCGTGGGACGTCGCGAGTACGTCCCTCGTGGTGACCTCGACGTCGAAGCCGTCAGTGCCGGTGTTTCCCTTCACCTCGGGCTACGCGGCGTACGCCGGGCCCTACTCCAACAGTCCAAGCTCCACGGTGAGTTGTCTGAGCCCGAACCCCTCAGCGTGGTCGACACCGAACGCCGCCGGGGCCATCGGGGCCATCCCGCCCACGATCGAGGCGTCGCCGGGCGCTCCTGCGTCGGCGTCTGTCATGACCGGCGTCGCCACGGTGAGTGGAGTGAAGGGCCGGTACATCACCGCGGTCTCCTCGGCGAGCCCGGCGGCGGGCGACCCCGGATGCTCAGCCGGGATGACGATGAAGTTCCCGGTCTCCTCGACAGACGCCGCCACGGTGGCGCTACCGTTCGGGACCTGGACCATCTACTCGGGCACGAGCTTCGGATCCACGACGAAGAACGAGATCGCGTCGAACGCATCGAACGTGAAGCCGGTGACCAATGGCTCCATCAACCAGAAGACCGCACTGGTGGTCATCAGCTTCGACAACACGTTGACCCTCGACCCGCGAGGCCAGACGTCGTGATCCGCCTTCTCCGCCGTGTGCACCGTGATCAGGCCGGCATCAGCCTCTCCGAGCTGCTCGTCGCCGTGAGCGTCTCGATGGTCATCCTCGTCGCGGTGGGGGGTTTCTTCACCGCCACGTTGCGGGCGGGTGCGACCAACACCTCGTCCGACCAGAACGCGCGGTACGCATCGGTCGTGATGAACTCCGTCACTCGGTACGTCCACGCCGCCAGCCTGCTGCCCAAGTCCGACGGTAGCTACGCCGCAGCCGTCACCGAGGCGGCCCCGACGCGACTGACCTTCTACGCCTACATCAACCTCGACGGGAGCGGTACCGACAACCCGGTCCAGATCCGCTACTCCCTCAACGCGGCGAAGAAGGTCGTCCTCGACCAGTGGGACGGCACGGCGTCGAACGGCTTCTGGACCTTCCCGTCGACGGCGCAGGCGCCGACTCGTTCGATGGTGATCGGAGGCCCGGTGGCTTCTCCCACCGGTGGCGCACCGATGTTCGAGTACCTCGGGGCGGACGGCAGCCCGCTGCCGGCGCAGAGCGACGGCACCATCTCGACCACGCAACTCAGCAACGTCCGCGCCGTCCGGGTCAACCTGGAACTCGGGTCGACCGTGAGTGGGGCAGCAGGGAACACGACCATCCAGAACACGCTCTACCTCTTCAACGTCGTCTACGGGACCAGCAACGGAGGAACGCCATGACCCGGCTCCGGAGCGTGCTCGAGCGGGCGCGCGACGACGACCGAGGGATGATCCTCGGCAACGTCCTGATCTTCGGGACCGTGATGATGCTGCTTGTCGCAACGATGATCGCCGTGTCGACCTCCGGGGCGGTGAAGTCAGCGACGGACCGCAACTTCCAGAACGCGATGGCGGCCGCATACGCAGGACTGGCCGACTACCAGTCCAAGCTGTCCAATGACAACGGCTACGCGCTCTACGGAAACTCGAGCGCGCAGTTCAGCAAGGCGAGCGGTTCGAGCTTCAGCGGGCAGGCGGACAACATCGCCTTCACGAATGCCGGCTCCACCTGGGCCAAGCTGGTTGGTTCAACCGACCAGTGGTACCGGTACGAGGTGGACAACTCGAACTACTCCGCAAAGGGCGTCCTGAAGGTCCGTGTCACGGGGAAGTCGGGGGGTAGCGTCCGGTCGTTGGTCGCGAACCTCAAGGGTGACGGGTTCATCAACTACCTGTACTTCACCAACTACGAGTCGTCGAACCCGGCGATCACCGGAAGTACCTGCACGACCGTCTACCAGTGGCAGTCTGCAAGCAACAAGTGCGCGGCGGTCCAGTTCGCCGGTACCGATGTCCTCAACGGTCCGATCCGGACCAACGACGTCTTCACCGCGGCCTGCGCGACCGTGTTCAACGGGCCGGTCGAGCAGCACGACACCTCGGTCCGCCCCGCGAGTGGGACCTGCGCTGGCGCTTTCAACGGGGGTGCCGCGAGTGCGGTGCCCTACCTCGGGCTGCCTGCGCTGAACTCGAACCTCTCGCAGGAGACACGCGTCGACCTCCCGACCTCGGTACCTCGGCCGGGCTGCCTTTACACCGGCCCGACCCGGGTGTCGTTCCTGGGCAACGGCAAGATGACTGTCTGGTCGCCGTGGACGAAGGCAACGCAGGTGCAGGTGAACGGTTCGACCGGTGAGGTCAAGGCGGGTGCCGACATCGCGAAGGCCGCTGCGCTGTGCGGAGCCGTCGCTGACCTGCAGAGTTCGGCAGGCGCCACGATCCCGACGCTCCCGACGAACCTGATGTACGTCCAGGACATCCCTTCTGCCGCGAACGACGTGAACGCTTGGGCCGCCAACACCTTCCCTTCCCGGTACACGAACACCTACTGCACGACGACGGTGACCGTCCGGTCGAACGGGACCGCGACGACCACCAGCAACCAGGCCTTCAACAACGGTCAGGGTTTCCCGGCGTCGGGGGAGTGGGTCAACGGAGGGCAGTCTGGGTCCTACTACCAAACCGGATCGGCATCGGACACGTACAGCTGCTCAGCTGGCGATGTCTTCGTCAGCGGGGGCTTCAGCGGCGCCATGACGATCGCTGCATCGGGGACGGTCTGGGTCACCGACGACATCACCTACGCCAGCGCCACCAACGACGTCCTCGGACTCGTGGGCCAGAACGCGGTCGAGATCTACAACCCCGCGCGGTGCAGCTCGTACCCGACGACGTACCAGCCGCGGGTCGGCTACGTGACTGACACCACCCGTTGCAACCAGAGCGGCGTCGGCCTCCTGAACCGCAGCAGCGGCGCGGGCATAACGATCAGCGCTGCTATGGCGAGCAACGCCGGCACGTTCTGGAACCAGAACTACGACATCGGGCCCAAGCTCGGCGTGCTCAAGGTCGTCGGATCGATCGCGCAGAACTGGCGTGGTGCGGTCGCGACGACCGGCAGCACGGGGTTCTCGAAGAACTACGTGTACGACCAGCGGCTCCTCACGACGGCACCACCGAAGTTCCTGCAGCCCGTCTCGACGTCGTACGGCGTCACCACGCAGGTCGAGGTCCAGACGGCGTACAAGGTAGACGGATCGTGCGCGACCACCAGCAGCGGGGCATGCCGGTGACCGCGGTCCGTGAGCTCCTTCCGGTGACCCTGGCACTGGCAGGCGTCTTCGGTCTCGTCGTCGGGTCGTTCCTCAACGTCGTCGTGTACCGGGTACCCGCAGGATTCTCGGTGGTCGCACCGCCGAGTGCCTGCCCGCGTTGCGGTCACCAGATCCGGCGCCGCGACAACGTTCCGGTGCTCTCGTGGTTGGCCCTGCGCGGTCGGTGCCGGGACTGCGGCGCGCCCATCTCGGCGCGCTACCCGTCGGTCGAGCTGGCGACTGCCGCCCTGTTCGTGGGCGTGGCGTGGTCGTGGTCGTGGTCCTCGTCGGTAGCCGTGATGCCGCCCGGGGCGGCCGTGCTCGCTGAAGCCATCGACTTCGCAGCACTCCTCTTCCTGATGGCCGTCTCCGTGGCACTGGCACTGATCGATGTCGACACGCGCCGACTACCGAACGCCATCGTCTACCCGTCCGCAGGCGTCCTCGGGATCCTGCTCGTCACGGCTACCGTCCTCAGCGGTGATGTCGGTGCGCTCGTGCGAGCTGTGGCTGGTGCTGCTGTGCTCGGCGGCGCCTATCTCGTGCTCGCGCTCGCGGTCCCCGGGGGAATGGGGCTCGGGGACGTGAAACTCGCCGTGGTCCTCGGCTTCGTGCTCGCGTACCTCGGATGGGGACCCCTCGCAGTGGGTGCTTTCGGAGCCTTCGTCGTGGGCGGTACCGTCGCGATCGCACTGCTCGTGAGCGGGCGAACACGGTGGCGCGGCGGTCTGCCCTTCGGGCCGTCGATGCTCGCGGGCGCCTGGATCGGGATCTTCTTCGGCCAGGACCTCTGGACCGCCTACCTCCGGCTGCTCGGGCTCGCCTGACTTCTCCGGCAACCAGACTCCAACCAAAGCGAAAGCAGCATCATGGGCAAGAGCATCGTCGGCATCGACATCGCGGGTACCGCGATCCGCGCGGTCGAGGTCGCGAACGCAGACCGCGCTCGGCCGACCGTGTTGCGTTTCGCCGAGGTCCCGACGCCGCCCGACGCCGTCAGTCGCGGTGAGGTGCTCGAACCGAACACCGTGGCTGCGGCGCTGCGCTCGCTGTGGTCCACCGGCCGCTTCCGCTCTCGGGACGTCGTGCTGGGCATGGGGAACCAGCGTGTCCTGTCCCGCGACCTCATCGTCCCGGCAGCACCCCTGGAGCAGATTCGAGAGAGCCTGCCGTTCCAGGTGCAGGACATGCTCCCTGTGCCGGTCGGTGATGCGATCCTCGACTTCTACCCGACCTCAGAGGGCATGAGTGAGGACGGCCCGGTCGTGCACGGGCTCCTCATCGCGGCGATCAAGGACGCAGTCCTCGCCAACGTCCACGCGGCGCAGCTCGCCGGGCTGAACCCCGTCGGGGTCGACCTCATCCCGTTCGCGTTGACCCGGGTGCTCGTCGGCCGCCCTGGCCTGCCGGGCACCACAGTGCTGGTGCAGCTCGGCGCGGACACGACCACCGTCGTCCTGTCGACCGACGGCATTCCGCAGTTCGTCCGGATCATCCCCATCGGGGGCAACGACGTGACCCGCGCGCTCGCCGGCAACCTCGACATCGAGTTCGCGCAGGCGGAGGCCGTCAAACGTCACCTCGGGATCGGGCAGGGTGCGAGAACGCCTGATGACGGCCGGGCAGTGGCGATCATCAGCGATTCAGTACTCGAGCTGATCGCGAGCCTGCGGAACACCATCAACTACTACGTGAACACCCGACCCGGCGAGCGGGTCGAACGGATCGTCCTCGTCGGCGGCGGAGCCCGACTCGTCGGGTTCCGGAACGCGCTCGCTGAGCACACGCGGCTCCCGGTAGAGTTCCGGTCCGCATTCGCAGGAGCCGACGTCGCTCGGTCGATCCCGGCCGACGACATCGCAGTACACGAGGACGCGATCGCCGTCGCCTACGGGCTGGCAGTAGGGAGCCGGGCAGCATGACTGCAACCGAGATCAGACCGATCGTCGCCAGTTCGGACGCGACCGGCGAACAGCGTGGTCGAGGCCGTCGACCGAAGAAGGCTGCCTCGACGACGTCCATCGTCGGCCGTGAGCCGCGCGTCGACCTGCTCCCGGCCGAGGTGCACACGGGGCGCCGAGAGCGTGCGCTTGCCCGCCGGGCCTGGCTCGGAGTCGTGGTGGCGGCCGCCGTGGTGGTCGTCGGATCGGGGGTGGCGTACGTGCACCAGCTCGAGACCGCCGAAGCCCTCCGCAGTGCACAAGCGGAGACGACGTCGTTGCTCCAGCAGCAGCTGCGGTACTCGGACGTGCGACAGGCGGAGCGGGACGCAGCGCTCCTCGAGGCGGCGCAGGCAGTCGGCGGGTCGACGGAAGTCGACTGGAACGCGACCCTCGCACAACTCGAAGCCGTCCTCCCTGCGGGGGTGTCGATCACAGCGATGTCCATCGACTCGGCAGATGTGACGAAGGCGTTCACGCAATCGACAGTGCCGTTGGAGGGAACGCGGATCGCCACGATGCAACTGACCATCGAGAGCCCGAGCATCCCGTCCGTCCCCGACTGGACTGCCCGCTTGTCGACGATCAAGGGGTACGCGGATTCGACCATCACCTCGGTCTCGCTCGAGGCCGACACCGGTACGTACTCGGCGACGATCGAAGCGCACCTTGGCGACAAGGCCTACGACGACAAGTACACGAAGGACGATGCCAAGTGAACAAGAGCCGCCTCTCGCTGATCGTCGCTCTCGCCGCCGCGCTCGCCGTCCTCGCTGGCGGGTGGTTCCTCGGTGCGCAGCCGCAGATCGCACAGGCGTCCACCAACGCGTCGCAGCGAGCGGACATCGCAGCGACGAACTCGGGCAACCGCGCTGAACTGCGCCGCCTCGAGAAAGCGTCCGAGTCGCTCGACTCGACGAAGCGAGAGCTTGCAGCGCTGCGCGCGTCAGTTCCTGCAGCGCCCGAGACTGACTCCTTGTTGTCCCAGCTGAATCTCGCGGCCTCTTCGAGCGCCGTCACCGTGACCTCGGTCACCTTCGGCGAGCCGAAGGCCTACCTGCCGGAGGGCTCCGGATCAGCGGCGGCGCCGAGCCCGTCAGCATCCCCGAGCGCTGCGAGCTCGAGTGCCACGCCGACGGCGGCAGCGACGCCGGCTGCGCCCACCCCGTACAGCGATGACCAGATCACCGCGTCGAACTTCGTGCTCATCCCCGTCACCGTTGCCGTCACGGGCTCATACGACCAAGCGCTGAGCTTCACGAAGGCCGTCCAGGGCGGCGAGCGGCTGTTCCTGGTGAACGGCATCGCTGCGACGAGTGCGGATGAGGGGGACTCGCCGATGGCGAGCCAAGCATGGTCGCTCTCCGGTTCGGTCTACGTGCTCTCGGACGCCGCAGCCGCGGCCTCCGCGAAGGGCTGATACGACCCCCTCCCACTGGGGTGTGACGCGCCACGCCGACCCCTCTTCCGCGACACCCGTCGGTGTGCGTACGATGCTCACGACGCCGTGATCGCGGCTGCTCATCTCCCTCTCGAACGGTCGGCTCGAACCGGCCGTTCCCGTCGTGCCCGGAGTCGCGCGTGTTGGTCGGAATCGTGGAATTCCTCGGTTGGTTCGGCGCTGTAACCGTGCTGGCTGGTTACATTCTCTTCTCCACGGGGAAGCTCCCGAACGGGCCGGTCTACCAGCTCTTCAACCTCGTCGGCGGGCTGGCCGTCGCCGTCAACGTGGCCGCGCACCACGCGGTGCCGTCCACCATCGTCAACGGCATCTGGGCGATCGTCGCCGTGGTCGTCCTGGTGAAGATGGGACGCGCCCGTCGCGCGGCGAAGCGCGGCGAGCCGGCGGCCTCCGAGGCGACCGTGCTGCACGCCGAGCCGGCGTCGACCACCGGCGTCCTGCCGATCATCGGCCCGGCCCTGCGCGACCACGAACCGGAGGAGCCCTCCGAGGCGGACGCAGCCCCGGGCCTCCAGGCAGCGCCGACCACGAGCACGACGCAGGTCGCTCCGATGACCGAGACCGTCCCGATCATCACCGCGACGATCGCACTGGCCCTGGTCGCCGCAGCGCAGGGGCACGTGGAGCGTGCAGACAGCGCGGAGGGCGCAGGCTCCCCTGAAGGCGCCGACCACGCGGAGCGGACCGAAGCCACCCGCTGACGGTCCCGTCGGCGATACGATCACCTCATGTCCCGGTGGTTGATCGCGACGATGACGTCCGTCCTCTTCATCGCGCTCGTCGTCGCCGTCGCGGGGTTCGAAGCGCTCCTCGCCGACGTCGAGGCGATCGCGCAGCCGGACGCGACCCCGTACCTCGGCCCGGCCATGGTGATCGGCGCCGCAGTGGTGGTGTTCCTCGCGACCGCGGTCGGCGCGCGAGAGGGCAACCCCGGTGTCACCGGCCTGGTCGCCGCCGCGACCGCCTACCTGGTCATGCTCGGCGTCGGTGCCGTCGGGTACGCGGCGATCCGCCGCGACCTGACCGAGCTCCTCGTCTTCCCGGCCGGCTACGCACTCGGGCCGTTCGTCGTCGGCTCCGTCGTGGTGGCGCTCCTGTCGGTGATCGGCGGGATCTCCATGGCCCGGCACCAGGCCCGGACGACGGGCTCGACACCGACGGCAGGGCAGCGGCAGGAGCCGACCGTCGCGGGTGACGACACCGTCGGGCGGTAGTCTGCCCGGGCAGGACGCACACGCAACGGGGGAACGATGAGCGACGAGAACACGCCGGATCCGGACCAGCAGGACGGTTGGGGAGCCGTGCCGTCGGTGGCGTCGATCCGTGGGACGCAAGAGACGCCAGCGACCGCGCAGAACGCGCAGGCCGGGTCGACGGCGCAGGCCGGGACGACCGCGCACGGCGCGCAGTACGCCCCGACCGCGTCGCGCGCTCCGCGCCGGAAGCTCCGCCGCGGCCAGCTGGTCGGGATCATCGCCGGCAGCACCGCCGTCGTGCTGTTGCTCGTCGCCGGTGTCGTCGGGTTCTCGGTCGGCTCGGCCACCCACTCGGCCGACCGCCCCGTGCGGGCGTTCCTCGACGACCTGACCGCGGGGAAGGTCACCGACGCCCTCGACGCAGCGGGCATCGACCGGACGAAGTCGGACGTGCTCCTGACCGACGCCGCGTACGCGAAGGCGACCGCGAAGGTCACCGGCTACCGCGTGGCCGCGACGCGCACGGACGGCGACACCGCCACCGTCCGCGCCTACCTGCGCCAGGCAGGCCGGGACGTCGCGGCGACCTTCACACTCGACAAGACCGGCACCGACTGGGGCGTGTTCCCGGTGTGGGAGCTGCAGGCGCCGGAGCTCGGCAGCGTCGACGTCAGCGTCCGGGGTCCCTCCGGCGCCTCGGTGCAGGTCGCGGGCACGTCGACGAAGACCCCGAAGGACGGCACGGTTGGTCTCCGCGCCCTCCCCGGCACCTACGCGGTCACGTACGACGGCGGCAAGTGGACGAAGGCCACGGGTGGCAGCGCCGTCGTGGGCGGGTTCGGTGGCAGTACCTCGACGCCGGTGCAGATGACCGCGACGCTCACGAACGCGGGCGACCAGGCGGCGAAGCGGGCCGTGGACGCCTGGGTGGACGGCTGCATCGCCTCGAACGACGCCGCGCCGGCCGGGTGCAGCTTCTACGCGTACGGCGAGAACCCGGCGTACACCTACACGAACGAGAAGTGGACGCTCGAGTCGCGGCCGACCGTCACCGTCGGCAGCTGGACCACGAACGGCTGGCTCGTCTCCACCACCACCTTCGGCCGGGCCACCTTCACGGCGGACATCGCCGGCGCGGGCGGCACCGGGACGGCCACGGCCGGACCGCTCAACGTCAACGCGAGCGGGTACATCACGGGGTTCTCGAGCTCGGGTGCGACGTTCCGGTCGGCGGTCGGCAACGGGTCCTCGGACACCGGCTCATGACGGTGTCCGGCGTGGTGCCGGCCCGGATTGATTTCGTCCCGTTACGCGGGTAGTCTCTTCTGGGTGTGCGCCCTCGGGCGCGCCCGAAAAGTCCGGCGAGCGAGATCGCCCAGTCGGACCACTCCGTCCCCCCGCAGGTTCCTCCGCCGTCAGGCGGTCATCAGCGTGGGACGAGGAAGCCGGCGGATCGCGCCGGCCAGAGAGCACGAGCGAAGAACCAGGAGAACAGTTGCCTACTATTCAGCAGCTGGTTCGCAAGGGTCGTACGCCGAAGGTCACCAAGACCAAGGCGCCCGCCCTGAAGGCGAACCCCCAGCAGCGTGGTGTGTGCACCCGCGTCTACACCACCACCCCGAAGAAGCCGAACTCTGCACTGCGCAAGGTCGCTCGTGTGAAGCTCTCGAACGGCACCGAGGTCACGGCGTACATCCCCGGTGAGGGCCACAACCTCCAGGAGCACTCGATGGTGCTCGTCCGTGGCGGTCGTGTGAAGGACCTCCCCGGTGTGCGGTACAAGATCATCCGTGGCGCCCTGGACACCCAGGCCGTGAAGAACCGTAAGCAGGCTCGTAGCCGCTACGGCGCGAAGAAGGGTTGAGTTAGATGCCTCGTAAGGGTCCCGCCCCCAAGCGTCCCGTCGTCGCCGACCCGGTCTACGGTGCGCCGATCGTCAGCCAGCTCGTCAACAAGATCCTGCTCGACGGCAAGAAGGGCCTCGCCGAGCGCATCGTCTACGGTGCACTCGAGGGCGTCACTGCCAAGAACCAGCAGGATGCTGTCGTCACGCTCAAGAAGGCGCTCGACAACGTCCGTCCGACCCTCGAGGTCCGCAGCCGCCGCGTCGGTGGCTCGACCTACCAGGTCCCGGTCGAGGTCAAGCCGCACCGCGCGAACACCCTCGCGCTCCGCTGGCTGACCTCGTACGCCAAGGCCCGTCGCGAGAAGACGATGACCGAGCGTCTCATGAACGAGATCCTCGACGCGTCGAACGGTCTCGGTGCCGCGGTCAAGCGCCGCGAGGACACGCACAAGATGGCCGAGTCGAACAAGGCCTTCGCCCACTACCGCTGGTAGTCCCGGCACCGTCCGGGCACCGGTGGTCAAGAACCCCGGCGCCCGGACGGCCGCCAACCTCTCCTACAACTCTTCCGGAGGAACCCTGTGGCACAGGACGTGCTCACCGACCTGAACAAGGTCCGCAACATCGGCATCATGGCGCACATCGATGCCGGCAAGACCACGACGACCGAGCGCATCCTGTTCTACACGGGCATCACGCACAAGATCGGTGAGGTCCACGACGGCGCTGCCACGATGGACTGGATGGCGCAGGAGCAGGAGCGCGGCATCACGATCACGTCGGCCGCGACGACCTGCTTCTGGGACAACAACCAGATCAACATCATCGACACCCCCGGTCACGTGGACTTCACGGTCGAGGTGGAGCGTTCGCTCCGCGTCCTCGACGGTGCGGTTGCCGTCTTCGACGGCAAGGAGGGCGTCGAGCCCCAGTCCGAGACCGTGTGGCGTCAGGCTGACAAGTACAACGTCCCGCGCATCTGCTTCGTCAACAAGATGGACAAGCTCGGCGCGGACTTCTACTACACCGTCGACACGATCATCAACCGCCTCGGTGCGGAGCCCCTCGTGCTCCAGCTGCCGATCGGTTCGGAGAGCTCGTTCGAAGGCGTCGTCGACCTCGTTCAGATGCGTGCACTCACCTGGCGCGGCGACGCCAAGGGTGACGTCGCGATGGGTGCGAAGTACGAGATCGAAGAGATCCCGGCCGACCTGCAGGACCGCGCCGCCGAGTACCGCGAGAAGCTCATCGAGCGCGTGGCCGAGGCGGACGACGTCCTGATGGAGCGTTACCTCGAGGGCGACACCGACTTCTCGGTCGACGAGATCAAGGCCGCGATCCGCGCCCTCACCGTGAGCAGCACGCTCTACCCGGTGCTGTGCGGTTCCGCGTTCAAGAACCGCGGTGTCCAGCCGATGCTCGACGCCGTCATCGACTACCTCCCGTCCCCGCTCGACGTGCCGCCGATGATCGGCCACGACGTCAAGGACGAGGAGAAGGAGATCATCCGCAAGCCCGACGCGTCGGAGCCGTTCTCGGCTCTCGCGTTCAAGGTCGCGGTGCACCCCTTCTTCGGTCGCCTCACCTACGTCCGCGTGTACTCCGGCTCGATCGAGTCCGGCGCACAGGTCATCAACTCGACCAAGGGCAAGAAGGAGCGCATCGGGAAGATCTTCCAGATGCACTCCAACAAGGAGAACCCGGTCGCCAACGTGACCGCTGGCCACATCTACGCGGTCATCGGCCTCAAGGACACCACCACCGGTGACACCCTGTGCGACCCGACCAACCAGGTCGTCCTCGAGTCGATGACGTTCCCGGAGCCGGTCATCGAGGTCGCGATCGAGCCGAACACGAAGGCTGACCAGGAGAAGCTCTCCACGGCCATCCAGAAGCTCGCCGAAGAGGACCCGACGTTCCGCGTCGAGCTCAACGCCGAGACCGGTCAGACGACGATCAAGGGCATGGGCGAGCTCCACCTCGACATCCTCGTCGACCGCATGAAGCGCGAGTTCCACGTCGAGGCGAGCGTCGGCAAGCCCCAGGTGGCCTACCGCGAGACGCTCACCAAGATCGTCGAGCGCTACGACTACACCCACAAGAAGCAGACCGGTGGTTCCGGTCAGTTCGCGAAGGTGCAGATCGCGCTCGAGCCGATGGAGGTCACGAGCGAGAAGGTCTACGAGTTCGTCAACGCGACCTCCGGTGGCCGTGTCCCGCGCGAGTACATTCCCTCGGTCGACGCCGGTATCCAGGACGCCATGCAGGTCGGCATCCTCGCGGGCTACCCGACCGTCGGCGTGAAGGCCATCCTCAAGGACGGCGCGGCGCACGACGTCGACTCGTCCGAGATGGCGTTCAAGATCGCCGGTTCCATCGCCTAC
The DNA here is from genome assembly GCF_004340725.1 of Curtobacterium sp. PhB128. Lineage (NCBI taxonomy): Bacteria > Bacillati > Actinomycetota > Actinomycetes > Micrococcales > Microbacteriaceae > Curtobacterium > Curtobacterium sp. PhB128. Next base: position 358,422 of record NZ_SLUR01000002.1, read on the forward strand.
AAGGAAGCGGCCCGCAAGGCCGGTCCCGCGATCCTCGAGCCGATCATGGCCGTCGAGGTCCGTACTCCTGAGGAGTACATGGGCGACGTCATCGGTGACCTGAACTCCCGTCGTGGCCAGATCGCCTCGATGGAGGACGCCTCGGGCGTCAAGGTGGTCCGCGCGAGCGTGCCGCTGTCCGAGATGTTCGGCTACGTCGGCGACCTGCGGTCGAAGACCTCTGGTCGTGCGGTCTACTCGATGACCTTCGAGACCTACAGCCAGGTCCCGGCCAAGGTCGCCGAGGAGATCATCGCGAAGAACGCGGGGGAGTAGCGCTCAGCGCTTCTCCACAGGCGGGGGTGCCCGGCGACGGGCCCCTCGCCACCAAGTAAAGTACAGACACACACCGCGCATCAACGGTCGCGAGCCCATCCAGGGCCGGCCGGGGATGACGCTTCCGAGTCCTGAGGAGGACCCACAGTGGCCAAGGCCAAGTTCGAGCGCACCAAGCCGCACGTCAACATCGGAACCATCGGTCACGTCGACCACGGCAAGACCACGCTCACGGCGGCGATCACCAAGGTTCTGCACGACCAGTACCCGGACCTCAACGAGGCCCGTGACTTCGCGCAGATCGACAACGCTCCCGAGGAGCGCCAGCGCGGCATCACGATCAACATCTCGCACGTCGAGTACCAGACCGAGAAGCGTCACTACGCGCACGTCGACGCCCCCGGTCACGCCGACTACGTGAAGAACATGATCACGGGTGCGGCGCAGATGGACGGCGCGATCCTCGTGGTCGCCGCCACCGACGGCCCGATGCCCCAGACGCGTGAGCACGTGCTGCTCGCCCGCCAGGTCGGCGTCCCCTACATCGTCGTCGCGCTGAACAAGTCCGACATGGTGGACGACGAGGAGATCCTGGAGCTCGTCGAGCTCGAGGTCCGCGAGCTCCTCGGCTCGCAGCAGTTCGACGAGGACGCCCCCGTCGTGCAGGTCTCGGCGCTCAAGGCGCTCGAGGGCGACGAGAAGTGGGTCAAGTCGGTCCAGGAGCTCATGGCCCAGGTCGACGAGCACGTGCCGGACCCGGTGCGCGCCACCGACCAGCCGTTCCTGATGCCGATCGAGGACGTCTTCACGATCACCGGTCGTGGCACGGTCGTCACCGGTCGCGTCGAGCGTGGAACGCTCAACCTGAACGCCGAGGTCGAGATCGTCGGCATCCGCGCGACGCAGAAGACCACGGTCACGGGCATCGAGATGTTCCGCAAGCTGCTCGACCAGGCGGTCGCCGGTGACAACACCGGTCTGCTCATCCGTGGCCTCAAGCGCGAGGACGTGGAGCGCGGCCAGGTCGTCGTGAAGCCGGGTTCGGTCACGCCGCACACCGAGTTCCAGGCGAACTCCTACATCCTGACCAAGGAAGAGGGCGGGCGTCACAACCCGTTCTACGCGAACTACCGTCCGCAGTTCTACTTCCGCACCACGGACGTCACCGGCGTCATCACGCTGCCCGAGGGCACCGAGATGGTCATGCCCGGTGACACCGTCGCCATGACCGTCGAGCTGATCCAGCCGATCGCCATGGAAGAGGGCCTCCGCTTCGCCATCCGTGAGGGTGGTCGTACGGTCGGCGCCGGTACGGTCGAGAAGATCCTCAAGTAACTCCGGTTACCTGCCGCAGCGGGGTCGAGCCTTCGGGCTCGGCCCCGCTGTGTCGTTGCCCCGGTCGACGTGGCAGCGCTCGGAGCCACTGTCGGCCGCTCACGGCCCTGGCGGGCGGCGGACGGGAGGCCCGGGGTACGCTCGCCACGACGGCGTCCGTCCGCCCCGTACGGCGTCCCAGGCAGCGGGGAGTTGGCTCGGCCGGGTGACTCGTCTGCGCCGTTCCACGACCTCCGGTCGTGGCTACCACCGTGTCCGGAGCGGCCGCGGCTTCTCGTACCGCGACCCCGACGGTGCGACCGTCACCGATGCCTCGGTGCGTCAGCGGCTCGAGGACCTCGTCATCCCGCCGGCCTGGGACGACGTCTGGATCTCGCCGTACGAGAACGGGCACGTCCTCGCGACCGGCATCGACGGAGCCGGACGCCGCCAGTACATGTACCACCCGTCGTGGCGCGAACGGATGGACCGGATCAAGTACGACCGGGCGCTCGCCCTCGCGGAGTCGCTGCCGGTCGCACGGCGCGGGGTCACGCAGGACCTCCGACGACCGGAACCCGATCGCCGCCGAGCGCTGGCCGCAGCGTTCCGGATGCTCGACCAGGGCTCGCTGCGGGTCGGATCGGAGCGGTACGCCAGCGAGCACGGCAGCCGCGGACTGTCGACCCTGCTGTGCGCGCACGCCCACGTCTCCGGTGAAGACATCGAGCTCGACTTCCCCGGCAAGAGCGGGCAGGAGTGGTCGTCGTCGATCCACGACGCCGACCTCGCGACGGTGATCGCCGGCATGAAGCGCCGTGGGCCGAACGCCCGACTGCTGTCGTTCCGCGAACGCCGCGGTGACGAGTGGGAGCCGTTGTCCGCCGAGGACATCAACGCCTACGTCAAGGAGCGTGCTGGTGACGACTTCACGGCGAAGGACTTCCGCACCCTGCACGGCACGGTGGCCGCGGCCGTCGACCTTGCCCAGACCGGTCCGCTGTCGTCGCAGGCGAAGCGGAAGCGTGCGGTGTCCCATGCCGTGGAGGCCGCGAGCGACGAGCTCGGCAACACCCCGACGGTGTGCCGGCAGAGCTACATCGACCCGCGGCTGCTCGACGCCTACGAGCACGGCGAGACCATCGATCCGGCCCGGATCCACGCCGCCGAGTCCGAGGTCCGGGCACTGCTCTACCGACAATGACCCCGGGAGCGTCCGGATGACGTAGCGTTGGTCGACGTGCCGGACCACCCCACACGGCACGGAAGGACCCACAACAGTCGTGACTGACGAGTGCATCCACGGTTTCCCCACCGAGCTCTGCGACATCTGCGCGCCCCGGCAGCGTGAGGAGTCGGCGATCCCAGCCGCTCCGGCGCCACGGCGGACCCGCATCACCACCAACCTGCGCGTCGACCCGCCGGCCTCCGGCCCCGGGACGTCGCTGCGCTCACCGACGTCGCTCCGGTCGTCGTCGGCCGACCTGCCCGAGGCTCGGGTGTTCGCGTCGCTGCGTGCGCACCACGTGACCCACATCGACAACCTCGACGGCATCGTCGGGTCCGGCGCCATCCTGGCGGCCGACCAGGCGGAGCCCGCCGTCGACGTCAGCAGCCCCGAGACCCGGGCCGCACGCGCCGAGGCCGAAGCGCCCGACGGCAGCACCATCGCGAGCCACGTGCCGTTCACCCTGTCGCCGGATGCCGTCCGGTGGGACGAACTCCGCACCGGCGCCGTCGGGGAGCGGTGGTCCGACGCCGCCCGACGCACGCGCGCGGTGGACTACGTCGTGCTCGTCGTCCCGGTCTCGGCGTTCGGTGACTCGGTGGTCGTCGCCGACCAGGACGCCGACGCCGACGACGTCCGGTTCGCCGTCGGCCCCGACGCCGGGACGAACCTGATCCGCCGCACCGACTTCTCCGACCCCGAGATGCTCGGACTCGAGCTCCTCGCGGGGCCGAGCGTGCCGTTCTCGTCCGTCGCGGTGATCGGTGTCCCGAACGACAAGGCCCGTCAGACGGTCCGTGCGGTGCTCGCCGACCACGGCGGCCACGCGCCGCGCGTGGCGGTCTTCCCGCCGTGGTTCGTCCCTCCGGTGACGGCCGAGTAACCGTCTCCACGAGCGCCCTCCGGACCATGTCCGGAGGGCGCTCCGCGTTGCGGCGGCGACCCGTGCCTCCAGGCCGTCCGATCCGCGTGGATCCGGGGAAGCGAGCCGGTGTCGACACGCCCGGCACATCGCGACACGCCCGGGTTGCACGTGGGCTCGGGACATGCGAGACTTGTCCGGTTCCGAATTCCCCGCGGGTGCGAGTCCGCAGGATCACTGCTCTGGCAGTGCACAACCCCCCTGTTCAGCAGGGCTGGGTTGGGCCGCAGGCAGCAGAACACGACTCCCCGAGGTCATGACGGACGCGACACTGTTGCGCCCGGAGTGCGAGGAAGTCGATTGCCCACGCTGGACGGCCAAGGTCGCCCGCGCGGTTGACAGGTGAACAGCGGTCATCCCCAGCGGATGCGGCCGGTTGGTTCAGGAAAACAGCACGGTCTGCAGCAATGCGGAGCCGAGCGGCGTCAGGCGGCCTGCGGGTGCGCGGCGCAGAGAGAGGACAAGAGACACATGGCGGGACAGAAGATCCGCATCCGGCTCAAGTCGTATGACCACGAGGTCATCGACACGTCGGCCCGGAAGATCGTCGACACGGTGACCCGTGCCGGTGCAACCGTGGTCGGCCCGGTGCCACTCCCCACCGAGAAGAACGTGATCGCAGTGATCCGTTCCCCTCACAAGTACAAGGACTCGCGCGAGCACTTCGAGAAGCGCACGCACAAGCGGGTCATCGACATCGTCGACCCGACGCCGAAGGCCGTTGACTCGCTCATGCGACTCGACCTGCCGGCAGACGTCAACATCGAGATCAAGCTGTAAGGGGGCTGACCAATGGCGAACTCAACCAAGACCGTCAAGGGCCTCCTCGGCAAGAAGCTCGGGATGACCCAGGTGTGGGACGAGAACAACAAGTTCATCCCCGTCACCGTGATCGAGGTCGGCCCGAACGTGGTCACCCAGATCCGCAACGCTGAGCGCGACGGCTACGAGGCGATCCAGATCGCCGCCGGTGCCATCGACCCGCGCAAGGTCAACAAGCCGGCCGCTGGCCACTTCGAGGCCGCTGGCGTGACCCCGCGTCGCACCCTCACCGAGATCCGGACCAACGACTCCGCTGAGTACACGCTCGGCCAGGAGCTCACCGTGGACGGCACGTTCACGGCGGGCCAGAAGGTCGACGTCGTCGGTACCTCCAAGGGCAAGGGCTTCGCCGGTGTCATGAAGCGCCACGGCTTCCACGGCGTCGGCGCCTCGCACGGTGCACACCGCAACCACCGCAAGCCCGGCTCGATCGGTGCTTCCTCGACCCCGTCACGTGTCTTCAAGGGCATGCGCATGGCCGGTCGTATGGGTGGCGACCGCGTGACCGTCCTCAACCTCACGGTGCACGCCGTCGACGCCGAGAAGGGTCTGCTGCTCGTCAAGGGCGCCGTCCCCGGTGCTCGTGGCCGCTCCGTCTTCGTCCGCACCGCCGTGAAGGGTAAGTGATCATGGCCACCACGACCGCAACCACGATCGACGTCCTCGACGCATCGGGTGTCAAGTCCGGCACCGTCGAGCTGCCCGCAGCTCTCTTCGACGTCGAGACCAACGTCCCGCTGATCCACCAGGTCGTCACCGCGCAGCTCGCAGCCGCGCGTCAGGGCACCCACAAGACCAAGAACCGCGGCGAAGTCCGCGGTGCCGGTCGCAAGCCGTTCAAGCAGAAGGGCACCGGCCGCGCCCGTCAGGGTTCCGTCCGTGCTCCCGAGCACACCGGTGGTGGCGTCGTCCACGGACCGACCCCCCGCGACTACTCGCAGCGCACCCCCAAGAAGATGATCGCCGCAGCGCTGCTCGGCTCGCTCTCGGACCGCGCCCGCGGTGGCCGCATCTCGGCTGTCGACGGCTTCGTCGAGGCCGACGTGCCGTCGACCAAGGTCGCTCGCACGCTCCTCGAGAAGGTCGCGCCCGTCAAGCACGTGCTGATCGTGCTCGAGTCGAACGACGAGCTGACGCTCAAGTCGATCCGCAACCTGCCGAACGTCCACGCGCTCTCGTACGGCCAGCTGAACGCCTACGACGTCCTCAAGTCGGACGCCGTCGTCTTCAGCAAGAGCGCCCTCGACGCCTTCATCGCGTCGAAGACCGCGAAGGAGATCACCGCATGAGCGGCTTCAACAAGGACCCGCGCGACGTCATCATCTCGCCGGTCGTCTCGGAGAAGAGCTACGCGCTCATCGACCAGGGCAAGTACACGTTCATCGTGGACCCCCGTTCGAACAAGACCGAGATCAAGCTCGCCATCGAGAAGATCTTCGAAGTCAAGGTCGCGAGCATCAACACGCTGAACCGCCCGGGCAAGACCCGTCGCACCAAGTTCGGTCTCGGCAAGCGCAAGGACACCAAGCGCGCCATCGTGACGCTCAAGTCCGGTTCGATCGACATCTTCACGGCTGTCGGCTGAGGACCAGAGGGATAAATCATGGCTATTCGTAACTACAAGCCGACGACCCCCGGTCGTCGCGGCTCGTCGGTCGCCGACTTCGCTGAGATCACCCGTTCGACTCCGGAGAAGTCCCTGCTTCGTCCGCTGCCGAAGACCGGTGGTCGCAACAGCTCCGGCCGCATCACCACGCGTCACATCGGTGGTGGCCACAAGCGCCAGTACCGCGTGATCGACTTCCGTCGCTCCGACAAGGACGGCGTGGACGCCAAGGTCGCTCACATCGAGTACGACCCCAACCGCACTGCGCGCATCGCGCTCCTGCACTACGTGGACGGCACGAAGCGGTACATCATCGCGCCGAACAAGCTCAAGCAGGGCGACGTCATCGAGCAGGGCCCCGGCGCCGACATCAAGCCCGGCAACAACCTGCCGCTGCGCAACATCCCCGTGGGTACCGTCGTGCACGCCATCGAGCTCCGCCCCGGTGGCGGCGCGAAGATGGCCCGCTCGGCCGGCGCCTCGGTGCGTCTCGTCGCCAAGGACGGCCCCTACGCGCAGCTCCGTCTGCCGTCGGGCGAGGTCCGCAACGTCGACGCACGCTGCCGCGCCACGATCGGCGAGGTCGGCAACGCCGAGCAGTCGAACATCAACTGGGGCAAGGCCGGCCGCATGCGCTGGAAGGGCGTCCGCCCGACCGTGCGTGGTGTCGCGATGAACCCGGTCGACCACCCCCACGGTGGTGGCGAGGGCAAGACCTCCGGTGGTCGTCACCCGGTCAGCCCCTGGGGCCAGGCCGAGGGTCGCACGCGCAAGCCGAACAAGCCGAGCGACAAGCTCATCGTCCGTCGCCGTAACGCCGGCAAGAAGCGCAAGTAGGAGTTCAGAAGATGCCACGCAGTCTGAAGAAGGGCCCCTTCGTCGACGAGCACCTGCTCCGCAAGGTCGTCACGCAGAACGAGGCCAACACCAAGAACGTGATCCGTACCTGGTCGCGACGGTCGATGATCGTCCCGAACATGCTCGGTCACACCATCGCGGTGCACGACGGCCGCAAGCACATCCCGGTGTTCGTCACCGAGTCGATGGTCGGTCACAAGCTCGGCGAGTTCGCGCCGACCCGCACCTTCCGTGGTCACGTGAAGGACGACAAGAAGGGCCGTCGCCGCTAACGCGGGGACGCAGAGGAGGAACGAAATGGTGGAGTCGATCGCACGCGTGCGACACATCCGCGTCACGCCTCAGAAGGCCCGTCGCGTCATCGAGCTGATCCGCGGCAAGCAGGCCCACGAGGCGCTCGCCATCCTGAAGTTCGCCCCCCAGGGCGCTTCGGAGCCCGTGTACAAGCTGGTCGCCTCGGCGATCGCGAACGCCCGGGTGAAGGCTGACTCGACGAACAGCTTCCTCGACGAGCGCGACCTCTACGTGAGCCGCGTCTTCGTCGACGAGGGAACGACCCTGAAGCGGTTCCAGCCGCGCGCCCAGGGCCGGGCCTTCCGCATCAACAAGCGCACCAGCCACATCACGGTCGTCCTCGCGACGCCGGAAGAGGCCGAGGCTGCCGCGACGAGCAAGAAGGCGAGCAACTAATGGGCCAGAAGGTCAACCCGTACGGCTTCCGTCTCGGGATCACGACGGACCACGTCTCGCACTGGTTCACCGACAGCAAGAAGGCCGGTCAGCGCTACGCCGACTACGTGGCCGAGGACATCAAGGTGCGCGAGTACCTGAAGAAGACCCTCGACCGCGCCGGTGTCGCTCGCATCGAGCTCGAGCGCACCCGTGATCGTGTCCGCGTGGACATCCACACGGCGCGTCCGGGCATCGTCATCGGCCGCCGCGGCGCCGAGGCGGAGCGCGTTCGCGGTGAGCTCGAGAAGCTCACCAAGAAGCAGATCCAGCTGAACATCCTCGAGGTCAAGAACCCCGAGACCGAGGCCCAGCTCGTCGCGCAGGGCATCGCCGAGCAGCTCTCCGCTCGTGTCGCGTTCCGTCGCGCCATGCGCAAGGGCCTGCAGGGTGCACAGCGCGCCGGCGCCAAGGGTGTCCGCATCCAGGTGTCGGGCCGTCTCGGCGGCGCCGAGATGTCCCGTTCGGAGTTCTACCGCGAAGGCCGTGTGCCGCTGCACACCCTCCGCGCGAACATCGACTACGGCTTCTACGAGGCCCGGACCACGTTCGGCCGCATCGGCGTGAAGGTCTGGATCTACAAGGGCGACATCACGAACAAGGAGCTCGCTCGCGAGCAGGCGAACCAGCGTTCGTCGCGCCCCGAGCGTCGTGGCGGCCCGCGCGGTGAGCGTGGCGACCGTGGCGGCGACCGTCGTGGCGGCGACCGCGGTGACCGCCGCCCGCAGCAGGCCCCGCAGGACGCGCCGGCCGGCGCAGGAGTTGAGGCGTAACCATGCTTATTCCCCGTCGAGTCAAGCACCGTAAGCAGCACCACCCGAAGCGTTCGGGTCAGGCAACCGGTGGTACCAAGGTCAGCTTCGGCGACTACGGCATCCAGGCCCTCACCCCGGCGTACGTGACCAACCGTCAGATCGAGTCCGCTCGTATCGCCATGACGCGTCACATCAAGCGTGGCGGCAAGGTCTGGATCAACATCTACCCGGACCGCCCGCTCACGAAGAAGCCGGCTGAGACCCGCATGGGTTCCGGTAAGGGCTCGCCCGAGTGGTGGGTCGCCAACGTCAAGCCGGGTCGTGTGCTCTTCGAGCTCTCCGGCGTCACCGAGGACATCGCCCGTGAGGCGCTGACCCGTGCAATCCACAAGCTGCCCCTCAAGGCACGCATCATCAAGCGCGAGGAGGGCGACGCATAATGGCGATCGGTTCCAAGGAGCTCCGTCCGACGGAGCTCGACACGTTCGAGAACGAGCGTCTCGCTGACGAGCTGAAGAAGGCCAAGGAGGAACTCTTCAACCTCCGCTTCCAGTCGGCCACCGGCCAGCTGGAGAGCCACGGTCGTCTCCGTGCCGTCAAGCGCGACATCGCTCGCATCTACACCGTCCTCCGCGAGCGCGAGCTCGGCATCCGTGCCACTCCCGCGCCCGTCGAGACCGCCACCAAGGCCAAGAAGACGACGAAGAAGGCTGACAAGCCGGCTGAGTCGACCGAGGCCGAGACCGCCGAGGAGAAGTAATGGCGAACGAAGAGAAGACCTCCGCCGCCCTCACTCGCGGCTACCGCAAGACGCGTCGCGGCTACGTGACCAGCGACAAGATGGACAAGACCATCGTGGTCGAGGTCGAGGACCGCGTGAAGCACGCGCTCTACGGCAAGATCATCCGTCGCACGTCCAAGGTGAAGGCCCACGACGAGCTCGGCACCGCTGGTGTCGGCGACCTCGTCGTGATCAGCGAGACCCGTCCCCTCAGCGCTTCCAAGCGCTGGCGCCTGGTCGAGATCCTCGAGAAGGCCAAGTAGGCCTCGGCCTGCTTCGGAATAGGAGACAGCAGTGATTCAGCAGGAATCCCGCCTGAAGATCGCCGACAACACGGGTGCCAAGGAGATCTTGACCATCCGCGTGCTCGGTGGTTCGGGTCGTCGCTACGCCGGTCTCGGTGACGTCATCGTCGCCACGGTGAAGGACGCCATCCCCGGCGGCAACGTGAAGAAGGGTGACGTCGTCAAGGCGGTCATCGTTCGCACCAAGAAGGAGACCCGTCGTCAGGACGGCTCCTACATCAAGTTCGACGAGAACGCGGCAGTGATCCTCAAGGCCGACGGCGACCCGCGCGGCACGCGCATCTTCGGTCCGGTCGGTCGCGAGCTCCGTGACAAGAAGTTCATGAAGATCATCTCGCTCGCGCCGGAGGTGCTGTAAGCCATGGCGAACATCAAGAAGGGTGACCTCGTCCAGGTCATCACGGGCGCGACGCAGGAGCGTGGCGGCGACCGTGGCAAGCAGGGCAAGGTCATCGAGGTCCTCAAGGACAAGCAGCGCGTCGTCGTCGAGGGCGTGAACTTCGTCACGAAGCACGTCCGCGTCGGCCAGACGCAGCGCGGCTCGAAGACGGGTGGCATCGAGAAGCACGAAGCCTCGATCCACGTGTCCAACGTCGCTCTCGTCGACCCGAAGACGAAGAAGCCGACCCGCGTCGGCTTCCGTACCGAAGAGGTGGAGAAGGGCGGGGTCAAGAAGACCGTCCGTGTCCGCTACGCCAAGAAGTCAGGTGAAACGCTCTGATGACTGACACGACTGCAACGACTGAGGCCCCCAAGGCCCAGCCGCGCCTCAAGCAGAAGTACAAGGACGAGATCAAGGCCACGCTCACCGAGCAGTTCGGCTACGCGAACGTCAACCAGGTCCCCGGCCTGGTCAAGGTCGTCGTGAACACCGGTGTCGGCGAGGCCGCTCGCGACTCGAAGATCATCGAGGGGGCCATCAAGGACCTCACGGCGATCACGGGTCAGAAGCCCCAGGTCAACATCGCTCGCAAGTCCATCGCGCAGTTCAAGCTGCGCGAGGGTCAGGCGATCGGTGCGCACGTCACCCTCCGGGGTGACCGCGCCTGGGAGTTCCTCGACCGCCTGATCTCCCTCGCACTGCCCCGCATCCGCGACTTCCGCGGTCTCAGCGACAAGCAGTTCGACGGGAACGGCAACTACACGTTCGGTCTCTCGGAGCAGTCCGTGTTCCACGAGATCGACCAGGACCGCATCGACCGTGTCCGCGGCTTCGACATCACTGTCGTCACCACCGCGAAGACGGACGACGAGGGACGCGCGCTGCTCCGTCAGCTCGGCTTCCCGTTCCGCTCCAACGAGCAGACGGTCTAAACTACTTCGGGCGGTGCGGGCCGGAGGATTCACGTCCTCCGGCCCGCACGCACGAACACACCGATCCTGGGGAACCGCCCCGGGATCACTCGATCGCTCAGGTCGGCATTCGTGGAACGGGTGTCGAAACCAGGCGAGAAATGGACGAACATCATGACGATGACCGATCCGGTCGCAGACATGCTGACCAGATTGCGGAACGCGAACTCCGCGCACCACGACGCCGTCGCGCTCCCGAGCTCCAAGCTCAAGAAGAACATCGCCGACATCCTCAAGCGTGAGGGCTACATCAGCGAGTGGAAGGTGGAGGACGCCCGAGTCGGGCAGACCCTCACCATCGACCTGAAGTACGGCCCCGAGCGCGAGCGTTCGATCGCCGGCATCAAGCGCGTGTCGAAGCCGGGTCTCCGGGTCTACGCGAAGTCGACGGAGATCCCCCAGGTCCTCGGTGGCCTCGGCGTGGCGATCCTCTCGACCTCGTCCGGCCTGCTGACCGACCGCGAAGCCGAGCAGAAGGGCGTGGGTGGGGAAGTCCTCGCCTACGTGTGGTGATCGACAATGTCACGAATCGGACGTCTTCCCATCGACATCCCCGCCGGCGTGACCGTCTCCGTTGACGGTCAGAGCGTGGCGGTCAAGGGCCCGAAGGGCGAGCTCGCGCTCGTCATCGCGGAGCCCATCCAGGCCAAGGTCGAGGAGAACCAGGTTCTCGTCACCCGTCCGGACGACGAGCGCGAGTCGCGTTCGCTCCACGGCCTGACCCGTACCCTCATCGCCAACAACATCATCGGCGTGACCCAGGGCTACACCAAGGGCCTCGAGGTCGTCGGCACCGGTTACCGCGTGCAGGCGAAGGGCTCGAACCTCGAGTTCGCGCTCGGGTACTCCCACTCGATCACGGTCGAGCCGCCCGCGGGCATCAGCTTCGCGGTCGAGGGCAACAACAAGGTCACGGTCGCCGGCATCGACAAGCAGGCAGTCGGCGAAGTGGCGGCGAACATCCGGAAGCTCCGGAAGCCCGAGCCGTACAAGGGCAAGGGTGTCCGTTACGCCGGCGAGAACGTGCGCCGCAAGGCCGGAAAGTCAGGTAAGTGATCATGGGACTCCTCAAGACACGAGGCAAGAGCAAGGCGGCCGCCAAGGCGCGTCGTCACAACCGTCTCCGCAAGAAGATCACCGGCACCGAGGCTCGTCCCCGTCTCGCCGTCACCCGCTCGTCGCGTCACGTGTTCGTGCAGGTCATCGACGACGCGAAGGGTCACACCCTCGCAAGCGCCTCGACGATGGAGGCAGACCTCCGCTCGTTCGACGGCGACAAGACCGCCAAGGCCCGTCGCGTCGGTGAGCTCCTCGCCGAGCGCGCGAAGTCGGCTGGCGTCGAGGCCGTGGTCTTCGACCGCGGTGGCAGCAAGTACGCCGGTCGCGTCGCCGCGATCGCCGATGGTGCCCGTGAAGGAGGGCTGAACCTGTGAGCGACAACGCGAACACCAACGAAGACGCCAAGACCGAGGCCGCCGAGGCCACGGACGCCGTCGAGACCACCGAGGCGAGCACGGAGGCCCCCGAGGCCACCGAGGCGACCGCTGAGGGCACCGAGGCAACTGCTGAGGGCACCGAGGCAGCCGCTGAGGGCACCGACACCGCCGCGAAGGGCAAGGAGGCGGAGGCACCTGCCGTCGCCGAGCGTCCCGTCGAGACCGCTGCCGGTTCCGCATCGAACAACCGCGACTCGGCTGACAACCGCGGCCGTCGTGGTGGCGGTCGTGACCGTCAGCAGGGCCGCGACCGCAACAACCGCGGTGGCGACAGCCAGTTCCTCGAGCGCGTGGTGACCATCAACCGCGTGTCGAAGGTCGTCAAGGGTGGTCGTCGCTTCAGCTTCACGGCGCTCGTCGTCGTGGGTGACGGCAACGGCCTCGTGGGCGTCGGCTACGGCAAGGCCAAGGAGGTCCCCACGGCGATCTCCAAGGGTGTCGAAGAGGCGAAGAAGAACTTCTTCCGCGTCCCCCGCGTCGGCAACACCATCCCGCACCCCGTGCAGGGTGAAGCCGCTGCTGGCGTCGTCCTCCTGCGTCCGGCTGGCCCGGGTACCGGTGTCATCGCCGGTGGTCCCGTCCGCGCCGTGCTCGAGTGCGCCGGCATCCACGACGTCCTGAGCAAGTCGCTCGGTTCGTCGAACACCATCAACATCGTGCACGCGACCGTCGAGGCTCTGAAGCAGCTCGAGGAGCCCCGCGCCGTCGCGAGCCGTCGTGGCCTCGACGTCGAGCGGGTCGTCCCGGCTCGTCTGCTCCAGGCCGAGGCCGCAGCACTGCGTGCCGCGACCGAGAAGGCAGGTGCGTGATGGCGACGCTGAAGATCACGCAGATCAAGTCCGTTATCAGCGAGAAGCAGTACCAGCGCGACACGCTCCGCAGCCTGGGTCTCAAGCGCATCGGCCGTACGGTCGAGCGTGAGGACAACGCCCAGAACCGCGGGTACATCGCAACGGTGGCGCACCTCGTGAAGGTCGAGGAGGTCGACGCATGAGCGACGAGAAGAACGAGCGCGTGCAGGTGCTGAAGCTGCACCACCTCCGCCCCGCAGAGGGCGCCAAGAAGGACCGCACCCGTGTGGGTCGCGGTGAGGGCTCGAAGGGCAAGACCGCTGGGCGTGGTACCAAGGGCACGAAGGCCCGTTACCAGGTCCGGGTCGGCTTCGAGGGTGGGCAGATGCCGCTGCACATGCGCACCCCGAAGCTCCGCGGGTTCAAGAACCCGTTCCGGGTCGAGTACCAGGTCGTGAACCTGGACAAGATCTCGGAGCTCTACCCCGATGGTGGCGACGTCACCGTTGCGGGCCTGGTCGCCAAGGGCGCCGTCCGCAAGAACGAGAAGGTCAAGGTTCTCGGTCAGGGTGACATCACCGTGAAGATCACGGTCACGGTCGACAAGGTCTCGGCGTCCGCCGCCGAGAAGATCGTGGCTGCTGGCGGCACCGTCTCCCAGTAACCCCCGTCGGCGGCCCGTGCGTTTGCGCACGGGCCGCCGTTACGGTTTCCTTGACAGTGGCCGGCATCCGCCAGCCTGGTCGGCCCTGCCGACCGACACCGGAACGGCCGCGATCGACGGCCCCGGTCCCAGAAGTTCGGAGTCCTCGTGTTCAGAGCGGTCGCGCGCATCATGCGCACCCCTGATCTTCGCAAGAAGATCGGCTTCACCCTCGCGATCATCGCGCTGTTCCGGCTCGGGTCGTACATCCCCGCACCGTTCGTCGACTACGCGGCCGTGCAGAGCTGTCTCGCCAGCGCCTCGTCGTCCGGCGGTCTCTACGACCTGATCAACCTGTTCTCCGGCGGCGCGCTGCTGAAGCTCTCGGTCTTCGCGCTCGGCATCATGCCGTACATCACGTCGTCGATCATCGTGCAGCTCCTGCGCGTGGTCATCCCGCACTTCGACTCCCTCTACAAGGAGGGCCAGTCCGGTCAGGCGAAGCTGACGCAGTACACGCGCTACCTCACGATCGCGCTGGGCGTGCTGCAGTCCACCACCCTGATCACGGTCGCCCGCTCGGGTGCCCTCTTCGGCACGAACGCGTCGTCCTCCTGCTCGTCGATCATCTCGAACGACAGCTGGTACGCGATCATGCTCATGGTCGTCACGCTGACCGCCGGTACCGGCCTCATCATGTGGATGGGCGAGCTCGTCACCGAGCGCGGCATCGGCAACGGCATGTCGCTCCTCATCTTCACGTCGATCGCGGCGCAGTTCCCGTCGGCGCTCTGGGCCATCGAGCAGTCGCAGTCGTTCGAGCTCTTCCTGTTCGTCATCCTGGTCGGACTGGTCATCATGATGGCCGTCGTGTTCGTCGAGCAGTCGCAGCGGCGGATCCCGGTCCAGTACGCCAAGCGCATGGTCGGCCGACGCACGTACGGCGGCAACAACACGTACATCCCGATCAAGGTGAACATGGCCGGCGTCGTGCCCGTCATCTTCGCGTCGTCGCTGCTGTACCTGCCGGCCCTGGTCGCGCAGTTCAACAAGCCCTCGGACGGCTCCGAGCCCGCGGCGTGGGTCACCTGGATCGAGAACAACCTCGTCTCCGGCGACAACCTGTTCTACATGGTGCTGTACTTCCTGCTCATCGTCGGGTTCACGTACTTCTACGTGGCGATCACCTTCAACCCTGAAGAGGTCGCCGACAACATGAAGAAGTACGGCGGGTTCATCCCCGGCATCCGTGCCGGTCGTCCGACCGCCGAGTACCTCGACTACGTCCTCACCCGGGTGACGCTGCCCGGCTCGCTCTACCTCGGTTTCATCGCGCTCATCCCGCTGGCAGCACTGGCGCTGTTCGGCGCGAACCAGAACTTCCCGTTCGGTGGCGCGAGCATCCTGATCATCGTGGGTGTCGGTCTCGAGACCGTGAAGCAGATCGACTCGCAGCTGCAGCAGCGTCACTACGAAGGGCTTCTCCGTTGAGCGCACGTCTCATCATCGTCGGACCCCCCGGAGCGGGGAAGGGCACCCAGGCCGGACGGATCGCCGAGTCCTTCGGGATCCCGGCCGTCTCGACGGGCGACATCTTCCGCAAGAACGTCGCAGAGGGCACGCCGCTCGGTGTGCAGGCCAAGGCGATCATGGACGCCGGCGACTACGTGCCGGACTCCTTGACGAACGAGCTCGTGAAGTCGCGCCTGAACGAGGCCGACGCAGCCGAGGGGTTCCTGCTCGACGGGTACCCCCGCACGGTCGGGCAGGTCGAGTACCTCGACGCGCTGCTCGCCGAGCAGGGCACCGGGATCGACGCGGTCGTGCAGCTCGTCGCCGACCAGGACGAGCTCGTCGGCCGGTTGCTCAAGCGTGCCGAGCAGCAGGGCCGCAGTGACGACAACGAGGAGACGATCCGTCGTCGCCAGCAGGTCTACACCGAGCAGACCGCCCCGATCGTCGGCGCCTACGGCGACCGCGGTCTCGTGCTCGACGTCGACGGCCTCGGCGCGATCGACGAGGTCGGCGACCGCATCCAGGCCGCGCTGTCGGCTCGCGGGCTGACAGCGGGCGTCTGACCCGGCGTGGTCCGCTTCCGCAAGCCCTCGATCTACAAGACGCCGGACGAGCTCCGCGCCATGGTGCGCCCCGGGCTGCTGACCGCCGAGGCGCTCGACGCCGTGCGTGCGGCGATCCGTCCCGGCATCACGACGGGTGAGCTCGACGCGATCGCCGAGCGGACGATCCGCGACGGCGGCGGGATCCCGAACTTCCAGCTCGTGCCGGGCTACCGGCACACGCTGTGCGTGTCCGTGAACGACGAGATCGTGCACGGCATCCCCGGTGACCGCGTGCTCGCTCCCGGTGACATCGTGTCGGTGGACGCCGGTGCCGAGGTCGACGGCTGGAACGGCGACAGCGCGTTCACCACGGTCGTCCCCGGTGGTGACGCCGAGGTGTCCGCAGCACGCCAGACGCTCTGCGACACCACGGAGCGCTCGCTCTGGCACGGCATCGCGGCGCTCGCCCACGCGAAGAACCTGCACGAGGTCGGTTCCGCGGTCGAGGACGCGATCGACGAGACCGGCGCCTGGGGCATCGTCGAGGACTACACGGGGCACGGCATCGGTCGCTCCATGCACGAGGACCCGCCGGTCTTCAACTACCGCGTCCGCGGTGCCGGTCCGGCGGTGAAGCCCGGCCTGGTGGTGGCCATCGAGCCGATGGTCACCGCGGGCACGATCGACAGCTCGACGGACGACGACGACTGGACCGTCCGCACGATGGACGGCGGGGATGCCGCGCACTGGGAGCACAGCGTCGCGGTGCACGCCGACGGCGTGTGGGTCCTGACGGCCGCCGACGGCGGTGTTGCGGGCCTGGCCCCGCTGGGCGTGACGCCCGTCCCGATCCCGTAGGACGGGCCTCCAGGCTGCCTCGGTCGCGACGGCCAGGAGGCGCGGGTCGTCCCCGCCTCGTCGCCCGCCCTGCGCAGACGCGTCTGCCCAGTGCCCGGAGGGCGTCGCGCCGTCAGCCCTGTCCGGCGGTCAGTTGCCGACGGAGCAGGTCTGCTCGGAGGCGCTCTGCCCGGTGATCGACGACGGCAGCGGGGTCGACGTCGCCGTGCTCGTGGCGGACGAGCTCGGTGCGGACGACGTCCCCGACGATGCGCCGCTCGACGCGGGCGCCGACGCTGTGTCGGACGGTGTGGTGCCGGTCGACGGTGCGGTCGTCGCGGTGCCCCCGGCGGTCGGTGACTCCTCGGACGCGCGCCCGGTGCTCGAGTCGCTCAGCGAGGACTTCACGTCGTTCTGCAGCGCCACGTTGAGCGTGTGGGCGGTCTCCTGGTCGACGATCACCCGCGCGCTGTCGTCGGGGTCGTCGGCGACGGGGTACTGCACGAAGAGCATGTTGGCGGTGCTCATGCCGCGCAGTGCCGAAGCGAGGCCGACGAGGGTGCGGGTCTGGGCCAGGCCGTCGGACAGCGTCATGTTCGACAGGGCCGCGCCGGCGAGCTTGTAGAGCGTGATGGGGTTCGACAGGGTCCCGTCGGAGGTGACCTTGCGGAGCAGCGCCGACAGGAACACCTGCTGCGAGCTGATCCGGGCCAGGTCGCTGCCGTCGCCGACGCCGTGGCGGGTGCGCAGGAAAGCGAGGGCGTCGGAGCCCTCGAGGTTGTGCGAGCCGGCCGTGAGGTGCAGCCCGGTGAAGGTGTCGTCGATCGGCTCCGCGACGCAGACGTCGACGCCGCCCAGGGCGTTCGACATCTCGATCACGCCGTCGAAGGTGATGAGCCCGGCGTAGGGGATGCTCAGGCCGGTGAGGTTCTCGACGGTGTCGACGACGCACGAGACGCCACCGTTGCCGAGCGCCGTGTTGAACATGGCGGAGGTCGAGGCCGGGTACGTCGTCCCGCTCGCGGGGTTGGTGCAGGCCGGGATCGGGACCATCAGGTCGCGGGGGAAGCTGACCGCGGTGAGCTGCTGGTGGTCCTCGGAGATGTGGATGAGCATCGTGACGTCGTTGCGGGCGCCCTCGACGTCCTCGTCGGAGTCGAACTGTCCGACGCGGGTGTCGCTGCCGATGAGCAGGATGTTCGCCCCGCCCTTGATCGCCGTGATGTCGGCGGTCTTCGCGGTGCTCTGGTCGTCGGTGCTGAGCTGCACGGTCTGCGGTGCGGTCGCCAGCTGGGCGCCGGCGATGGCGGCGACGCTCGTCCCGCTCACGAGCACGACGGCCAGCGCCGAGGCCACGACGGTCACGAGCGTGGTCCAGCCGCGACGGCGGGCCTGCTTGCCGTGTGCGGCGAAGGGGCGTCGTGTGGCGTCGGGCACGTGGTCTCCGTTCGGTGGTCCGCGCAGGGTACGTGGGCGGCGGACGTGGCTGCGGAGCAACGCTACGGTCCGGGCACAAGCTCCGGCCCGGAGCACGCCGTCAAACCACTGTGGAACACTCAGGCGTGCTCGCGGAAGCCCCAGGTGAGGGGGCGTGCCGCGCCTGCACTTGGCAATTGCGGGTTTACCACATAGGATCGATCTTTGGTGTGTCATGCCCTCTCGGGTGTGGCGACCGACCCGCAGACCGGTTCGGGGATCACACCTGTTCCACAACCAAGCGACAGTGAGGCTATGGCCAAGAAAGACGGCGTCATCGAGATCGAAGGCTCGGTGCTCGAAGCTCTGCCCAACGCGATGTTCCGCGTTGAGCTGACGAACGGACACAAGGTCCTCGCGCACATCTCCGGGAAGATGCGCCAGCACTACATCCGCATCCTCCCCGAGGACCGCGTGATCGTGGAGCTGAGCCCGTACGACCTGACCCGCGGCCGGATCGTCTACCGCTACAAGTGATCCGCGAGCTGGAAAGGAACGGCTCGGCAATCCTGCCGCGCACGAAGCCAGCGAGCACGAGGAAAGAACAATGAAGGTCAACCCCAGCGTCAAGCCCATGTGCGAGCACTGCCGAGTGATCCGCCGCAAGGGCCGCGTCATGGTGATCTGCAAGAGCAACCCGCGTCACAAGCAGCGCCAGGGCTAGTCCCGGGCGCGTGACCGGCGCCGACGCTGTCCCTCGGACAGCAGGCTGCTCGAGCACGACCCACAACTGAAGATCGACAACGCAGTACCAGAACCCGGTCGCACGACGGCCGGGGGACACCTCGGGTCGGAGGCCCGGGCACCGGTACTGCTCCACACCTCCATCGACAACAGGAGCAGCCATCACATGGCACGTCTAGCAGGCGTCGACATCCCGCGCGAGAAGCGCGTGGAGATCGCACTCACGTACATCTACGGCGTCGGCCGTACCCGCGCGGTCCAGGCACTCGCCGAGACCGGTATCTCCGGTGACATCCGCGTCAAGGACCTGACCGACGACCAGCTCGTCGCCCTCCGTGACTTCATCGAGGGCAACTTCAAGGTGGAGGGTGACCTCCGCCGCGAGGTGGCAGCCGACATCCGTCGCAAGGTCGAGATCGGTAGCTACGAGGGTCTTCGCCACCGTCGTGGTCTCCCGGTGCGCGGTCAGCGCACCAAGACCAACGCGCGTACCCGCAAGGGACCGAAGCGCACCGTGGCAGGCAAGAAGAAGGCTCGATAGGAGACCCCGATGGCTACCCCCAAGACTGCCGCGCGCAAGCCGCGCCGCAAGGAGAAGAAGAACGTCGCAGTGGGCCAGGCCCACATCAAGAGCACGTTCAACAACACGATCGTCAGCATCACCGACCCGTCGGGTGCCGTCCTCAGCTGGGCGTCCTCGGGTGCCGTGGGCTTCAAGGGTTCGCGCAAGTCGACGCCGTTCGCGGCGCAGCTCGCCGCCGAGTCCGCTGCGCGTCAGGCGCAGGAGCACGGCGTCAAGAAGGTCGACGTCTTCGTGAAGGGTCCGGGTTCGGGCCGCGAGACCGCGATCCGTTCGCTCCAGGCCGCTGGCCTCGAGGTCGGTTCGATCAACGACGTCACTCCGCAGGCGCACAACGGTTGCCGCCCGCCGAAGCGTCGTCGCGTCTGACGCGAGGAGCAACCGGCCGCGCCCTGCTCGTCCCCTGACGGGGTCGGGCAGGGCCCGCGGCCATTCCTGGTCGTTCGATCGCGCACATCGGTGCGCGTGATCACAACTCAACAGACCCGTCGGGGCCCACGCGGCCCCGTCGTACCGCCAAGTGTCATATAGCGGACACTTCGCCGAAAGGAATCCCACAGTGCTCATTGCACAGCGCCCCACCCTGACCGAGGAGTCGATCTCCGAGCACCGCTCGCGCTTCGTCATCGAGCCGCTCGAGCCGGGCTTCGGTTACACCCTCGGCAACTCGCTGCGCCGCACGCTCCTCTCCTCGATCCCCGGCGCGGCTGTCACCAGCATCCGCATCGACGGTGTCCTCCACGAATTCAGCACCGTTCCCGGTGTGAAGGAAGACGTCACCGAGATCATCCTCAACATCAAGAGCCTCGTCGTCTCCAGCGAGCACGACGAGCCGATCACCGCGTACCTGCGCAAGCAGGGTGCCGGTCAGGTCACCGCAGCGGACATCTCCGCTCCGGCCGGCGTCGAGATCCACAACCCGGAACTCGTCATCGCGACCCTGAACGACACCGCGCGGTTCGAGCTCGAGCTCACGATCGAGCGCGGCCGCGGCTACGTCTCGGCCACGCAGAACCGTTCCGAGTTCTCCGAGGCCGGTCAGATCCCGATCGACTCGATCTACTCGCCGGTCCTCAAGGTCACCTACCGCGTCGAGGCGACGCGTGCCGGTGAGCGCACGGACTTCGACCGCCTGGTCGTCGACGTCGAGTCGAAGCCGGCGATCACGCCGCGCGACGCCATCGCGTCGGCCGGTCGCACGCTGGTCGAGCTGTTCGGGCTCGCTCGCGAGCTCAACACGGCCGCAGAGGGCATCGAGATCGGCCCCGCGCCGGTCGACGCTGTCCTGTCGAACGAGCTGCAGACGCCGATCGAGGACCTCGACCTGTCGGTCCGCAGCTACAACTGCCTGAAGCGCGAGGGCATCAACACGGTGTCCGAGCTCGTCGCCCTGTCGGAGACGCAGCTCATGAACATCCGCAACTTCGGTCAGAAGTCGGTGGACGAGGTCAAGGACAAGCTCACCGAGCTCGGCCTGTCCCTCAAGGACACCGTCCCCGGATTCGACGGCGCCCACTTCTACAGCGGGTACGACGAGGACGAGTCCAACAACTGATCTCGCGCTCACGCGCAAGCGCGCTGACACCGCGCGCACCACTTTCACCACTGGAGAACTGACATGCCGAAGCCCACCAAGGGCCCCCGCCTCGGTGGCGGTCCCGCTCACGAGCGCCTGCTCCTGAGCAACCTCGCCAACGCCCTCTTCACGCACGGTCGCATCACGACCACCGAGACGAAGGCCAAGCGCCTCCGTCCGGTCGCCGAGCGGCTCATCACGTTCGCGAAGCGCGGCGACCTGCACGCTCGTCGTCGGGTCATCGCGACCCTGCGCGACAAGTCCGTCGTGCACACGCTGTTCACGGAGATCGCCCCGCAGGTCGAGGACCGTCAGGGCGGCTACACCCGCATCACGAAGCTCGGCTTCCGCAAGGGCGACAACGCCCCGCTGGCGTCGATCGAGCTCGTCCTCGAGCCGGTGTCGGGCACGCCCGCCCCGGTGAAGCGCACCGCGGCTCCGGCCGCCGCCGCTCCGGTCGAGGAGCCGGCTGCCGACGAGACCACCGAGGAGGCCCCGGTCGAGGAGACCGAGACCACCGAGGAGTCCGCGCCGGTCGAGTCGGAGACCGAGACCGAGGCTGCCGCCGAGGTCGAGGCCGACGCCGCCGAGAAGAGCGACGACACCAAGTAGGACCCCGCGTCACCACGAAGCCCCCGCGACCCAGGTCGCGGGGGCTTCGTCGCGTTCGGGAGCGCTACCCCTGCTCCCCGACGTCCGGAGAACGCAGGACCGTCGCCTTCCCAGTGGGCGCCCCGTAGCGTGTCCGCCCGACAGGGAGAGTCACCACATGGAGTTCCAACACATCGCGGGCGTCGGTCGCCGCGCGTGGCGGTGGAGCCGTACGTCCGGCACACAGCCGCGACTGCTGCACGCAGCCAAGGCCGCCGGCGCCGCGGCACTGGCCTGGTTCATCGCCAGGCACGTGCCCGGGGTCGCGTCCGACTACCCGTACTACGCACCGCTCGGGGCGATCGTCGCGATGCAGACGACGGTCTACGCGGGGCTGCGCAACGGCATCCAGACGCTCGTCGGCATCCTGCTCGGCATCGCCGTCGCGGGCTTCACGATGATCGTGGGCGACCCGGGGATCCTCGCCGTGGCCCTGGCGGTCGGCATCGGCGTGCTCGTCGGCGGGTTCCGGGTGCTCGGCGAGGGCAGCACCTGGGTCTCGACGGCGGCGCTGTTCGTGCTGCTCGTCGGCGGGGCGAACGCCGAAGGCTACTCGTTCGGGTACCTGGTGCAGATGGGCGTCGGCGTCGTCGTCGGCCTGCTCGTGAACTTCCTGGTGTTCCCGCCGCTGCACTTCTGGGACGCCGAACGTCGGATCGACGAGGTGAACGCCGTGTTGGCCGAGCACCTCGAGGGGCTCGCGCGCGTGCTGGAGACCGGCAAACGCGACGAGGACGCCTGGAACCGGCAGCAGGACAAGCTCGACCGTGCGATCGCCGACGTGCGCGCGCGGGTGTCCGTCGCGCACGAGAGCCGGAAGATCAACCCCCGCGGGGCGCTCCGCGGGTCACGGGCTCGGCTCCAGCAGGACGGGGCACGCTTCCGGGCGCTCGAACGGGTCGCCTGGTACACGACGGACCTCACCGAGCTCGTCGCCCGGTCGGGTCCGGTGTCGGCGAACATCGGGCGTCCGGATCCGGCGTTCACCGAGCCCCTCACGGAGGCGCTCCGTCAGCTCGCGTGCATGATCCGCGGGGAGTGCCCCGAGGACGAAGGCGACAAGGCGATCGAGCGACTCGAGCAGGCGCTCGACGCTTCGCGCGAGAACCCCTCGCACGTCGCGGTGACGGCGTCCGCGCTCGTGGCGCTCCGCGGCATCGTGGAGTCCGAGCGCCGTGCGACGGACAACCTCGACACCCGCACGGGGCCGTCGGCGTTCCACCGTCCGCGCGGCTGACGCGAGGACCCCGTGACACCGGCGCTCCGTAGACTCGCACCGTGACCGTCCCGCCCCGAATCAACGTCCTCGGACCGGTCACGGTGACGGGTGCGGACGGCCGGCAGTCGCCGGTGCCCGGTGCGCTCGCTCGGTCGTTCGTGACGGCGCTGGTGCTCGCGCGCGGCCACGCCCTGACCACCGAGTCCCTGATCGACGACCTCTGGCCGGACGTGCAGCCGCGGGGTGCCCGTGCGGCGCTGCAGACGCTCGTGTCCCGACTGCGCCGGAGCGTGGCGGACGGCCTCGTGGTGTCGACGAGCACCGGGTACGCGTTGGGCGGCGACCCCGAGGACGTCGACCTCGCCCGCGCCGAGCGTGCGGTGGGCGAGGCAGAGCCGGCAGCGGTCCGTGCCGCCCTCGACCTCTGGCGTGGTGAACCGGGCGCCGACGTCGACGGCGACCTGGGCGCAGCACTCGCGGACCGTGCGGCAGCGCTCCGGCGGACACTCCGACGCGCGCTCGGCGGTGCACTGCTCGACGAGGGCGACGCCGACGAGGCCGCCGCACTCTGGGCAGCAGAGGCCGTCGCCAACCCCTACGACGAGGTCGCGGTCGCCGGTTCGATGCGTGCCCTCGCCGCGGCCGGCCGCACGAGCGAGGCCATCGCCGCCTTCGCAGCGCACCGTGACCGGCTCGCCGACGAACTCGGCGCCGACCCCTCGGCCGACCTGGTCCGCCTCAACGCCGAGTTGCTGCGTCGGTCCGGCCCCGCCACGGGCAGCGTCCGCCGCGTCGGCCTGCGTGCTGCGCCGAACACCTTGGTCGGGAGGGAGGCCGACCTCGCCGCCGTCTCGGACCTGCTGTCCGCCGGACGGCTGGTCACGATCCTCGGTGCGGGTGGGCTGGGGAAGACCCGCCTCGCGCAGGCGGTCGCCGCCGGCCTGCCGCCGACACAGGGCGTCGTCGTGTTCGAGCTCGCGCCGCTCGCCACGGCTGACGACATCGTGCCGGCCCTCGGCGCGCTGCTCGGGATCGCCGAGTT
Source organism: Curtobacterium sp. PhB128 (assembly GCF_004340725.1). NCBI lineage: Bacteria > Bacillati > Actinomycetota > Actinomycetes > Micrococcales > Microbacteriaceae > Curtobacterium > Curtobacterium sp. PhB128. The sequence goes on from NZ_SLUR01000002.1 coordinate 382,465, forward strand.
CCGTTCCACCAGGTCGCTCCGGGACGCCGTCGCGGCCGACCTGCGCACCCGGGTCGTGCGGGCGCTCGCCGACGGGCCGACCGTGCTCGTCCTGGACAACTGCGAACACCTGGTTGCCGAGGTCGCCGCCTTCGCCGCGGACCTGCTCGCGACCGTGCCCGAGCTGCGGATCCTGACGACGTCACGCGCGCCGCTCGCCATCGCCGGCGAGGTCGTGGCTCCCCTCGCGCCCCTGCCCGTCGAGGCCGACGGGGCAGCCGTCCGGCTGTTCACCGAGCGGGCGCGGGCCGCACGACCCGGAGCCGTGCTGCCGGTGGACGCGGTGCGCCGGATCTGCACGCGGCTCGACGGGTCACCGCTGGCCATCGAGCTCGCGGCCGCACGCATCCGGGGGATGAGCGCCGACGAGATCGAGCGCCGGCTGGACGACCGGTTCGCGCTGCTGCGCGGCGGCGACCGGAGCGCCCCGGAGCGGCACCGCACCCTGCTCGCCGTGATCGAGTGGAGCTGGCGCCTGCTCGACGACGGGGCCCAGGACCTGTTGACCCGGCTGGCGCTCTTCCCGGACGGACTCGCGGTCGACGCCGTCGAGGCCGTCGCCGCCCCGGACCGCCGGGCCGACGCGCTCGACGACCTCGCCGAGCTCGTGGAGCAGTCGCTCGTGCAGCTCGTCGAGCACGAGGGCGAGCCCGTGCGGTACCGGCTGCTCGAGACCGTGCGGGAGTTCGGTGCCGCCCGGCTGGGGGACCGCGGCGCCACCGAGGCCGTCCGAGCGGCCATGATCGGCTGGGGCCGTGGGTTCGCGGCCGAGCGCAACCTCCTCACCATCACGGGTTCCGCCCAGCTCGAGCGGTTCCGCGAGGTCGCCCGCGAATCCGACAACCTCGTCACGCTGCTCCGCTGGAGCCTGGCGGCCGACGACACCGCGGCGGTCGCGCACCTGTTCGCGGCCCTCGGCGGCTACTGGTCGCTGCGCGGTGCCCACGGTGAGGTCGTCGCACTCGGCCCCGAGGTCGTCCCGGTCCTGCGCCGTACCGGACCGGCGATCGAGGACCGTGCCGCGACCGTGCTCGGACTCGTCGTCACCGGCGGGTCCTCCGCGTTCAGCGACAAGCGCACCGCAGCCCTGGCCGTGTCGACCCTGCGCCGCGTGATGCGCGACGGCACCACCGGGTTCGCGGTGCTCGACGCCCAGGCAGCGCTGCTCCTCACCCTGGGGCGACCGGCCGACGGGTACGCCCTGCTCGCCCGCTACCGCGACGACCCGGAGCCCGGGGTCGCCTGCCTGGCGAACATGCTCAGCGCGCCGCTCGCCGAGAACGACGGGGAGTCCGCCGTCGCCCTGCGGTACGCGACCCGCGCCGAGACGCTCTCGCGGTCGAGCGACGACGCCTGGACCACCGGGTCGATCGCCGTCACCATGACCCAGCTCCTGGCGCAGACCGGCCGGCACGCCGACGCACTGCGGTCCGCCGAGGTCGCCCGCGAGCAACTCGAACGGTTCGGGGCCGACGACGACCTGTACGAGATCGGCTGGACCGTCGGCCTCTGCGCCGCGAGCACCGGCGACGTCGTGCGCGCCCGGCAGGTCGCTGACGACCTGCAGCACCGTCCGGTCGAGGCCCGCGGCGGGTTCGACGAGGACCGGGTGCAGATCGGCGTGCTCGCGATGGCCATCGGTGCGGAGTGCTCGCGCTGGGAAGGAGCCCTCGACGACGCTGCGGCGGAGTACGCCCGCGCCTGGGACTCCGTGCTGCCCCTGCGGAAGCAGACGCCGCACTGGACGCTCATGGCGGGCTCGGCGCGGATCGCGGCGCGGGACGAGGCGGCGGTGCACCGGACCGACGGAGCCGCGCCGGGCCTCCCGGTCGACGACGTGGCGGTCGCGAGACGCCTGCGCGTCGGTGCGCTCGTGATGCTGCGCGTCCACCCGTGGTGGCTGGACCTGCCCGTGATCGGGACCGCCCTGCTCGGCCTGGCGCTCGCCGCCGCCCGTGACGGACAGCCTGAGCACGCCGCTCGCTGCTGGGGGCTGGCGACCCGACTCGGTTCGCGGCAGGACTTCGGCGTGCTCGCGCACCCACGGATGCGGTCGGTGCTGGCCGACGCCCTCGGCGACGCGGTGCTGGCGGACGCCGAGACGGCCTCGGCCGGATCGAACCGGACCGAGGCCGTATCGGAGGCGCGGCTCCTGCTCGAGGAGCTGCGGTTCCGCGTGCGCTGACCGGCGCCCGTCAGGCCTTCCGCATGTACGCGCGGACCGTCAGCGGCGCGAACACCGCGACCACGACCGCTGCGCCGAGCAGGCTGATCCAGAGGTCGACGCCCACCGTGCCGTGGTTCACGAGCTCGCGGACCGCCGTGATGAGGTGCGAGATCGGGTTCACCTCGGAGAACCAGCGCAGCCAGTCCGGCAGGGTGTCCGCCGGCACGAACGCGTTCGACAGGAACGTCAGCGGGAACAGCACCATGTTGGAGATGCCGGAGACGCTCGACGCCGTCCGCGCGACGACGCCGAAGTAGGCGAAGATCCAGCTGATCGCCCACGCGACGACGATGACCAGCAACCCGGCCAGGACGACCGCACCGAAGCCGCCGGCCGGACGCAGACCCATGATGATGCCGACCGTGAAGGTGATCGTCGTGGCGATCGCGTACCGGACGGTGTCGGCGAGCAGCGCACCCGCGAGCGGGGCGATCCGGGCGATGGGCAGGGACTTGAAGCGGTCGAAGACGCCCTTGTCCATGTCCTCGCGCAGCTGCACGCCCGTGACGATCGACGACGTGATGTTCGTCTGCACCAGGATGCCGGGGATGATGATCGGCAGGTAGCTCGCGACGTCACCCGCGATCGCACCACCGAAGATGTACGTGAACATCACGGTGAAGATGATCGGCATCAGGGTGACGTCGAACAGCTGCTCGGGAGTGCGCCGGACCTTGATCAGGCCGCGGTACGCCATCGTGAGCGACTGCCGGACGGTGGCGCCGAGGCCGGTCGCACCGACGCCGGGGCGCGGGGTGATCCGGGGCGCAGCGGTGCCCGTGGTGGTGGTGATGGTGGTCATGCGATGCTCCCTGCGAGTTCGCGGTCGGTGCTGTCGTTGTCGTCGTCGGTGCCGTCGTCGTCGGTGGTCGCCGGTGCGCCGGTGATCGTCAGGAAGACCTCGTCGAGGGTGGGCTTCTGCACGCTCATCTCGGCGAGGGTGATGCCGGCCTCGCGGAACGACACCAGCAGGTCCGTCACGCGGTCGGGGTCCGACATCGGTGCGGTGAGACGCGAGCCCTCGGGGCTGGCCACCGCGTCGACACCGAGGGTGTTCCGGACGATCGTGCGCGCGGCGTCGAGCCGGAGCGCATCGGTCAGGCGGAGCTGCAGCGACGAACTGCCGATCGAGGCCTTCAGCTCGTCGCTCGTGCCCTCGGCGACGACCTTGCCGTGGTCGATGACCGCGATGCGGTCGGCGAGCTGGTCCGCCTCGTCCAGGTACTGCGTCGTCAGCAGCACCGTCGAACCCGTCGCCACGAGCTCGCGGATGGTGTCCCACATCTGCGCACGGGTCCGGGGGTCGAGCCCCGTCGTCGGCTCGTCGAGGAAGATCAGCGGCGGCTGCGCGATGAGGCTCGCAGCCAGGTCGAGCCGGCGACGCATGCCACCGGAGAAGGCCTTGAGCGGGCGCGACGCGGCCTCGGTCAGCCCGAAGCGTTCGAGCAGCTCCACGGCCTTCCGCTTCGCGTCGGCGCGGGACAACCCGAGCAGGCGCGCGAAGATCACCAGGTTCTCGGTCGCGCTGAGCGTCTCGTCGACGCTGGCGTACTGCCCCGTCACCCCGATCAGGGTGCGGACGGTCTGCGCCTCGCGCCGGACGTCGTGCCCGAAGATCCGGGCCTCGCCGCCGTCCGCCTTGAGCAGGGTCGCGAGCATGGAGATGGTGGTGGTCTTGCCGGCGCCGTTGGGACCGAGCACGCCGTAGACCGTGCCGGCCTCCACACGGAGGTCGACACCGTCCACTGCGCGGTTCGTCCCGAAGGTCTTCACGAGGCCGGAGGCCTCCACCGCGAGCGGTGTCGTGGTCATCGAAATGTCCTTTCGTCGATGTCGAGGACGATGGTGCCGCGGGGCGCTCACGCGGCACTGACGTGGCGCTGACACCGGTGGACAGCGCGCGTCAGCGGCGCAGCGGCCTTCGGTTGTGCAGACGGGTGTCCGCCGACTGCCGGGAGGCGCGGTGCAGCCCCGGTACGGTGGTCGCGTGGACGAGACGGCGGGCCCGCAGAGCGGCGGCGAGGTTGCCGGGATCCGGCTGCGGCTGGACATCGCGTACGACGGGGCCGCGTTCTCCGGGTGGGCCCGGCAGCCCGGGCTGCGGACCGTGCAGGGCGCGCTCGAGGCCGCCCTTGCCACCGTCTTCACCCGGTGGGGCGAGCCGCCACTGCTCACCGTCGCCGGACGCACCGACGCCGGCGTGCACGCCACCGGCCAGGTCGCCCACCTCGACCTGTCCGCCGAGCAGTGGGACGCGCTCAGCGCCAAGCGCGGCACGGGGCGCTCGCCGCTGGACGGGCTCGTCAAACGCGTGAACGGCATCGCGGCACCAGAGGGCGACGTCGTCGTCACCCGGGCGTCGGTCGCACCCGACGGGTTCGACGCACGGTTCTCGCCGCTCTGGCGACGGTACGAGTACCGGATCGCGGACGCCGACGCCCCGCGCGATCCACGTCGGCGCGGGCACACGGTCTGGCACGGGGCGAGCCTCGACCCGGCAGCGATGGAGCGCGGTGCGCTGACGCTGTTGGGGCTGCACGACTTCGCGACGTTCTGCAAGCCGCGCGAGGGCGCGACGACCATCCGGACGTTGCAGGAGTTCCGCTGGGACCGCGAGCCGGACGGCGTGCTGGTGGCGCGCCTCCAGGCCGATGCGTTCTGCCACTCCATGGTGCGCGCGATGGTGGGGGCGACCATCGCCGTCGGCGAGGGGCGGTTCGGGCCGGAACGGCTCGAGGAACTCCGCGTCGCCGAGACGCGGACGAGCGCGTTCAAGACCGCTCCGGCGAAGGGGCTGACCCTGACCGAGGTGGGGTACCCGGCCGACGCGGAGCTCGCGGGGCGGGCGGAGCAGACGCGGGCGCGGCGGGAGTGAACGCCCGGTCCTGATGTTGCCGAACGCAATCATTTACCTCGACGCAACCTGAGGGACTCCGCAGGTCGGTAGCGTGCGGGCATGCCCAACTCCCTCGGGCGCACTCTGCTGTGCGCCACGGCTGCCGCGACACTCCTCGCGGCCCCGCTCGTCACCGTCACCGCAGCGACCGCGAACCCCGAGGGGAGTGGCCTCGTCATCGAGGAGGCCTACCTGAAGGCGGGCAGCAACGGCGCCTTCTACAACCAGAAGTTCATCGAGATCGGCAACCCGACCGACGCCCCGGTGTCGCTCGACGGCTGGTCGCTGCAGTACCGCTCGGCGACCAGCACCGGCGCCTTCTCGACGAGCGCGCTCGAGGGGACGGTGCCGGCCGAGGGCACGTTCCTGGTGTCGATGGCCGGCAACGGCGGCGCCACCCCGGTCGGAGCGGATCTGCCGACGGCGGACGACACCGCCTCGCTGAACCCCTCCGGAACCACGGGCACGCTCGTGCTGTCCGACGCCTCCACGCCGGTGGCGCTCGCCGCGGGTCCCGTGACGACCGGCACCGCTGGCGTCGTCGACCTGCTCGGCTACGGCGCCTCGAACACCTTCGAGGGCACCGTGCGCACCGTCGAGGGTGCGAACGCCGTGCCGAACGGCCTGGTCCGCCAGGGCACCACGGACACCGACGACAACGGCGCGGACTTCTCGGTGACGACGACCCTGACCCCGCGGAACGCCGCGGGTGAGACGGCTGCGCCGACCGACCCGACCGAGCCCACCGACCCGACCGACCCCGGCGCCCCCGCCGAGGCCGTGACCATCGCCCAGCTGCAGGGCACCACGGACACCTCGCCCTACGCCGGCAAGACCGTCACCACCGACGGAGTCGTCACCGCGGTCTACGCGTCCGGCGGCTTCAACGGCTACACGATCCAGACCCCGGGGACCGGCGGCGCGATCGACCCCGGCACCCACACCGCGTCCGACGCCGTGTTCGTCTTCTCGTCCGCGACCGCCGGGCTGGTGGCCGAGGGCGACCACGTGCGGGTCACCGGTGCGGTCTCCGAGTACTTCGGCCTGACCGAGCTGACGGTGTCGGGGGCATCCTCGCTCGAAAAGCTCAGCGACGCCGTCGTCGCTCCGCAGCCCGCCGCGGTCGCGTTCCCGTCGTCGGACGCGCAGCGCGAGTCGCTCGAGAGCATGCTCATCGCCCCGCAGGGCTCCTTCACGGTCGCCGACAACTACACGACGAACCAGTACGGCGAGGTCGTGCTCGCCAGCGGTGCCGGCCGCCTCGTCCAGCCGACCGAGGTCGGTCGTCCGGGCAGCGCCGAGGCGACGGCCGCCGCGGTGTCCAACGCCGCGCGCAAGGTCACGCTCGACGACGGTGCCAGCACCAACTTCCTGACGAAGGCCAACCAGGGCATCCCGGTGTCCTGGCTCACCCAGGGCCCGGTCACCGTCGGTGCGACCGCCACGTTCGAGGGTCCGGTCGTCCTCGACTACCGCAACAGCGGGTGGAAGTTCCAGCCGACCGCGCCGATCACCGGTGCGACCCCGGCGGCGGACCTGCCCGCGTCGTTCTCGAACGTGCGCCAGGCGAAGCCGCAGGACGTCGGCGGCGACCTCAAGCTCGCCGGGTTCAACGTGCTGAACTACTTCCCGACCACGGGTGACCAGCTCACCGGCTGCTCGTACTACACCGACCGTGCGGGCGACCCCGTCACGGTGAACTCCGGCTGCGACGCCCGCGGTGCTGCCGAGGAAGAGGACTTCCTGCGCCAGCAGGTCAAGATCGTCAAGGCGATCAACGGCCTCGGTGCCGACGTCGTCTCGCTCGAGGAGATCGAGAACTCGGCGCGCTTCGGCCAGGACCGGGACGCCGCGGTCGCCACGCTCGTCGACGCCCTGAACGCCGCCACCGGCGAGGACACCTGGGCCTACGCGAAGTCGCCCGCGACCGTCCCGGCGAGCGAGGACGTCATCCGCCTCGCGCTCATCTACAAGCAGGACCGCGTCGAACCCGTCGGCGAGTCGACGATCCTGCTCGACGACGCCTTCACGACCGCCCGGCAGCCCGTCGCGGACGCGTTCCGCCCCGTCGGCGGCACCGCGGACGACGACTTCCTGGTGATCGCGAACCACTTCAAGTCGAAGGGCTCCGGCACCGGCGAGAACGCCGACCAGGGTGACGGCCAGGGCGCCTCGAACGCCGACCGGGTGCGCCAGGCGAAGGCCCTCGTGACCTTCTCCACCGACATGCAGGCGCAGTACGGCACCGACAAGGTGTTCATGCTCGGCGACTTCAACGCCTACAGCAAGGAGGACCCGGTGGTCGTCCTCGACGACGCCGGCTACACCGACCTCGGCCCGGCGCTCGACGCCACCGAGTACTCGTACGTGTTCTCCGGCCTGAGCGGGTCGCTCGACCACGTGTTCGCGTCCCCGGCCGCCACCGAGACGGTCACGGGCGTGGACATCTGGAACATCAACTCGGTCGAGTCGGTGGGTCTGGAGTACAGCCGCTACAACTACAACGCGTCGGACCTGTACACCGACGACGTGTTCCGCGCGAGCGACCACGACCCGATCCTGGTCGGGTTCGACCTCGACGCTGCGGGCACGGACCCCGGCACCGACCCGACCCCGGTGCCGACCCCGACCCCGACGCCGGGTGACGGCGGCACTAGCCCGACCCCGACCCCGACGCCCACGTCGAAGCCGACTCCCGCTCCGACCCCGTCGGCTCCGGGGGCGGTGCCGCCGGTGGCCCCGTCGGAGACCGGTCTGACCGACGCGAACCGCGGGAGCGTCTCGGCGCCGTCGTCGGCTCGTGCGGGGGAGACCATCACGGTGACCGTCGGCACGCAGTACGCGGGTGACGTCGTGAACGTGTGGCTGTACTCGACGCCGACGCTGCTCGGCACGGTGACGGTCGCTGAGGACGGCACGGTGCGCGTCACGATCCCGTCGGACACCCCCGCTGGTGCACACCGCCTCGCGGTGACGGCCGCGGACGGGAGCCTGATCGGCTGGACCCCGATCACGATCACCGCTGACGGGCAGCTCGCGTTCACGGGTGCCGAGGGCCTCGGTGCCGGTGCGCTCATCGCGTTCCTGCTGCTCGCCGCGGGTGCGGGTGTGCTGATCGTCCGCCGTCGCAAGGCGGCGGCTGCGGAGTAGTCCCCACGCCCCACTGGGGTACTTCGTGAGCAGGAATGGTCGGGTTCGCCGTGCGCGACCCGACCATTGCTGCTCACCATGCGGGGGTGGGCGCGACCCACGGACGGACGGGAGGCCCGTGGCCAGGCCGCCACGGGCCTCCCGTCCGACAGTGGCTGCGTTTGACCGACGCGACCCACGTCGGCTAGGCTCTCACCTTGGTCTGTGCGCCACGCGCGCCGGACAGTCAGATGAGCCCTCCATCCGGGCGTTCCGCCGGCTTCTGCCGTGGGGAACCCCGACCGGAGTGGGATTCACGGACTCCTCACCTCGACACGAAAGCAGCACTCCTGTGACTCGCACGTTCTCACCGAAGCCGGCAGACGTCCAGCACGACTGGATCGTCATCGACGCGACCGACGTCGTCCTCGGCCGTCTCGCCACCCACGCCGCGGCGCTCCTGCGCGGCAAGCACAAGGCCACCTTCGCCCAGCACATGGACATGGGTGACTACGTCATCATCGTGAACGCCGACAAGGTCGCCCTGACCGGTTCGAAGCTCGCGAAGAAGGTCTACTACCGCCACTCCGGGTACCCGGGCGGCCTGACGGCGACCTCCTACCCGGAGATGCTCGAGAAGCACCCCACCCGCGCCGTCGAGAAGGCGATCCGCGGCATGCTGCCGAAGAACACCCTCGGTCGCGAGCAGCTCAAGAAGCTGAAGGTCTACGCCGGCGCGGAGCACCCGCACTCCGCGCAGCAGCCCAAGGCGTACATCTTCGACCAGGTCGCACAGTAGTTCCGGCCACGACGACTTCAAGGACACAGAAAACTCATGGCTCAGATCGCTGATTCCCTCGACCAGACCCCGGAGAGCTTCACCACGGAGAGCGCACCCGCCGCTGCCGAGGCTGCTCCCCGTCAGATCCTCAACGTCTCCGGCGGTGCCGTCGGGCGCCGCAAGGAGGCCATCGCGCGCGTTCGCCTCGTTCCGGGCTCCGGCACGTTCGTCGTGAACGGTCGCTCGCTCGAGGACTACTTCCCGAACAAGCTGCACCAGCAGCTCATCAACGACCCGTTCAAGGTCCTCGAGCTCCTCGGCTCGTACGACGTCGTCGCCCGCATCACCGGTGGCGGCCCCTCGGGTCAGGCCGGCGCACTCCGCCTCGCCATCGCCCGCACGCTGAACGAGATCGACCGCGAGAACAACCGCGCGACCCTCAAGAAGGCCGGCTTCCTCACCCGTGACGCCCGCGTCATCGAGCGCAAGAAGGCCGGTCTCAAGAAGGCCCGCAAGGCTTCGCAGTTCTCGAAGCGCTAGTCGTCACCGGCTGAAGATCGCAATGCCGCGTCTGTTCGGTACCGACGGGGTTCGTGGTCTCGCCAACGGCGAGCTGACGGCCGCGCTCGCACTGGGTCTTGCCCAGGCGAGCGCGGCCGTTCTCACACACGGACACCATGCCGACGCCCGCCGGGCGTCCGGTCGACCGCGCCCGCGCGCGGTCCTCGCGCGTGACCCGCGCGTCTCCGGCGAGTTCCTCGGTGCCGCCGTCGCGGCCGGGCTCGCTTCCGCCGGCGTCGACGTGCTCGACGCCGGAGTCATCCCCACCCCCGCTGCGGCGTTCCTCGTCGCGGACATCGACGCCGACTTCGGCGTGATGATCTCCGCGTCGCACAACCCTGCCCCGGACAACGGGATCAAGTTCTTCGCCACGGGTGGTCGCAAGCTGCCGGACGAGGTCGAGGACCGCATCGAAGCGGCCATGCACGACCACTCCGCGCCGACCCCCACCGGCATCGACGTCGGTCGGATCACCCGGTTCGCCGACGCCGAGGACCGCTACGTCGTCCACCTGCTCGGCACGCTGCCGCACCGGCTCGACGGCATCCACGTCGTGCTCGACTGCGCCAACGGTGCTGCCGCCGGCGTCTCGCCCGAGGTGTTCGTGAACGCCGGGGCCCGCGTGACGCTCATCGGCGCCGAGCCCGACGGCTGGAACATCAACGACGGCGTCGGCTCGACCCACATCGACAACCTGTCCCGCGCCGTCCTGGCTGCCGGCGCGGACATCGGCATCGCGCACGACGGCGACGCCGACCGCTGCCTGGCGGTGGACGCCGCGGGCAACGCCATCGACGGTGACCAGATCATGGCGATCCTGGCGCTGTCGTTGCAGGAGCGCGGCCGGCTGAAGGACGACACCCTCGTCGCGACGGTCATGTCCAACCTCGGGCTGAAGCGCGCCATGGCAGACGCGGGCATCACGGTGATCGAGGCCGGCGTCGGCGACCGCTACGTGCTCGAGAAGATGAACGAGGGGGACTACTCCATCGGTGGCGAGCAGTCCGGCCACATCATCTTCAACGAGTACGCCACCACGGGCGACGGCATCCTGACCGGGCTGCACCTGGTCGCCGAGATGGCGCGCACCGGGAAGTCGCTGCAGGAGCTCGCCTCGTGCATGACGGTGTTCCCGCAGGTGCTGCTCAACGTGCGCGGGGTCGACCGGCACGGGCTGGCCGACCAGGGTGTGCAGGACGCGGTCGCCGCGGCTTCAGCAGCGCTCGGTGACACCGGTCGCGTCCTGCTCCGTCCGTCGGGCACCGAGCCGGTCGTGCGCGTGATGGTCGAGGCCGCCTCGCAGGACGACGCCCAGCGCATCGCCGAGGAGCTCGCCGCCGTCGTGCAGGAGCGCCTGGCGCTCGACGCCGCGTAGGGCGGGCGCGACTTCGCGCTGCGCGCGCGCCGCGTTCGCGCCCCGCTGCGGTCGTTGCGCCCCGACTCTTCGGGGCGCGATGCCCGTACCGGGGCGCAATCGGGCGAGCACGCGACCGCGTCGCGCCCCGCTTGCGTCGCGCGCCCCGACTCTTGGGGGCGCGACGCCCATACCGGGGTGCAAGCCCGCGCGCACCCGCGCGCGCCCGCGCTAGATCTTGCGGAGCAGGACCGAGTTCACCTTGTGGTCGGCAGCCTTCTTCAGCACCAGGGTCGCGCGGGACCGGGTCGGCAGGACGTTCTCGAGCAGGTTCGGCTCGTTGATCGCCCGCCAGACCTCGGTCGCCGTCCGGACCGCGTCGTCGCGCGACAGTGAGGCGAACCGGTGGAAGAAGGAGTCCGGGCTCGAGAACGCCTCTTCCTGCAGGGCCAGGAACCGGTCGACGTACCAGGCCTCGATGTCCTTGGTCTTGGCGTCGACGTAGATCGTGAAGTCGAACAGGTCGGACAGCGCGAGCCGCCCGTGCACCGGCGGGGCGAGCACGTTCAGGCCCTCGACGATGAGGATGTCCGGCTGGCGGACGACGATCTCGGCGTCTGGCACGATGTCGTAGACCAGGTGCGAGTAGTACGGCGCCCGGACCTCGGTCGCGCCGCTCTTCACCTGGCTGACGAACCGCAGCAGGGAGCGACGGTCGTAGGACTCCGGGAAGCCCTTCCGGTCCATGATCCCGCGACGCTCGAGCTCGGTGTTCGGGTACAGGAAGCCGTCGGTGGTCACCAGCTCGACGCGTGGGGTGTCCGGCCAGCGCTTCGTCAGCTCGCGGAGCAGTCGGGCGACGGTCGACTTGCCGACGGCGACGGAGCCCGCGACGCCGATGACGAACGGCGTGCGTCCGGCGCGGTCACCCAGGAACGCCGATGTCGACGCGTGCAGGTTGCGGGCGCCGGCCGCGTAGAGCGTCAGCAGCCGTGACAGCGGGAGGTAGACCTCCTGCACCTCCTGCATGTCCAGCCGGTCGCCGAGCCCGCGCAGCTGCACGATCTCGGTCTCGGTGAGCGACAGGTGCTCCTTGGGTGCGAGCTGCGACCACTCGTGCCGCGGGATCTCCACGAACGGGGTCGGGTGCGCGACGGCGGTCTCCGGGATCGGCATGGGGACGAGCGTACAGACGGGTGACCGTCAGGCGGGCAGGGCGGCCTCGATGGCCGCGATCACCTCGGGAGCGTCCGGCTTCGTGGTCGGACGGAAGCGCGAGACGGTGCCGTCGGGGGCGACGAGGAACTTCTCGAAGTTCCAGCTGACCCGACCGGCCTTGCCGTCGGCGTCCGGGGTCTCCTTGAGCGCCTGGTAGAGCGGGTGCGCGCTCTTGCCGTTCACCTTGACCTTCTCGGACATCGGGAAGGTGACGCCCCACGTGGTGGAGCAGTACTCGTCGATGGCCTCGGACGAGCCGAGCTCCTGCAGGAACTGGTTGCTCGGGAACCCGAGGACCGTGAAGCCGCGCGGGCCGTACTGCTTCTGGAGGGCCTCGAGCTGCTCGTACTGCGGAGCGAGACCGCACCGCGACGCCACGTTCACGACCAGCACCGCCTTGTCCGCGAACGAGCCGAACGTGGTGTCCTCGCCGTGCAGCGTGGTGATGGCGATGTCGTCGAAGCGTCCCATGGCCGAAACGTTATCCCCAGCCCTGCTGCTTCGCAGGGTCCGCGCTCAGGCAGACCGTAGGATCGCTTCCATGTGTGGAATCGTCGGCTACGTCGGCAGCAACAGCAGCCAGGACGTCCTCCTCGGTGGCCTCCGTCGCCTCGAGTACCGCGGCTACGACTCGGCGGGCATCGCCGTGGTCGATCCTGCGGGGGACCTCGTCTCCGCCAAGAAGGCGGGCAAGCTCCAGGCCCTCGTCGACGAGCTCGAGTCGTCGCCGATCCCGGACGGCACCACGGGCATCGGGCACACCCGCTGGGCGACCCACGGCGGCCCGACGGACGGCAACGCCCACCCGCACCTGGCCGACGGCGACAAGCTCGCCCTCATCCACAACGGCATCATCGAGAACTTCTCCGAGCTGCGCGCCGAGCTGCAGGCCGAGGGCATCGAGTTCCGCAGCGAGACCGACTCCGAGGTCGCCGCGCACCTGGTCGGTCGGGCGTTCCGCGAGACCGGTGACCTGACCGCCGCCATGCAGCAGGCCGTGCAGCGACTGGACGGGGCGTTCACGCTCCTCGTCGTGCACGCCGACCAGCCCGGCGTCGTCGTCGGCGCCCGTCGCAACTCCCCGCTCGTGGTGGGCCTGGGCGACGGCGAGAACTTCATGGGCTCGGACGTCGCCGCGTTCGTCGCCTACACACAGCGCGCGCTCGCGATCGGTCAGGACGAGATCGCCACGATCCGCCCCGACCGCGTCGACGTCATCCACTTCGACGGCACCCCGGCCACCCCGAGCGAGTTCGAGGTGAACTGGGACGCCTCCGCCGCCGACAAGGGCGGCTGGTCCTCGTTCATGGCGAAGGAGATCAGCGAGGAGCCCGAGGCCGTCGCCAAGACGATCCTCGGCCGCGTGCACGACGGTGCCGTCACCCTGACCGACCTCGACCCGATCGCCGAGCGTCTGGCCACGGTCGACCGCGTCATCGTGATCGCCTGCGGCACCGCTGCGTACGCCGGCATCCTCGGCAAGTACGCCATCGAGCAGTGGGCCCGCATCCCGGTCGAGGTCGAGCTCGCCCACGAGTTCCGCTACCGCGACCCGGTGCTGAACGACCGCACGCTCGTCGTCTCGATCAGCCAGTCCGGCGAGACCATGGACACGCTCATGGCCGTCAAGTACGCCCGCGAGCAGGGCGCGCAGGTGCTGTCGATCTGCAACACCCAGGGCGCGACGATCCCGCGCGAGTCCGACGCCGTGATCTACACGCACGCCGGGCCCGAGGTCGCCGTCGCGTCGACGAAGGCCTTCATCGCCCAGGGCGTTGCGCTGTACCTCCTGGGGCTGCACCTGGCCACCCTTCGCGGCACCATGACGGCGGAGCAGATCGCCGAGCAGGTCGCCGAGCTCGAGGGCCTGGCCCCGAAGCTGCAGCAGACCATCGAGGACGCCGCTGGCATCAAGGACCTGGCGCGCTGGATGGCGGACACCCGCAGCGTGCTGTTCCTCGGTCGCCACGTCGGCTACCCGATCGCGCTCGAGGGTGCGCTCAAGCTGAAGGAGCTCGCGTACATCCACGCCGAGGGCTTCGCCGCAGGTGAGCTCAAGCACGGCCCGATCGCGCTCATCGAGCCCGGGCAGATCGTCTTCGTCATCGTGCCGTCGCCGCGTGACCCGCGGTCGCTGCACCCGAAGGTCGTGTCGAACATCCAGGAGATCCGCGCCCGTGGTGCTCGAGTGATCGCCATCGCGGAAGAGGGCGACGCCGCCGTGCTGCCCTTCGCCGACGAGGTGCTGCGCATCCCGCTCGCGACCCCGCTGTTCGAGCCGCTGCTCGCCGTGGCGCCGCTGCACATGTTCGGCATGGAGCTCGCCGCGGCCAAGGGCCTCGACGTCGACCAGCCGCGCAACCTCGCGAAGTCGGTCACCGTCGAGTAGTCGCACGATGATCATCGGCATCGGGGTCGACGTGGTGGACCTGGAGCGGTTCGAACGGGTGCTGTCGCGCACGCCGGCGATGCGTGCGCGGTTGTTCACCCCGGCCGAGCAGGTCCGCGACGGCGAACAACGGCCGATCGCGTCGCTCGCTGCGCGGTTCGCGGCCAAGGAGGCCCTGATCAAGGCGTTCGGCTCCAGTGCGGGGCTCAGCTGGCAGGACCTCGAGGTCGTGTCGGACGACCAGCGCAACCCGTCGCTGACGCTGCACCAACAGGCGCGACAGGTGGCGGATGCGCGTGGCGTGACGAGCGTGCACCTGTCGCTCTCGCATGATGGAGGGATCGCGACCGCGTTCGTGGTCCTGGAGGGAACAACGAAGTGAGTGCGTTCACCGGCATCACGGTCGATCGTGAAGCGCTGATCGAGAACTACGCGACGATCGCCGAG
This sequence comes from Curtobacterium sp. PhB128, assembly GCF_004340725.1. Classification (NCBI taxonomy): domain Bacteria; kingdom Bacillati; phylum Actinomycetota; class Actinomycetes; order Micrococcales; family Microbacteriaceae; genus Curtobacterium; species Curtobacterium sp. PhB128. The sequence continues at coordinate 397,506 of NZ_SLUR01000002.1, forward strand.
CAGGTCGCACCGGCCGGCGTCATCGCGGTCGTGAAGGCCAACGCCTACGGCCACGGCGCGCTCGACGCCGCACGGGCCTTCGTCGACGCCGGTGCCGAGTGGGTCGGCGTCGCGGACATCGACGAGGCCGTCGCGCTCCGTCAGGGCGGCATCGACGAGGACGTCCGGATCCTCGCGTGGTTGCACGCCCCCGACGAGGACTTCCGCCGGGCAGCGCAGTACGACATCACCCCGGCGGTGTCGAGCGTCGAGCAGTTGTCCGCCGCTGCCGACTCCGAGGTCGGCGCCGTGCACATCTGCGTCGACACCGGCCTGAGCCGCAACGGTGCGGTCGAGTCCGAGTGGACCGAACTCTTCGCGACCGCCGGGGCCCTCGCCCGTGGTGGCAACCGCACCCGTGTCGAGGGGCTGATGTCGCACCTGTCGAACGCGTCGCGGACGGACGACCTCGACCAGGACGCCGCACTGCAGCGCGCGCTCGACGGCCTCGCCGCCAACGGCATCGTGCCCGACCTGGTGCACCTCGCCGCGAGCGCCGCGAGCATCGCCGTGCCGGAGACGCGCCGCGACCTGTCCCGCGTCGGACTCGCCCTGTACGGCCTGAGCCCGTTCACCGACCGCACGTCGGCCGACCTCGGCCTCCGCCCCGCGATGCGTGTGACCGCTGCCGTGCTCCGCACCGTCGACGTCCGCGCCGGCGAGGGCGTGTCCTACGGCTACACCTGGCGGGCGTCGACCGACACCCGCCTCGCCGTCATCGGCCTCGGGTACGCCGACGGCTTCGACCGCGACTTCGGCAACCGGGTCTCGGTCCGCATCGGCGACCGCACGTTCCCGGTGGTCGGCCGGGTCGCGATGAACGCCATGCACGTGGACATCGGCGACGCCGACGTCAGCGTCGGCGACGAAGCCGTGCTCTGGGGCGACCCAGCGAACGGCGACCCCGCGGTCGAGGACTGGGCCGCCGCGATCGGCACCATCAACTACGAGGTGGTCGCCCGGGTCGGCCACAGCGTGCACCGGAGGACGACGTGAGCTCCGCACCCCTGCGCCAGGCACGGATCGACCTGGACGCCTACCGCGCGAACCTCGACCTGGTCCGCGAGTGGATGGACCCCGTCGCGGTCATGGCGATCATGAAGGCCGACGCCTACGGCCACGGTCTGGAGCCGATCGCGCTCGCCGCGGTGGACGCCGGCATCCGCTGGATCGGGGTGCTCACGGTCCCCGCGGCCCTGCGTCTGCGGTCGATCGGTGTCGGTGAGGACGTCCACCTCTTCACCTGGCAGCACGATCCCGCCCTGGACTTCCGCGACGCCATCGACTCCGCCGTCGACCTCGGTGTCTCGAACGTGCCGGAGCTGCAGCGCGTCATCGACGCCGTCGACCAGCGACCCGCGCGCGTGCACCTCGGCTTCGACTCCGGGCTGCACCGCGACGGAGCGACCCCGGCGGCCTGGCCAGCGCTCGCGTCGCTCGCGCTGGACGCCCAGCGCGCCGGCCGCATCGAGGTCGTCGCGGCGTACACGCACCTGGCGGAGTCCTCGGACCAGGACGACGCCGACGCCGTGGCGCTCTTCGACGCCGCCGTGGAGCAGGCCGACGACCTCGGGCTCGACCTCCCGATGGAGCACGTCGCCGCCTCGCTCGCCGGGTTGGAGCGCAAGGAGTTCCGCAAGGACATGGTCCGGATGGGCGCCAACCTGTTCGGCATCCCCGGCGCGGACGGTGTCTCGGCGGCCGACCTCGGGCTCGAACCCGTGATGACCCTGACGGCGTCGGTCGCGAAGACCAAGCGGGTGCCCGTCGACACCGGCGTCTCGTACGACTACACGTACCGCACCGCCTCGGAGACCACCCTCGCGCTCGTGCCCGTCGGGTACGCGGACGGCGTCCCCCGTCTGGCGCAGGGCCGCATCGAGGTCGCGATCGGCGGCAAGCGCTACCCGGTCGCCGGCCGTGTGGCCATGGACCAGTTCCTGGTCGACGTCGGCGACGACGACGTCCGCACCGGCGACACCGTGACCCTGTTCGGCACCGGCGAGCACGACGAGATGACCGTCCTCGACTGGGGCCGTGCGCTCGGCACCATCGGCGAGGAGATCGTCTGCCGCATCGGGCCCCGCGTGCCACGGTTCTACGAGGGCCACGACATCGAGGGACACGTCGGGGAGTACCTGCGGGGCGACCAGTCGTGACCGGCCCCGCTCGGGTCCTGCTGGACACCGCCGTCGACGGCACCGATGCGATGGGCGAGCTCGGGGCGCGGTTGGCCGCGGTCCTGCGTGCCGGGGACCTGGTCGTGCTGACCGGGCCGCTCGGCGCCGGCAAGACGACGCTGACCCGTGGCCTCGGTGCCGCCCTCGGCGCGCGTGGCCAGGTGTCGAGCCCGACCTTCGTCCTCGCCCGGACACACCCCACCACCGCCGGCCCGGACCTGGTGCACGTCGACGCGTACCGGCTGTCCGACCCCGTCGAGCTCGACGACCTCGACCTCGACTGGGAGGCGTCGATCGTCGTGGTCGAGTGGGGCCGCGGCATGGTCGACGGCATCAGCGACAGCGTGCTCGACGTCGAGATCACCCGTGCCACCGGTGCCGACGCCTCGGGCACCACCGAGGCCGACGACCCCGACGACGTCCCCGACGAACCCCGCCGCGTCGTCGTCAGCGCGACCGGCCCACGCTGGGCGGGCGTTTCGCTCTGACCCTGCGGCCCATCGGCCTCACGACGTCGAACCGCAACGGCGGCGGCGTGTTCAGCCCTCGGGGACGTACTCGTGGCGGAAGCGGGGGACGACCGCAGCGATGTGCTCGAAGTCCTTGTCAGCAGCGAGCACGGTGGCGTCGTTGGCGATCGCGTACGCGGCGATCTGGGTGTCCGTGACTCCAGCGCCGCGGACGTACCCGCCCGCCCAGAGCGCCGCTTGCACCGCGAGCACGTCATCGGTGGTCGGGTGCTCCTCGGCAGACAGGTACAACGCCATGTCGGCCTGGAACTCGACGTGCTCGGCCGCAGTCCGAGCTGAGAAGCAGTACTCGAGGACCTGCGGTGGGCAGGTCAGGATGAGGTCGCGCGTCGAGATTGCTCGGAGACGGCCCGCGATCCCGGGGGACCGCCCGGCCTTCCACCACACCGAGTTGTCGACGATGTACGCGCTCACAGCCCGGCGGGGGTGTGCGGAGCTGTGTAGTGCACCGTGCTGGCAGCGATCTGCTCGTCGGTGAACTGCCGCTCGATGACCCGTTCCACCGCGGCGGGCTGACGTCGGATCGCGATGAGGGTCTGCAGTGCTCGGGTGACGACGTCGCGGTTGCTGCGCGCGCCGGTGAGTTCCTTGGCGAGGCTGAGCACGTCGGGATCGAGATCGATGGTGGTGACGGTCATGGCGGACCTCCTTCGCGGCTGCGTCCGAATATACATCGCTCTATATAGAGACGCGAGTGATGGGACGGCCCGCTGGTTCCACCGACCGCCGGAAGCCTCGTAAGCTCGTCCTCCGGTCCACCACCGGCTGGCGAGATCGCCGGAGGACGACCGACGGAGGACCGCGTGCTCGTGACGCTCTCGACCCGGGGCGAGGCTGCCCCGGACTTCTCCCACCTGCTGCACAAGCACCCCGGCCGAGCGCAGGCCTTCGACCTGAGCGTCGGGACGGCGCACGTGTTCTACCCCGCGGACAAGCCTGCGGTGTGCACCGTGGCGCTGCTGCTCGAGGTCGACTCGATCGCCCTTGCCCGGAGCAAGCGCTACGGTGCCGACACCCAGGCGCTGTCCCGCTACGTCAACGACAGACCGTACGTGTCGACGTCCATGCTGGCCCTGGCGATCGGGCAAGTGTTCCGCAGCGCGATGGCCGGCTCGAGCGAGTCCCGCCCGGAGCGGGCCGCTGCACCGATGGAGCTCGACATCACGCTGACGAGCGTGCCGAGCGAGGTCGACGAGCACGGTGTCGGGCTGGCGACCCGGCTCTTCGCGCCCCTGGGATGGGACGTCGACGAGGTCCGGCGTCCGCTCGACGAGACCCGTCCGGAGTGGGGTGACGCGGCGACCGTGGGGCTGCGGTTGCGGGGGAGCGTCCGCCTGTCCGACGCCCTCCGGCAGCTCACCGTCCTGCTGCCGGTCCTCGATGACGCGAAGCACTACTGGGTGGGTGACGACGAGGTTGGCAAGCTCCTGCGCCGCGGCGAGGGCTGGCTCGCCGAGCACCCGCTGCAGGACCTCATCACCACCCGGTCCCTCGCGCACCAGCGTTCCCTGGTGGCCGATGCGACCACCCGGTTGACCGGGTCCGAGGAGGACGCGACGACCGGGCCGGTCGCCGAGACCGAGACGACGACCGCGACGAAGACCGAGACCGAGACCCCGCTGTACCGCCGCCGCGCCGAAGCCGTGCTCACGGCCCTCGCCGACACCGGTGCCCGGACGGTCGCGGACGTCGGCTGCGGCGAAGGTGCGTTGCTCCGGCACCTCGTTGCCGACCGCACGTTCACCACGATCATCGGCACCGACGTCGCCCCGCGCGAGCTCGAACGCGCCGAGCGACGGCTGCACCTCGACGAGGCCGGTGACGCGCAGCGTGCCAGGGTCCGCCTGCTGCAGTCGTCGGTGACCTACTCGGACGACCGCCTGGCGGGGTTGGACGCGATCGTCCTGATGGAGGTCGTCGAGCACGTCGATCCCGAACGGCTGCCGGCGCTCGAGACCTCGGTCTTCGCAGCCGCCCGACCCCGCGCCGCAGTCATCACGACGCCGAACGCTGAACACAACGTCCGGTTCGAACGCCTCGCCGCCGGACGCTTCCGGCACCCCGACCACCGGTTCGAGTGGACGCGTGCGGAGTTCCGGTCGTGGGCCACGGCGGTCGGCGACCGGCACGGCTACACGGTCGAGTTCCGCCCGATCGGCGACGACGACCTCGAGGTCGGCCCACCCACCCAGCTCGCCCTGTTCCGCCGCCTCGACGGCTCGGAGACCCGCGCATGAACGCCCACGACGACCGCAACGACCGCGACCGCGCCCTGACGATCCCGGAGATGTCCCTGGTGCTCCTCGTCGGCACGAGCGGTTCCGGCAAGTCCACGTTCGCCGCGCAGCACTTCGGCCGGTACGAGACCCTGTCGAGCGACGTGTTCCGCGGCCTCGTCTCGAACGACGAGAACGACCAGGCGGCGACCCCGGCGGCGTTCGCGGCCCTCAAGCACGTCGCCGCGCAGCGTCTCCGCGACGGCCTGCTCACCGTGGTCGACGCGACGAACGTCCAACCGGAGGCCCGCCGCGACTTCGTCCGGCTCGCCCGCGACCACGACGTCCTGCCGGTCGCGATCGTCCTCGACGTCCCGGAGCCCGTGTGCGTCGCGCGGAACGCCGCCAGGACCGATCGTGACTTCGGCGCCGATGTGGTGCGCCGCCAGCAGGGGCAGCTCCGACGCGGGCTGAAGGGCCTGAACAAGGAGGGGTTCCGCCGGGTGCACGTGCTCCGTGGCGAGGACGCGATCGCGGCGGCGACGATCGTCCGGCAGCCGCTGCTCAACGACCGGCGCGACGAGCACGGCCCCTTCGACGTCATCGGCGACGTGCACGGCTGCCGGTCGGAGCTCGAGGCGTTGCTCGGTCGGCTCGGCTGGACGCTGCTCCGTGACGAGGCGGGCCGCCCCGTCGACGCCGTGCACCCGGATGGCCGACGGGCGCTGTTCCTCGGCGACCTCGTCGACCGTGGACCGGACAGCCCCGGCGTCCTCCGGCTGGTGATGGGCATGGTGCGGAACGGGCACGCGCTCGCGGTGCCGGGGAACCACGAGGACAAGCTCGTCCGCGCGCTCGACGGCCGCAAGGTCCAGACCTCGCACGGTCTCGCCGAGACGCTCGCGCAGCTCGCGGCCGAGTCCGAGGACTTCCGCGCCGAGGTCCGGGAGTTCTGCCGCGGACTCGTCGGGCACCTCGTGCTCGACGACGGTGCGCTCGTGGTCGCGCACGCCGGCATGCTGGAGCAGTACCAGGGCCGGGCGTCCGGTCGGGTGCGCTCGTTCGCGCTGTACGGCGACACGACCGGTGAGAGTGACGAGTACGGGTTGCCCGTGCGGCTGCCGTGGGCGGATTCGTACCGGGGTTCGGCGATGGTGCTCTACGGGCACACCCCGACGGTGGACGCCGAGTGGATCAACGGCACGATGTGCCTCGACACCGGCTGCGTGTTCGGCGGGAAGCTCTCGGCGCTCCGGTACCCGGAGCGCGAGCTCGTGCAGGTGGACGCGGAACGCGTCCACTACGAGGCGGCCAAGCCGCTCGAGCCGTTGCGTGGCCCGACCGAGTCCGGTCCGACGACGAGCGCGACGGACGGGAGGCCCGGTGCGGCCCCGTCACCACGTCGCGTCCCCGGCGTGCTCCCGATCGAGGACGTGACCGGCCGGCAGATCGTCGAGACCCGGCATCACGGGCGGGTCGGCATCCGTGCGGAGCACGCCGCCGGCGCCCTCGAGGTGATGAGCCGGTTCGCCATCGACCCACGCTGGCTGCCGTACCTGCCGCCGACGATGAGTCCCGTTGCGACGTCCGCGCTCCCTGACCACCTGGAGCACCCCGCCGAGGCGTTCACGTACTACCGCGACCAGGGCGTGCAGTCGGTGCGGATGGAGGAGAAGCACATGGGCTCACGGGCCACCGTGCTGCTCGCCAGAGACCCGTCGCGCTTCGACGCTCCCGTCGGCTGGAACGGTGTCGCGCACACCCGCACCGGCCGGTCGTTCTTCGACGCGGCGACGACCACGACGTTCGCCGGACGGTTGTCCGAGGCGTTCGAGCGGGCCGGACTGTGGGCGGAACTCGACTCGGACTGGGTGCTGCTCGACGGCGAGGTGCTGCCGTGGGCGGTGAAGGCCGAGGGGATGATCCGCGATTGGTACGCCGAGGTCGGTGCCGCAGCCGCTGGGGCGTTCCCGACCGCCGTCGCCGCGCTCGAGTCCGCACGGGACGCCGGTGTCGACGTCGCCGACCTGCTCGACCGGACCCGCCGACGTGCGGCCGCTGCGGACGCCTACACGGCGTCCTACCGGCGGTACGCGACGCCGTCGACCGGCATCGACGAAGTCCGGTTCGCGCCGTTCCAAGTCCTCGCGGCCGAGGGGCGGACGTTCGCCGACCGACCGCACGGCTGGCACCTCGACGTGTCCGAGCGGTTGGCGGCGGCGGCGGCTCCCGACGTGGTCCGGGCCACCCGCTCGGCCCTCGTCGACGTCACCGACGATGCCAGCCGCGCCGCCGCGACTGACTGGTGGCAGGCGATCACGGAGGCCGGCGGCGAGGGCGCGGTCGTCAAGCCCGAGGCGAACCTGGTCCGCGGGCCGAAGGGACTCGTCCAACCCGGGGTGAAGGTCCGCGGCCGCGAGTACCTGCGGATCATCTACGGGCCGGAGTACAGCGAAGCCGAGAACCTCGCTCGGCTGCGCGACCGCGACCTGCGGCACAAGCGGTCGATGGCGCTGCGCGAGTACGCCCTGGGGCTGGAGTCCCTGGAACGCTTCGTGGCCGGCGAGCCGCTGTGGCGGGTGCACCAGTCGGTGTTCGGGGTCCTGGCGATGGAGTCCGAGGCCGTCGACCCGCGCCTGTGACGCGCGCCTACGATGGACGGGTGCTCCTCGCCATCGACACCTCCGCCGGAACCTCCGTGGCCGTCGTCGACCCGGCCACCGGCAAGCCCCTCGCCACCCGCGACACCGAGGACAGTCGCCGGCACGCCGAGGTGATCGGCCCGTTCCTGGCCGAGGTGCTCGCCGAGGCCGGCATCACCGGCGCGGACGTCACGGGCGTGGTCGCCGGCATGGGCCCCGGCCCGTTCACCGGTCTGCGCGTCGGCATCGCCGCCGCCCGAACCTTCGCCGCCGCCGTCGGCGTGCCCGTCCTGCCGCTCGTCAGCCACGACGCGGTCGCGGCCGACGAGCGCGACGGCCGACGGGACGGACCGTTCGTCGTCCTGACGGACGCCCGCCGGCGCGAGGTCTACTGGAGCGCGTACGACCAGACCGGCACGCGTGTTGCGGGTCCGGGTCTCGCCAGGCCGGCCGATCTCGACGAGGCGATCCGTGCCTCCCGGCCCGAAGCGGTGGGCTGGGACCGCGTGACGGCCCTGTCCATCCCTGCCTGGAGGCTCGGATCACTCGCCGCGGACCGCCTGCGGTCCGGCGCGGGGTTCGACCAGGACACCCCCCTCTACCTGCGGGAACCCGACGTCACGGTGCCGGGTGCGCCGAAGCGGGTGAAGCAGTGACGGTGCCGGACGGGCTCCGCCTGCGGCGGGCGCACCCGCAGGACCTCGACGACATCATGTGGCTCGAGCACGTCTCGTTCCCGGCGGACGCCTGGTCGGCGTCGCAGATGTCGGGCGAGCTGTACTCGCCGCACGGGTACTACGTCGTCGTCGAGACCGTCGACGAATCGGCAGCGCCGTCGGTCGTCGGGTACGCCGGACTGTCCTCGCTGGCGGGCAACCCGGTCGCTGACGTGCAGACCATCGCGGTCGCAGCCGAGCAGCGCGGCAAGGGACTCGGGCGGGTGCTGTTCACGGAACTCCTCGACGAGGCCCGTCGCCGCGGTGTGCGCGAGGTGTTCCTCGAGGTCCGCGCCGACAACCCCGTCGCGCAGTCGATGTACACGGCGTTCGGGTTCGAGCACATCGCGACCCGGCCCCGGTACTACCAGCCGGACGGCGTCGACGCGTGGGTGATGCGGGCGGAGCTGCCGGTCGCAGCAGACGCGACGCCGTCGTCGTCGCCGTCGCCGTCGACCGTCGGACCGATCGGACAGGAGGCGCTCGATGAGCGTGGCTGAACCACTGGTGCTCGGCATCGAGACGAGCTGCGACGAGACGGGCGTGGGCATCGTGCGGGGGAGCACCCTGCTCGCGAACGTCATCGCGTCGAGCATGGACGAGCACGCCCGGTACGGCGGCGTCGTGCCCGAGGTCGCCGCGCGGGCCCACCTCGAGGCGATGACCCCGACGCTGCACGAGGCACTCGAGCGGGCCGGGGTCACCCTCGACGAACTCGACGCCGTCGCGGTCACCGCCGGGCCGGGGCTGGCGGGCGCGCTCATGGTCGGGGTCGGTGCCGCGAAGGCGCTCGCCGTCGCCACCGGCAAGCCCCTGTACGGCGTGAACCACCTGGTCGGGCACGTCGGCGCCGACGTCCTGCGCACGGACGGCAGCGACATCGAGCTGCCGACGATCGCGCTGCTGGTGTCCGGCGGGCACACCTCGCTGCTGCTCGTGAAGGACCTGGTCGGCGACGTCGAACTGCTCGGCGAGACCATCGACGACGCCGCGGGTGAAGCGTTCGACAAGGTCGCACGGCTGCTCGGCCTGCCGTACCCCGGCGGGCCGCAGATCGACCGCGCCGCGGCGGACGGCGACCCGAAGGCCATCCGGTTCCCCCGCGGCCTGACGTTGCCGAAGGACCTGGCCGCGCACCGGTACGACTTCTCGTTCTCCGGGCTGAAGACCGCCGTCGCCCGCTGGGTCGAGCGCTGCCGCGACGAAGGCCGCGAGGTGCCCGTGGCCGACGTCGCCGCGAGCTTCCGCGAAGCCGTCGTCGACGTCCTGCTGACCAAGGCCCTGAACGCGTGCCGCGACACCGGCGTGGATCGGCTCCTGCTCGGTGGCGGTGTGGTCGCGAACGCTCGGCTGCGGCAGGTCGCCGAGGAGCGGTGCGCCGCCGCGGGGGTGCAGCTGCGGATCCCGCCGTTCGACCTGTGCACGGACAACGGCGCCATGATCGCGGCCGTCGGCGCACGCCTGGTCGCCGAGGGGCACGCGCCGAGCGACCTCGGGATCGCGGCCGACTCGACGTTGCCGGTGACGACCGTCCAGGTCTGAACCGTCCGGGCTCCGACCGGTCGGCCCTCGGGTGCCTGTGGGAGGATTCACGTGGCGTCGGAGAGACCGGGCGCCGAGAGGGGTTGACGGTGTCCGATCAGAACGAGTGGCCGAAGCCGGGCGAGACGACGCCGGGCGGCACGACCGGCGGGCAGCCCGAGGGGACGCCCGCTCCGGATGCACCGCAGGCCCCCGACGCACCCCAGGCCCCGTCGGCTCCCGAGCAGCCGCAGCAGTCCAACCCGTACGGGCAGCAGCAGCCGTCGAACCCGTACGCGGCACCGCAACAGCCGAACCCGTACGGTCAGCCGCAGCAGTCCAACCCGTACGGCCAGCCGCAGCCGTCGAACCCGTACGCGGCTCCGCAGCAGCCGCAGCAGCCGCAGAACCCGTACTCGGCACCGCAGGCGCCGCAGGACCCGTACGGCGCCGCCCAGAACCCGTACGGCCAGCAGAACCCGTACGCGCAGCAGCAGGGCGGCCAGAACCCCTACGCGCAGCCGCAGCAGCAGCCGTACGTGCCCGCGGGTGCCTACGGTCCGACGGGGTACCAGCCCTACGCGCAGCGCCCGAAGACGAACACGCTGGCGATCCTGTCGATCGTGTTCGGTCTCGCCGCCGTCCCGATGTGGTTCATCGCGATCCTGCTCGGCCCCGCCGGCGCGATCCTCGGCCACGTCGCGCTCGGCAAGATCAAGCAGAACGGTGAGGCCGGCCGAGCGCTCGCCCTGACCGGCATCATCGCCGGCTGGGTGATGACCGGCGTCTGGCTGATCTGGATCGCCTTCATCATCTTCCTCGGCGTGATCGGCCAGAGCTCGTACTCCGACTACGGCTACGACTCGGGGACCGGCGCGTTCCTCAGCTGAGCCGCTCGCACAGGATCGCGGTGTGCCGGCCCTCCAGCCGGGTGAGCACGAGGGTCACACGACCGGTCCCGCGTAGCCGCAGGCGCTTGCGGAACTGCGCCGGGTCGACGTCGACGCCGCGCTTCTTGATCTCGACGGTGCCGATGCCGTCGTCGGCGAGCCGCGCTGCCAGCCGCTTGACGTCGAGCGGCATGGTGTCGAGCACCCGGAAGCCCTGGGCGAAGGGCGTCGACACGGCACGGTCCGAGGTGACGTACGCGATCCCGTCGGAGAGCATGTGACCGTCCAGGGTGCGGGCGAGGTCGCCGATGAGTCGTGCGCGGATGACGGCGCCGTCCGGCTCGTACAGGTAGGCCCCGAGCGGCCCCACCTCGGCGTCCTCGGAGTCTGCCGGGCCGGTCATCTCGGCGATGCCGTGTGCACCGATCACCGTGGCGGCACGGCGGATCCCCGGCCGGGCGAGGGGCCCGAACCACAGCGCGAGCTCGACGACCTCGCGGTCGACGGACGTCCACTGCGCCTCGGCGGTGTCCGGGATCAGGTCGCGGTCGATCCCCGGCCCGAGCTTCACGCCGGTCGGCGTCGTCGTCGCGGTGGCGAACACGGTGTCCAACGAGGGTGACCAGTCGTCCGGGTCGGCCAGCCGGCGGGTGTCGGAGTGGCCGGAGGTCCGACGTGCGGGGTCCATCCAGATGCCGTCGACGCGGGAGGCGTCGAGCGAGGCCGCGTCGCCCAGTTCGACCCGGGCGTTCGGCCAGACCGCGAGGTTGTGCGTGGCGACCGCCGCGGTGACCTCGTCACGGTCGACCGCCGTGACGTCGAGGTCGAGGGCCGCCATCGCCATCGCGTCGCCGCCGATCCCGCACCCGAGGTCGGCGACCCGGGTCAGCCCGGCAGCGGCGAAACGCCCGGCGTGCTGGGCGGCGACCTGCAGCCGGGTGGCCTGCTCGAGTCCGGCCTCGGTGAAGAGCATGCGTCCGGCGAAGTCGCCGAACTTGCCACGGGCCTTCTGCCGGAGCTTGGCCTGGGTCAGGACCGCCGCGACGAGCTGCGGGTCGTGCCCCTCGGCTCGGAGCCGCGACACCACCCGGACGATCTCGCCGCCGTCCGAGACGCCGGGGGTTCGGTCGAGCAGGGCCATCCCGTCGGGGGTCAGCAGTGCGGCGAGTTCGGCGGCTTCCATGTCCCGATCCTCCCAGGTGCTGGATGTTCCCCTGATGTGCTGGCACTCGGATTGACCGAGTGCCAGTGGCCCCCTAGAGTTGGCGTTGGCACTCTCCTGTGCGTAGTGCCAACCCGGTTTTCATCTGTACCGAGTCCGTACCGAGAAAGAAGAGGTCACCGTGGCCGTCAGCATCAAGCCGCTCGAGGATCGCATCGTCATCCGCCAGGTCGAGGCGGAGCAGACCACTGCATCCGGTCTGGTCATCCCCGACACCGCGAAGGAGAAGCCCCAGGAGGGCGAGGTCGTCGCCGTGGGTCCGGGTCGCATCGATAACAATGGCAACCGTGTCCCGGTCGACGTATCGGTTGGGGACACCGTCATTTACCAGAAGTTCGGTGGAACGGAAGTTAAGTACTCGGGTGAAGAGTTCTTGATTCTCAGCGTCACCCGCGACGTGCTCGCGGTCGTGGAGCGCTAGTCTCTCGACTCCTCGGACGCCCCGTTCGGCCTGTCGGCCGGCGGGGCGTTCGTGCGTCTGCGGGCTTCCGGCGGGTCCGTCGCGTGCACGTGCTCCGACCGGGAGGCCCGTGGCACGCCCGGCCCGTCGGTGGCCGTTCCTAGGATGGTTCCGTGAGTGAACCGAGTCCCGCGCGACCCGTCCGCAGCGAGGCATCCGTCGGCGTGGTGCAGGCGATCATCGCGTACGGGCTCTGGGGCCTCATGCCCCTGCTCTTCGCGGCGATGGCCCCGGCCGGCGCGTTCGAGATCGTCGCCTGGCGGATCGTCTTCGGGCTGGTGTTCTGCGCGGTCGCGATCGCCGTCACCCGCTCGTGGCTCCGGACCCGCACCCTGATGGCGCAGCGCCGGGTGATGGCCGTGATGGGGCTCGCCGCGGTCCTCATCCTGGTGAACTGGACCGTGTACGTCCTGGCGACCACGACCGGCCACACGGTCGAGGCCGCCCTCGGGTACTTCATCAACCCGCTCGTGACGATCGCGCTCGGCGTCGTCGTGCTCCGCGAACGCCTGCGGCCGGCGCAGTGGGCCGCGGTCGGCATCAGCGTCGTGGCGGTCGTCGTGATCGCCGTCGGCTACGGCCAGGTGCCGTGGATCTCGCTCGTGCTGGCGTGCTCGTTCGGCCTGTACGGCCTGGTGAAGAAGCGGGTCGGCGGCACGGTCGACGCGCTGAGTGGTCTGACGATCGAGACCGTGTGGCTGCTGCCGATCGCGGTCGTGGCGCTGGTCGTGCTCGGCGCGACGGGGCTCGGCGGCGGCGTGACGTTCACGAGCGAGGGCTGGGTGCACGTCCTCGTGACGGTGCTCACGGGTCCGGCGACGGCGGTCCCGCTCCTGCTGTTCGCCTCGTCGGCGCGGCGGGTGAGCCTGTCGACCCTCGGGCTGACGCAGTACCTCGCGCCCGTGATGCAGTTGCTCGTCGGTGTCGTGGTGCAGCACGAAGCGATGCCGCCCGCGCGCTGGTTCGGCTTCGGCATCGTGTGGTTGGCGCTCGTGGTGCTGACGGCGGACTCGTTCGTCGCCGCGCGGGCGTCCCGTCGCCGAGCGCTCGCACCTGCTCCGGCCGAGCCCGCCTGACGGACGCACCCCGGGCCTCCCGTCCGCCCGTCCCACACGCGAAAGCGACAGTTCCCTGCGGATGATCCGCAGGGAACTGTCGCTTTCGTGAGGTGGAGCCGGTGCCCTACTTCTTGACCGCGCCCTGGATGGCGCTCTGGTAGACGGGCTTGTTGTCGCCGTCGAACTTGTAGATGCCGATGTAGGCGCTCGACGGGTCGTTGTTGTCGTCGAACGGACCGATGCCGGACGGGCCGGTGTAGTGGATGTCCTTGCCGTCGTCGAGGAGCGCGACGCACTCCTTGAACGTGGCGCACTCGGTGCCGCCGTCCGCTCCGGAGACCGCGGCCATGTTGGCCTGGATCGTGCCCGAGTCGGTGCCCTTGCCCTTCACCGCAGCGAGCGCGGCGAGGACGGTGGCGTCGTAGGACTCCGCCGCGTACGAGTAGTCGGCGAGCGTCTTGTTCGACGAGTCCTTGTAGAAGGCGGACAGCTGCTTCTTGAAGTCGTCCTTCGGCGAGGCACCGGGGATGGTGCCCTGGGCGCCGGTCAGGGTGCCCTTGTCGAAGTCCTTCGAGTAGTCGGCCGTGTTGCCGTCGGACATGTAGATCTTCGCCGTGTTCCCCTGCGAGACGAGCTCCGGGATGATCGACTTCGTCTCGTCGAAGGCCAGGACGACGATCGCGTCCGGCTTGGCTGCGAGTGCGGCCGTCACCTCGGACGAGAACGTGGTCTGACCGGGCGGGAACTCCTGGCCCTCGCCCTTGCCGCCGTAGACGACCTGGCCACCGGAGGCCTCGACCGCGGACTGCACCGAGTTGCGGAGGCCCGTGCCGTAGGTGTCGTTGAAGACGAGGAACGCGACCTTGGCGTTGCCGTCACCGGTCACGAGCTGACCGAGTGCCGAACCCTGCACCGAGTCCGGCGGAGCGGTCCGGTAGTAGTACGACGAGTAGCCGGACAGGTCGCTCGCGGTGTTCGCGGGCGAGATCTCGACGATGCAGTTGCTGGTGAGCTGGTCGATGACGTTGAGCGTGACCGACGAGGACTCGGCACCGATCGCGACCGGGACCTTCGCGTTCACGAGCTTCGTCGCGGCCGAGCTCGACACGGTCATGTCGTTGCTGTCGCCCGAGTCCGTCGCCGGGTCGATGGTGACGTCCTTGTCGAGGACGCCGCCCGCGGCGTTGATGTCCTTCACCGCGAGGCCGACGCCGGACTCGGCCGGCGGGTTCAGGTACGCCAGCGAACCGGTGAGCGGCAGGATCGTGCCGATCTTCAGCGCATCGGTGCTGGGGGTGTCGGGGGCCTTGCAACTGGCGGCGGGGTCCTTCTTCGCATCGCTCGACGCCGAGCTGGAAGGGGAGTCGCCGCTGCTGGTGGTGGAACACGCGGCGAGCAGGACGGCTGCTGCGCCTGCCAACGCCAGTGCCGTGGTGGCACGGGTGGTTCTGATCATCCGTGGAGCCCTTTCTCTGCGCGGAGGCCGTGCCGCTTCGGGTCGAACGCGGCGCCTCCACTGGATGTCGAGAAACGTAGGGTCCCGGTGTTTCGCCCGTGTGACGGGGCGGTACGGAAAGTGTTTCGTTACCGAGCCGTGATCGTTTCTGTGCGGAGGATCAGGGATCGGCGAGCCGCGCAGCCCGCGCGTCAGCCGTCGAGTTCAGCCACGGAACGCAGCACGCAGAACTCGTTGCCCTCCGGATCGGCGAACACCACCCACCCACCGTCGTCGTGTCGCAGGTCCGCGAGTTCGGTCGCACCGATGCCCCGCAGCCGCTCCACCTCGGCATCGCGCGTGCGGTCGGTGGGACGCAGGTCGAAGTGGATCCGGTTCTTCACGGACTTCGCCTCGGGCACCTGGATGAACAGCACCTGGTGCGAGCCGTCGGGAGCGGTGATCATGCACTCCTCGTGCCCGGGGCCGTTCGGGTCGTCGGCGATGTCGACGTAGCCGAGGACCTGCTTCCACCACTCCGACAGAGCGAAGGCGTCACGGCAGTCGATCGTGGTGTGGGAGACGGCGCTGACCATGCCGTGACACTACTGCCGGCAGACGACGAACGCCCCGCTCCGGTGGGGAGCGGGGCGTTCGGGGTGCAGTCGGCTCAGCTGCGGTAGTTCGGTGCCTCGACGACCATCTGGACGTCGTGCGGGTGCGACTCCTTGAGCCCGGCAGCCGTGATGCGGACGAACTTGCCGCGGGCCTTGAGCTCCGGGATCGTGCGGCCGCCGACGTAGAACATCGACTGCCGGAGTCCACCGGTGAGCTGGTACACGACGTTGCCGACCGAGCCGCGGTAGGGCACCTGGCCCTCGATGCCCTCGGGGATCAGCTTGTCGTCGTTGGGGACGTCCGCCTGGAAGTAGCGGTCCTTCGAGTACGAGGTCTTCTTGCCGCGGGTCTGCAGTGCGCCCAGGGAGCCCATCCCGCGGTACGCCTTGAACTGCTTGCCGCCCACGAAGACCAGGTCGCCGGGGGACTCGTCCGTGCCGGCCAGCAGCGAACCGAGCATGACGGTGTCGGCACCGGCCACCAGGGCCTTGGCGATGTCGCCCGAGTACTGCAGGCCACCGTCGGCGATGATCGGCACGCCGGCCTCGCGCGCGGCGAGGGACGCCTCGTACACGGCGGTGACCTGCGGGACGCCGACGCCGGCGACGACGCGGGTGGTGCAGATCGAGCCGGGTCCGACGCCCACCTTGACGGCGTCGACACCGGCGTCGATGAGCGCCTGCGCACCGGCACGCGTCGCGACGTTGCCGCCGATGACGTCGATGTCCGCGAAGGACGGGTCGGCCTTGAGGCGGCGCACCATGTCGAGCACGCCTTCGCTCTCGCCGTTGGCGGTGTCGACCACGAGCACGTCGACGCCCGCGTCACGCAGGGCCTCGGCACGCTGCCAGGCGTCGCCGAAGAAGCCGATCGCGGCACCGACGCGCAGTCGGCCCTCGTCGTCCTTGGTGGCGTCCGGGTACTGCTCGCTCTTGTCGAAGTCCTTGACGGTGATGAGGCCGCGGAGCTTGCCCTCGGCGTCCACCAGCGGGAGCTTCTCGATCTTGTGCTGCGCGAAGATCGCGATGGCTTCTTCGGGGTCGATGCCCTCCATCGCGGTGATCAGCGGCGCCTTGGTCATGACGTCGCGCACGAAGGTGGTCGACTGCTCGAACGTCGCCACGAACCGCATGTCGCGGTTGGTGATGATGCCGACGAGGGTGCCGTCCGCTTCGACCACGGGCAGGCCGGAGACCCGGAACTGTCCGCAGATCGCGTCGACCTCGGCCACGGTGGCGTCCGGGGTGGTGGTCACCGGGTTGGTGATCATGCCCGACTCGGAGCGCTTGACCTTGTCGACGTAGGCCGCCTGGTCCTCGATGGAGAGGTTGCGGTGGAGGATCCCGATGCCACCCTGCCGCGCCATGGCGATGGCCATGCGGGCTTCGGTGACGGTGTCCATCGCTGCGGAGAGCAGCGGGACGTTGACGGAGATCCGCCTGGTGAGCCGGGACGCGGTGGACGCCTCGCTCGGGATGACGTCGGTGTGCCCCGGCAGGAGCATGACGTCGTCGTACGTGAGTCCGATGAATCCGAACGGATCCGGCTGGTCCATGGGTCCCCTTCGTGGGCGAGTGAAGTGGTCGAGACACCGAGAACGCAACGGCGGGTTCCGGATAGGACATGGTAACGCGCGTGGGCCGTCCCGCTATTCCGCGTTCCGCCTGGGAGAACGGATCGCGGCTCTCCTCCACACAGGTCACGGTTGCGCGACGACTCACAGCGGGAACGAGTTGGAAACACGGGTGTCACACAATCCCCATAGCGTCACTCGACATCCGAACGAGAGGCTCTTCCGTGGGATCCATCACTCCTCCGGGACGGGCGCAGCCGCGCCTGTTCCGCCTCCGCCAGGCCCGGCGACGACCGGTCCTGGCGGCCGTGCTCGTCGCCGCGTTCCTGGCGACCTTCCTGATCGACTGGGCGGTCACACTGCCGGCCTTCAGTGCCACGTCGGCACCGGCGACCAGTCAGGCCTGCACCGTCAGCCCGACGAACGGGTGCATCCAGGGCACGATCACCGACTCCGAGCGGGAACCGGCCGACGACGTCGACGTCGACGTCGCCGGGCCCGGCGGCTTCGCCGAGACCGCCACCACGAACGCCGACGGCCGCTGGTCGGTCAGCGTCGACGAGGCCGGCGAGTACACCGTGAGCGTCGACCAGGACACCCTGCCGAAGGGCCAGTACCTGACGAACGCGGCGGACGCGGAACGCAAGGTCCAGGCGACCCTGAACGCCAACGTCGGGCAGATCTTCCAGCTGTCCGACCAGAAGGGCGCCACCACCACGACGGACTCGTCGAGCGTCAGCCCGCAGCGGGCCTGGCAGCAGTTCGCCTCGGGGATCCGCCTCGGCCTGCTCATCGCGCTGGCGTCGATCGGCCTCTCGCTCATCTACGGCACGACGGGGCTGTCGAGCTTCTCGCACGGCGAGCAGGTCACCCTCGGCGGGCTGCTGGCCTACGTGTTCGCGAACCAGCTCGGCTGGAACATCTGGGTGACCGGCATCGTCGTCACGCTGCTGTGCGCGGCGACCGGGTACCTGCAGGACGCCGGGATCTGGCGGCCACTGCGGCGCAAGCGGATCAGCCTCACGCAGCTCATGATCGTGACGATCGGTCTGTCGATCGCCGCCCAGTACGCGTTCCAGTACTTCTTCGGCGCCGCGACCGTCCGGATCCAGCAGGGCAACCCCGAGACCGTCCGGTTCGCCGGGGTCACGCTCACGGTGCAGTCCTACGTGGCGATGGGCATCGCGCTGGTCGTCCTGATCGCCACCGGCCTGTTCCTGGCGAAGACCCGCTTCGGCCGGGCCACCCGCGCGGTGTCGGACAACCCGGCGCTCGCCGCCGCGTCCGGCATCGACGTCGACCGGGTCATCCGGTTCGTGTGGACGCTCGCCGCCGGTCTCGCCGGCCTGTCCGGCGTGATGCTCGGCCTGGTGCTGAACGGCGTGAACTGGCAGACCGGCCTGCAGCTGCTCCTGCTCATGTTCGCCTCGGTGACCCTGGGTGGTCTCGGGACGGCCTACGGCGCGCTGGTCGGATCGATGATCATCGGCGTCGTCGTCGAGCTCACGAACCTCGTGCTCCCCGGTGACTTCAAGTACGCCACCGCCCTCGTCATCCTCATCCTCATCCTGCTGTTCCGGCCGCAGGGCATCTTCGGCCGCGCCGAGCGGGTCGGCTAAGGGAGCACGCGCATGGACTACATCCTCAACCTGCTGTCCTCGCTCACCCAGGAGGCCCTCGCCCCGACCACGGCGGCGTTCGCCCTGGCAGCCATCGGACTGAACGTGCACTTCGGCCTGACCGGGCTCGTGAACATGGGGCAGGCGGCGTTCCTGCTGCTCGGCGCCTACGGCTTCGCGATCTCGATCACGAACGGGCTGCCGTTCGTGATGGCCGTGCTCATCGCCCTGCTCGTCGCCATCGTGTTCGCGATCATCCTCGGCGTCCCGACGTTGCGACTGCGCGGCGACTACCTGGCGATCGTGACGATCTCCGGCGCCGAGATCATCCGCATGGTCGGCCGCTCCAGCCTGCTGACCACGACGACGGGTGGCTCCAACGGCATCACCGGATCGAGCTACCGCGACCCGTTCACCGCCCTGAGCCCGCTGCCGGACGGCACCACGACCATCCTCTGGTTCACCTACGCGAACAACGGCGTCAACGGCTGGTGGATCCGCATCGCCGCCTGGGCCCTCGTCGCGCTGTTCACCTTCGTGCTCTTCCTGCTCATGCGCAGCCCCTGGGGCCGTGTCCTGAAGGCGATCCGCGAGGACGAGGACGCCGTCCGCTCCCTCGGCAAGAACGTCTACTCGTACAAGATGCAGGCGCTCGTCTTCGGTGGTGCGCTCGGAGCGCTGGCGGGGATCATCTACGTCCTGCCGAGTTCGGTGCAACCGGACGCCATGGGCCGCTCGATGACGTTCTTCATCTGGACGGCACTCATCCTCGGCGGTGCCGCGACGGTGTTCGGACCGGTGCTCGGCGCGGTGCTGTTCTTCGTCGTCCGGCTCTTCATCCGCACCCTGGCCGGCGACTTCATCCCCGACTCGATCATGAACGCCCAGCAGGCCGAGCAGTTCTCGTACGTGCTCGTCGGCGTCGCGCTCATGCTCCTGATCGTGTTCCGACCACAGGGCCTGCTCGGCAACAAGAAGGAGCTGACGTTCAGTGTCTGAGACCTACGGCTACACGAAGGCCGACCCGATCCTCACGGTCGACGGCGTCACCCGGCACTTCGGCGGCATGACCGCCGTGGACGTCGACCACCTCGAGGTCCAGCGCGGCTCCATCACGGCCCTGATCGGCCCGAACGGCGCCGGCAAGACGACCTTCTTCAACCTGCTGACCGGCTTCGACAAGCCCAGCCCCGGCGCCCGGACGCAGTTCAACGGCGCCACGCTGCAGAAGACCAGCGCGACCCACATCGCCAACCGAGGCATGGTCCGCACCTTCCAGCTGACGAAGGCGTTGTCGCGGCTCACCGTGATGCAGAACATGCTGCTCGGCGCCCGCGACCAGCCCGGCGAGAACTTCTTCGCCGCGCTGATCAAGCCGGTGTGGGCGAAGCGCGAGCGGGAGATCACCGCGAAAGCCGAGGACCTCCTCGCCCGCTTCAAGCTCGACGACAAGGCGGACGACTACGCCGGGTCGCTGTCCGGCGGCCAGCGGAAGCTCCTCGAGATGGCCAGGGCGCTGATGTCCGACCCGACGATGATCATGCTCGACGAGCCGATGGCGGGCGTGAACCCCGCGCTGACGCAGTCGCTGCTCGGGCACATCCAGTCCCTTCGCGACGACGGCATGACCGTGCTGTTCGTCGAGCACGACATGCACATGGTCCGGCACATCTCGGACTGGGTGGTCGTGATGGCCGAGGGCAAGGTCGTCGCCGAGGGGCCGGCGGACACCGTGATGGACGACCAGGCGGTCATCGACGCGTACCTGGGCGCGCACCACGACACCGACCTGGGTGACGACTCGCTCCTCACCGAGGAGACCTTCGAGGAACTGGCGGAGGAAGTCGCGGAAGAAGACGCGGCGGACGCAGCAGCAGAGGAGAAGACCCGATGACGGACGCAGTCGACCCCACGAACGCGAGCAGCGCCTCCAGTCCGGAAGCGCCGAAGGCGAGCACCGCCACGCTGGAACGCGAGCCGGTGCTGAGCGCGAAGAACCTCGTCGCCGGCTACCTGCCGGGGGTGAACATCCTGAACGGCTGCGACCTGGACTGCTACCCCGGTGAGCTGATCGGGATCATCGGGCCGAACGGTGCGGGCAAGTCCACGCTGCTCAAGGCCCTGTTCGGTCTCGTGTCGATCCGCGAGGGGTCGGTCACGCTGCAGGGTGAGGACATCACGAACCTCAAGGCGAACAAGCTCGTGCAGGCCGGCGTCGGCTTCGTCCCGCAGACGAACAACGTGTTCCCGTCGCTGTCCATCGAGGAGAACCTGCAGATGGGGCTGTACCTGCGGCCCCGCAAGTTCGCCGAGCGCCTCGAGGTCATCTACGACCTGTTCCCCGTGCTCGCGCAGCGCCGCGGTCAGCGGGCGGGGTCCCTGTCCGGCGGCGAGCGGCAGTCGGTCGCCATGGCACGTGCGCTGATGATGGACCCGAAGGTGCTGCTGCTCGACGAGCCGAGTGCCGGGCTGTCCCCGGTGCGCCAGGACGAGACGTTCCTGCGGACCCGCCGGATCAACAAGGCCGGTGTGTCGATCGTCATGGTGGAGCAGAACGCGCGACGCTGTCTGCAGATCTGCGATCGTGGGTACGTGCTCGACCAGGGGAGGAACGCGTACTCGGGCACGGGGAAGGAACTCGCGGACGACCCGAAGGTCATCGAGCTGTACCTCGGGACGCTCGCCAAGGACGTCGACGCGGGGCGCTAGCGCGCTGTGTCGACTGCGGGTACCGCTGTGGGGGTGGTATCCGCGACGGGTGGGGCCGTGCGTGGTCGCTTCGCGCCGCACGGCCCCGCTCCTGCATGCGGTCGTCTGTTGGCCCACCCCGGGGCGTGGCCGGCTCCGGTTCTGACGGGAGGCCCGCCCCGCGTCCGCCGGGTCGGTATCGTTCCGCAGGTGCAGAGACTGTCGGCGGGTGCGATGGACGCCCTGGTGTGGGTGGTCTTCATCGCGCTGTTCGTCGGTGCGGCGCTGCTCGTGAAGGTGGCGGCTGCGCTCCTGGTCGTGCTCGTGGTGCTCGCGCTCCTGCTCGGCTTCGTGCTGCGGGTGCTCCGCAAGCGACGCCGGACCCCGCGCCGCCCCCGCTGACCGCGCCCCGCCGTCCGGTCCGCACCGTCCGGTCCGTGCACGCCCCCGGACCTGCCCGGTAGGCTTGCCGGGTGAGCGAAGTCGAGATCGGTGCAGGCAAGCGCGGACGTCGGGCGTACGCGTTCGACGACATCGCGGTGGTCCCCTCCAGGCGCACGCGTGACCCGCGCGACGTCAGCGTGCAGTGGTCGATCGACGCGTTCACCTTCGCGTCGCCGATCCTCTCCGCGCCGATGGACTCCGTGTCGTCGCCGGCCACGGTGATCCAGATGGGCAAGCTCGGCATCCTGGGCGTCCTCGACCTCGAGGGGCTGTGGACCCGCTACGAGGACCCGACGCCCTACTACGACGAGATCAAGTCGCTCACCGACGGCAACGTCACGAAGCGCATGCAGGAGATCTACTCCGAGCCGATCAAGCCGGAGCTGATCACCGCGCGCCTGGCCGAGATCCGTGCCGCCGGGGTGCCGGTCGCCGGCTCGCTCAGCCCGCAGCGCACGCAGGAGTTCTCGAAGACGGTCGTCGACGCCGGTGTCGACCTGTTCGTCATCCGCGGCACGACGGTCTCGGCCGAGCACGTGTCGCAGAACGAAGAGCCCCTCAACCTCAAGAAGTTCATCTACGAGCTCGACGTCCCGGTGATCGTGGGCGGTGCCTCGACGTACACGTCGGCGCTGCACCTCATGCGCACCGGTGCCGCCGGTGTCCTCGTCGGCTTCGGCGGCGGTGCTGCGTCCACCACGCGTGCCGCGCTGGGCATCCACGCACCGATGGCCACCGCGGTCGCCGACGTCGCCGGTGCCCGTCGTGACTACCTCGACGAGTCGGGTGGCCGCTACGTGCACGTCATCGCCGACGGCGGTCTCGACACCGCCGGCGACATCGTCAAGGCGATCGCGGTCGGTGCGGACGCCGTCATGCTCGGCACCGCGCTCGCCCGTGCCACCGAGGCACCGGGTGGCGGTTTCCACTGGGGTGCCGAGGCGCACCACCCGGAGCTGCCCCGCGGCCGCCGGGTCGAGGTGGGCACGATCGCCCCGCTCGAGAACGTGCTGAACGGCCCGACCCCGACGTTCGACGGTCGCGCCAACCTCGTCGGTGCGCTGCGCCGCTCGATGGCGACGACCGGATACTCCGACGTCAAGGAGTTCCAGCGAGTAGAAGTGGTCGTGGCGCCGTACCACCAGTGATCCTGGTGGCACCCGCGCACCGACGCGGGTGACGCTTCGGCGCCGACCGTGACCCGGAGGCGACGATGGCGAAGTCCAGCACCACGAAGCAGACCAGTTCGGCCGGACGTCCTGGCGACGTCGTGCCGGGGGCGGGGTTCGACCCCGCGGCCAAGCTCGGCCCCGACGAACGCGCGGCGGCGATCGAGACCCTCAAGACGAAGGAACTCGACGTCCTGGTCGTGGGCGGCGGCATCGTCGGTGCGGGCAGTGCGCTCGACGCCGTCACCCGCGGCCTGACCGTCGGCATCGTCGAGGCCCGTGACTGGGGTTCCGGCACGTCGAGCCGTTCGTCGAAGCTCGTGCACGGTGGCATCCGCTACCTGGAGCAGCTGAACTTCGGGCTCGTGCGCGAGGCCCTCATCGAACGCGGCCTGCTGCTGCAGCGGATCGCCCCGCACCTGGTGAAGCCGGTGCGCTTCCTCTACCCGCTCAACCACCGCGTGTGGGAGCGGTTCTACATCGGCATCGGGATGGCGATGTACGACGCCTTCAGCTGGTCCGGCGGTCGTCCGCCCGGGGTCCCGCACCACCGGCACCTCAGCCGCACGCAGGTGCTCCGCTCGATGCCGTCGCTCAAGAAGGACGCCTTCGTCGGCGGCATGACCTACTACGACGCCCAGGTCGACGACGCCCGCTACGTGGCCTCGCTCGTCCGCACGGCGGCGTCCTACGGCGCGCACGCCGCGAGCCGGATCCGGATCGAGGGCTTCATCAAGGTCGGGGAGCGCGTGGTCGGCGCGCAGGCCCACGACATCCAGACCGGCGAGCGGTTCGAGATCCGCGCGAAGCAGGTCGTGAACGCCACGGGCGTCTGGACGGACGACACCCAGGCGATGATCGGCACCCGCGGGCAGTTCAAGGTGCGGGCGTCGAAGGGCGTGCACCTGGTCATCCCGCGCGACCGGTTCCAGTCGAACATGGGCATGATCCTGCGCACCGAGAAGAGCGTGCTGTTCGTGATCCCGTGGGGCCGGCACTGGCTGGTCGGCACGACCGACACCGACTGGTACCTCGACAAGGCACACCCGGCGGCGACCGCGGCCGACATCGACTACATCCTCGAGCACGTCAACAAGGTGCTCCGCGTCCCGCTCACCCGCGAGGACGTCGAGGGCGTCTACGCCGGACTCCGTCCCCTGCTGGCGGGGGAGTCCGACCAGACCTCGAAGCTCAGCCGCGAGCACGTGGTTGCCCACACGGTGCCCGGGCTCGTGGTGGTCGCCGGCGGAAAGTGGACGACCTACCGGGTGATGGGCAAGGACGCCATCGACGAGGCCGTCGCCGCGATGGACGGCAAGATCCCGGCGTCGACGACCGAGGACATCCCACTGCTCGGGGCCGAGGGCTACCCGGCCGCGTGGAACCGTCGCGCACGGACCGCCCGCAGCTTCAACGTGCACAAGGTCCGCATCGAGCACCTGCTGAACCGCTACGGCACCCTGGCCACCGAGGTGCTGCAGCTCGTCGAGCACGACCCTGCCCTGGCCGAGCCGCTGCCGGGAGCCGACGACTACATCGGTGCCGAGGTCGTCTACGCCGCCTCGCACGAGGGGGCCCTGCACCTGGAGGACGTCCTCGCCCGCCGCACCCGCATCTCGATCGAGGCCTGGGACCGCGGCGAGTCGGCGGCCCCGGTCGCCGCGAAGCTCATGGCCGACGTGCTCGGCTGGGACCAGGAGACCACCGAACACGAGGTGTCGAACTACCTGAAGCGTGTGGCCGCGGAACGCGAGTCGCAGCTGCAGCCCGACGACGAGAGCGCGGACCGAGTGCGGCTCGAGGCACCGGACATCGCGTTCGGCTTCGACGAGGACGACGTCGTCGTGGGCGGCGGCCGCAGCAGCGGCGCGGAGGGCGCGAAGGCGTCCGACGAGCAGGTGGTGGGGGAGAAGACGAGCGAGCCGGAGTAGCGACCCGCGTTGCGGACGCGGCCACGGGCCTCTCCCCACCGGCACGGCCGTGACGCCGCTGGCGCGTCGCCCCGGAACCGGCGGCGTGGGCCCAGACCGGGAACTCTGGACGGGAGGCCCGTGGTGCGTCCGTCAGGCCCCCAGCGTCCCCGACACGGCGCGGCCACGGCGTCGCTCGCCGACGACGAGCACGACTGGGATCGCGAGCAGCGCGACGAGGCTGGTGACGTAGAGGACACCGGCCCAGATGGTGTGGTCCTCGCCGCCGATGCCGTAGCCGTCGGCCACGTCCATCCCGAGCTGGAAACCGGAACCGAACACCTGGACGGCGCCGGCGGCCACGATCGCCAGCAGCCAGGCGGCAGCGAAGTGCGCCGTCGTCCGCCGGACCAGCGTCACGATCAGGACCGTGACCGCCAACGCGATGCCGACCGCCGCGATCACGAGCACGGCCACGACGTCGGTCCGCACCCGGTACCCCTGCGCGTCGAGGTGGCCGTAGATCGCACCGAGCGACTGCCCCGGCACCGCGCCGAGCGGATCGAGTACGAGCGCGTTGAGCGCCAGCAACCCCGCGTACAGCGTGACGACCAGCGTCCCGACGACCCCGACGACGATCCGAGTTCTCCCCATCCAAAGAACAGTAGCGACCGGAATGCGCGGGGCCGTGCGGTGGTTAGCATGGGCGTACTCGAAAAGGGAGCCATCATGGTCGACGTCCATCGCGTCAAACTCCCCGGAGTCGGCGTGCTGCACAGCTTCTACACCGACGACGGTGGCAAGTGCGGTGTCATCACGCACCGGTCGGGTCACTCCGACCTCATCTCGTTCGCCGACGTCTCCGACGGCGCCGACAAGTCCGAGAAGGTCTCGCTGCGCCTCAGCGAGGACGAGGCGCACACCCTCGCCGAACTCCTGGGTGGCACCCGGATCACCGAGGGCCTCGACAAGCTCGACGAGATCCCCGGGCTGTCCATCGACTGGTTCTCGGTCGACTACGACGACGCGATCGCCGGCAAGCCGCTCGGCGACCTGCACGACTCCGGCTTCATCGGCCTGACCGTCGTGGCCGTGGTCCGTGGCGACAGCGCCAACCCGGCACCCTCGCCGGACTTCGTCGTCTTCCCCGGTGACACCATCGTCGTCGCCGGTTCCCCCGAGAAGGTCGCCAAGGCCTTCTCCTTCTACCGCAGCGGAGAGCTTGCGGCCGCATCGGCCGAGGCCCCGCGGAAGAGCTAGCGCATGCACCTGGGCGGTGAACTGCTCACCATCGGTGTGCTGTTCGTCATCGCCTACGTGCTCGGGCGGCTCGGCAAGACCATCGGTCTGCCGGCGATCCCGATCTACATGATCGTCGGGCTCATCGCGAGCCCGCACACGCCGTGGATCGGCCTGAACGTCGAGTCGCACACGATCGAGCTCATCGCGACGTTCGGGCTCATCCTGCTGCTGTTCAACCTCGGGTTGGAGTTCGACCAAGAGGAGTTCTACGGCAACGCCGGCAAGCTCCTGGTGTCGGGCGGCACCTACGTCGTCATCAACATGGGCGTCGGGTTCGCGTTCGGGTTCTCGCTCGGCTGGGGCACCCGTGAAGCCCTGATCATCGCTGGCATGACGGCCACCTCGTCGAGCGCGATCGTGACGAAGCTCCTCATCGAGTTGCGACGACTCGCGAACGACGAGACCCCGATGATCCTGGGCGTCACGGTCATCGAGGACGTCTTCATCGCCATCTACCTGGCGATCGTGTCCGTCGTGCTGTCCGGCGACACGAACGCCTGGGCCGTCGTCGGCAAGCTCGCGCTCGCGTTCGGCTTCCTCATCGTGATGTTCACGCTCGCCCGGTTCGCCGGCAAGTGGGTGTCGAAGATCTTCGCGACGCGTGACGACGAACTCTTCACGGTGCTGTTCTTCGGGCTCGCCGTGATGTTCGGTGGCATCGGCGACCTGCTCGGCGTGACCGACGCCATCGGCGCGTTCGTCATCGGCCTGCTCTGCGGAGCGACCCGGTACCGCGACCGCATCGAACAGCTCGCCCTGCCGATGCGTGACGTCTTCGCCGCGTTCTTCTTCGTGAACTTCGGCCTCGGCCTCGACCTGTCGACCTTCGGCGAGGTGCTCTGGCCGGTCCTCGGTGCGATCGGCATGACGGTCGTGCTCAACGCGGTCGCCGGGCAGATCGTCGCGCGCATGAACGGCTTCAACGTCCAACAGGGGATCAACACCGCCGTGATCCTGGTGAACCGTGGCGAGTTCGCGCTGATCCTCGCGACGCTCTCGGCTGCCGCCGGACTGGAGGCGCGGATCACCGCGTTCGCGGGCCTCTACGTCCTCGTCATGGCGATCCTCGGGCCGCTGCTCGCGGTGAACTCGGAGCGGATCGGCCGCCTCGTGGTGCGCCCCGCCCGCCTCGCCCGCCTGCGCGGACGACTCGGTGGCCGCCGAGCGGTCGCTGCGGCTGCCGCCGCCGAGGCAGCGGAGGCCGAGGAAGCCGAAGCAGCGTCCGCCGCCGCGGTCCGCCGTGCCGAGCGGGACCGCCAGTTCGCGGAGGAGTTCGCGCTCGTGGAGGCCGCTGGCAGGGACGAGCAGGAGAATGGGTCACCGGAGGCGACCGACGAACCCGTCACGTCGCCCGTCGAGATCCCCACCGAGCGCCCTGAGCGTCCGGTCCGACAGCGCGATCCGGAGTACTGATACAGATGTGGGCCGTTGCCCGACGACCGAGGTGGATCGCGCTGCTGTTGCTGGCGCTCGTGCTCGCGGCGGTGTTCGCCGGGCTGGGCAAGTGGCAGCTCGAGCGGAGCATCGCCAACGGCAAGCCGCTGCCGGCGACCACCGAGACCCGCAAGACGCTCGATGCGGTCACCGCCCCGGAAGAACCCGCGAGCGAGACCATCGCCGGCCAGAAGGTCACCGTCACCGGCACGTTCGTCGCCGGCGACACCACGATCCTGACCGGCCGCACCGGGGGTGGGACGTACCAGACCGTCGGGCACTTGGTGGACTCGGATGGTGGGGCGAGCCTCCCGGTCGTCATCGGGTGGTCCGACCAACGGTCGGCCGCCGTCGCCGGTGGTGACCGCCTGACGGACGGGCAGACGCTCACGGTTCAGGGCCGGTACTACCCCGCCGAGTCGCCCGACCAGGACACCTACAAGCAGGCGGAGTACTCCGCCGTGGCACCCGCGCGCTTCGTGAACACCTGGAAGGCGTTCGACGACCGGATGTACCTCGGGTACGTCGTCGCCGACGGTGCCACCGCGCAGGCCGCCGACCTCGGCACCATCGCCGACCGGGCGCCGTCGCGCGAGGTCCAGTTCGACTGGCTGAACCTGTTCTACGCGATCGAGTGGGTCGTCTTCGCCGGCTTCGCGGTGTTCCTCTGGTACCGGTTCGTGAAGGACGCCTGGGAGCGCGAGGAAGAGGAGCGGCGTGAGGCTGCCCTCAGCGTCGACGGGGCCCTCGCGGACCGACGGTAGGCTGGTCGTCATGGCCTTGACCGTCCGAACCCGCGACATCCCGAAGATCCCGGGTGCGGTGAAGTGGTACCGCGTCTCCGCGTACATCACCGGTGTGCTGCTGCTGGCCCTCGTGATCGAGGTCATCATCAAGTACACGCCGCTCCAGCTCGAGATGCAGCTCGGCAACGGCCCGTTCTTCGTGCCGAACGGCACGGCCGGCGAAGCACCCGGCACGTTCAACCTGTCGATCGCGATCCTCATCGCGCACGGCTGGCTGTACGTCCTCTACCTCTTCACGGACTTCCGTCTGTGGAGCATCATGCGCTGGAAGCCCTCCCGCTTCCTGCTCATCGCCCTCGGTGGCATCATCCCGTTCATGTCCTTCGTGGTCGAACACCGCATGCAGCAGAAGGCCATGGACACCTACCACGAGCTGATCGCTGCCCAGCAGCGTGAGAAGGAGGCCGCTCGGTGAGCGAGACCGAACAGCGTCCCGTCCTCGTCGTCGACTTCGGGGCCCAGTACGCGCAGCTCATCGCGCGTCGGGTCCGTGAAGCGAACGTCTACAGCGAGATCGTCCCGCACTCCATCACGGCGGAGGAGATCCGCGCGAAGGACCCCGCAGCCATCGTGCTGTCCGGTGGTCCGTCGTCCGTGTACGAAGAAGGTGCACCGTCCCTCGACGGCGACATCCTGGACCTCGGCGTCCCCGTGCTCGGCATCTGCTACGGCTTCCAGGCCATGGCGACCGCCCTCGGTGGCGAGGTCGCGAACACCGGCCTGCGTGAGTACGGCGCGACGTCCGTCGACGTCAGCGGCACCGACAGCGTCCTGCTCGGTGGCCAGCCCGGGTCGCAGGTCACGTGGATGTCGCACGGCGACTCCGTGGCGAAGGCCCCCGAGGGCTTCGAGGTCCTCGCGTCGAGCGCGTCGACCCCCGTCGCGGCCTTCGCGTCCGACGAGCGCAAGCTCTACGGCGTGCAGTGGCACCCCGAGGTGAAGCACTCCGAGCACGGCCAGGCCGTCCTCGAGAACTTCCTGCACCGCGCCGCCGGTCTGCCCGGCGACTGGAACTCGAGCAACGTCATCGACGAGCAGGTCGCCCGGATCCAGGCCCAGGTCGGGTCGAACCGCGTGATCGCCGGCTTGTCCGGCGGTGTCGACTCCGCCGTCGCCGCAGCCATCGTGCACAAGGCCGTCGGTGACCAGCTCACCTGCGTCTTCGTCGACCACGGGCTCCTCCGCGCCGACGAGCGCAAGCAGGTCGAAGAGGACTACGTCGCCTCCACCGGTGTCCGGCTCATCACGATCGACGCCGAGCAGCAGTTCCTCGACGCCCTCGCCGGTGTGAGCGACCCCGAGCAGAAGCGCAAGATCATCGGGCGCGAGTTCATCCGCACGTTCGAGGCCGCGGCCGAGGCACTCGTGCTCGAGGCGCGTGGGGACGGCGACGACGGCGAGGTCAAGTTCCTCGTGCAGGGCACCCTCTACCCCGACGTCGTCGAGTCCGGCGGCGGAGCGGGTACCGCGAACATCAAGTCGCACCACAACGTGGGCGGCCTGCCCGAGGACATGACCTTCGAGCTCGTCGAGCCGCTCCGTGCGCTCTTCAAGGACGAGGTCCGTGCCGTCGGTCGCGAGCTCGGCCTTCCCGAGGTCATCGTCGGCCGCCAGCCGTTCCCCGGACCGGGGCTCGGCATCCGCATCGTGGGTTCGGTCGACAAGCAGCGGCTCGAGCTGCTCCGCGCCGCCGACAAGATCGCGCGCGAGGAACTCTCCGCAGCGGGCCTCGACGGGGAGATCTGGCAGTGCCCGGTCGTCCTGCTCGCCGACGTCCGCTCCGTGGGTGTCCAGGGTGACGGCCGCACGTACGGGCACCCGATCGTGCTCCGTCCGGTCTCGTCCGAGGACGCCATGACCGCGGACTGGACGCGCCTGCCGTACGACGTGCTCGCGAAGATCTCGAACCGCATCACGAACGAGGTGCCCGACGTCAACCGGGTCGTGCTCGACGTCACGTCGAAGCCGCCGGGGACGATCGAGTGGGAGTGACGCTCCCCTGAACGACCGGAGGCCCGGCACGCCCTGCGTGCCGGGCCTCCGCGCGTCCGGGGGCGGCGCTGCCGGGGGAATGGGTGCTGCTGGGGGTGGTCGAGTGGCGACAACACCCCGCGGGCCCGGTGCCGAGCGGTCACGAACTGTCGATTGGCCCCGGCCCGGGCGACACTTCGTGACCACTCGCCGGGCGACCGGCGGGGTGTTGCGACCACTGGCGCTGCCGCCGCTCCCGCCCACAGCACCCCGGAAACGACGAAGGGCCCCGGCACAGCGCCGGGGCCCTTCGTGGACGCGGTGGTGCTAGTTGCGCGCGCTGCTCGCGACGATGGCGAGGATGCGCAGGATCTCGAGGTACAGCCAGACGAGCGTCACGATGAGGCCGAACGCCGCGGTCCACGCGTAGATCTTCGGAGCGCCGCGCTGGACGCCCGTCTTGATCTGGTCGAAGTCGAGGATCAGCGAGTACGCCGCCATGACCACGACGAAGATGCCGATGAGGACGCCGAGCGGGATACCGAACAACGTCACACCCATGAGGCCGAAGGCGCTCTGGGTCACACCGGTCCACATCAGGACGAGGTTCACGAGCGAGAACGCCATGTACCCGACGATCGCGATGAGGAAGAAGCGGGTGGCCTTCGGGGTCGCACGGACCTTTCCCGACAGGAACAGGAGCAGCGTGACCGCGAACACCCCGAGGGTGCCGAACACGGCCTGGGCGACGATGCCGCCAGTCTGGGTGAAGTTGTACTCGAAGAAGTTCGAGATCCCGCCGACGAAGAGCCCCTCGAAGAAAGCGTACGTCAGGATCAGACCCGGCGACGGCTTCTTCTTGAAGGTGTTCACGAGCGCCAGGACGAACCCGACGATCGCGCCGACGATCCACACGATCGGGGGCAGGTTCCAACCGGCCACCGCACCGACGAGCAGCACGCCGAAGGCGAGCAGCGTCTTGACGATGGTGTCCTCGTACGACATGCGGTCGGTGTCGACCGTCGATGCCGCCGGGCGGTCGTACATGTACTGCAGCTGCTCGGGGGTCATCCCGCCCTGTGCCTGCTGCGGGGTCTGTCCCCAGCCGGCCTGCTGCTGACCAGCGCCACGCCCGCCCCAGGTGTTGGGTCCCTGGGCGTTGAAGGCGGGGGACTGGTCGAAACCGGGCTTGAAGGCCATGGTGTCCTCTTCCTAGGAGATATGAGTCCTCTCAGCCTAGGTGCGCTCGGTCGCGGAAGGCTGAGGATTCGCGGCGAGCGGACGCGGGCCCGGAGGCCCTGACGACGGCAGCCTATGTGACCGATCTGTTCCCGCGCCGGATCTCCATCTCGCTACCGGAGTAGATACTCGCGTATGCGGTGGAAAGCGGCCTGTTGCTCCGGTGGGAGCTGCCCGTGAAGACAGGGGCTCACGCGCGAGATAGAGGCGAACCCGCACGAATACGCCGCCTGGTGCCGAACGGCGGAGGGGCGACCTATGATCGGCGTTGCTCTGCGGAGAGGGTGCGTTTTTCTGCGACGTCGCAGGAGCGGATGTCGGCGGCCCCAGCGGCCGGTCCCAGCCCGCGCTTGATGCTTGTAGCTGGCGGCCGCAAAGCCGGTCTGCCATCGCTCGCGAGCGTCACGGTCGCGCTCACGCAGCACCGTGCTGTTCTGAACCGGCGAGGGTGAGCACGCTTGGCCACACGGTGAGGGGTGACCCTTCCGCCACCGCGTGGGAGTTACAACTTCACTTGAGAGTGATGCTCCGATACGGAGTTGGAAAGTGGCCCGTTACTGCCATGCGAGCTACCTGGGTAGAAGCGTGGGACGTGTGGAGGTATTGCGCCGAAGGGCGGGTAGCCCTTCGCCCGATGGCGCGCGAGAGGTAGGTGGCGTAAGTCACGCGCAAGCGCGAAGTCGGGCGTCGATTCACGCGACGGCGGCACGTGCAGTGAGCCCTCCACACCAGACGCCTCGATTGGCCATCTCGCCCGGCACTCCGTGAAGCACGAGCTTCCGCAGCATGAGACGTCCGCGCAGTAGGCCAGTACGGCCGAAGTTTCGAGGCGCACGGACGTACGAGGCGCTATTCAGCGATCCCGTCGGCTGTCCAGCTGGCGCAGGACCCGATTGGGGTCCTGCCCTGTTCGGAGCCAGTCACGGGGGCTGAGCGCTTGCCCGCTGTGCAACAGGGCTCCCTGCACTGTGCTCATGAAGCCGCTCAGCACCGCTGCGGACATGCCGGCAGTCCGCTTGCATATCTCGGGGACGAACGAGATCATTTCGTCTTCCGTGAACTGCCATGCTGGAAAGAGCCGGAAACCATCGACGGTGAATGAGTGGACGTCGTTCTCGCGAACCAGTCGCTCAAGTTCACCTCGGTTTATCGCCAACACCTCGCACACCTCAGATGTCTCCTGCGAAGCCGCGATCAGCTGCACCACTGACCATTTGACTGCGTTCGACACGCTCGCAGATGCGTAGGCGTTTGCCCAGGACGATCGTTCCGCTGGGTTCAGATGGTGCCTACAGGCCACCGCTGGCCGACCATCCGACGGTACGCACGCCCCGCTGGCGGGAATGCACGGCGGGTCAGTCATCCTTCTCGCTCCTGTACTCGTCGTCCCACTCGCGAAGCACATTGATGTCCACCCAGTCAGGATGGCGCTCCCGTACGCGTCTCACGTGGTCAGCGTTACTCCACCATCCGTCGCCATACCGTCCGCGCGAAGGCGTGGGCCAATCTCCCGCAATCAGAAGCAGGCGTTCGTAGATGAGATCCGCGTTCCAGCGGTCGTCCATCCAGCCGTTCTTCTCCGCCACTACCCTCAGGTGGTACGTCAGCAGTTCTGAGCGGAGAGGGTAGAGCCGCCACATTGCGTCACGCAGCGCCACGGCAACGTTGTCGAGATCGCCCGTCGCGTCGTACGCCCAGGCGAGGGTGGCCTCCGGGCAGAGGTACGGGTAACCGCCAACCCAGCGGACGTCGGCACGGTCGACTTCGCACGGGATCACCTTGACGTCGCCGTCTGAAAACACGCCATCGACTGCGACCGGGACGAGCAGCTCAGCCCTCCAACTGAGTTCATCGAGTTCCCACCGAGCGAGCGCCGCGCCGCCGCCAATGACAGCAATTACGTCCTCGGATCCTCTGTCGCGAACCGTCCGCTGACTCAGCGTCAGATTCGGCTCAAGTGCGAGCCAGCATGCCTCGGCCTCGAGCGTCTGATCACCGATCGGTAGCCGGTCAACCGCTGTATGCACCCATACGTTCGAACGCACCCTGAGAAGTTCCCCGAGGTCCGTCAGCCGTCGGAGCCCAAGCTTGGCGGCTCCCCGCCCATAGATACGAGCAACCTGTTCAAGCGTGACTAGCCCGCCCTGGGTGGCAGCAAGGGATACCACACGCGGCCGAACCCTTGCGGCTGCTTGGCGGCGCTCCTCGCCCGGACTGCGCCCTCCGAGCGAGAGCGACGGCGAGCGAAGGCGCAGCCTTGGTGTTACTCGCCGCGGGGGCGGCACGCTGTCTTGGGGATCGTGCATGCGACGACCATAAGTCCGAATCGACCGGTAGGGAATGCCGGCTGGTGTATTTGATACAAAACTCGATGCAATTGCGTACTCTTGTCGCGATGACGCTGCGAGTTAGCCTCGGCGTATTTTCATTGCGACATATGCGTACTTTGTTCGCGATCTCTGCAAAATTGAATGCTCGGTCTTTCGTTCATACCTAGGACGTGCCTATCATGGCTCTCCTTCAGTCGAGAGGAGCGGCCATGACGAGCGAACCGGAAGGGCGGGATCTTCGGCGGCACCGAGGTTTCGACGCTAACTCCGACGAGCACGTGATCGTGGTCGCCGGGGACTGGCACTCCGACCTCGTACACCTCACCGACAACATCCCGCGGCTGATCGACGGAGGCTTCCCGGCAGGATCATCCCAGCCCACAACCCTGCTGCACGTTGGCGACTTCAACCTCACGAACGGCTCCCGCGCCAACAAGCAGTTCCTGCTTCGCGCGGCGGAACTCGCGGCCAAACGACAGATGCGGATCCTCATCACACCCGGCAGCCACGACAGCTGGGCGCGCCTCGCGTTGCGCGCCGACTTCACGCGAGGCGAGCCGACCCGGCTCCATGGCGACGTCTGGGCGCTGCCACGCGGCTATCGGTTCCGTATCGGCGGGAAATCGTTCCTTTCCTTCGGCGGCGCTGGATCGATGTCCCGGCCGACCAGCAAGGAGGGAACAACCTGGTGGCGACAGGAGATGCCGTCCGACACCGAGGTGGAGACGAGTATCAGCCGTGGGCACCCGCACGTCGTTATAACCCATGAGGCGCCACGTGGAGGCACAGCTCGCGTCGACAGGAAACTCGCTAGGTTCCCGCTGAAGAACATCGCTGACCGTTCGTACACCGCGCTCGGCAGGGACCGAGTCACCCGGATTTGGCACGGCGTCGCACCTCAGCTTCTGATCCACGGCCATCACCACCTGCAGGCAGAAGGACACCACGACGACGGTCGCTCGGTGTACGCGCTCAACCAGAACCAGCAACCAGGCAATCTCGCCTCAATCGACCTCGACTCGATGCGAGTGAGGTGGCTCGACAGCGCGCGGCCTCGTCGAGTCGAGTGAGGGCTCCGTCGGACGGCAGCGGCAGCGGCAGCGGCAATGGCAGCGGTCAGTGCGTGAGCGCGCCGAGCGCGTTGGGCCAGTCGACGTGCTCAAGAGCCTGCCTGAAGCCCACCGAGCTAGACGCGCTTCCAATTTCGCTCTTCGTGCGCAGGTCGAACATCAAGACAACGTAGGCGTCGCCTGTGCCCCTCTCCGGTCCGTGAAAGTCGAACCTCAGTGGGTGCCCATCAATCAGCCCAAAGAGGGACGCGAGCACCGCGGGGATACGCACCTGCGCTGCAGTCGGGGTGAACGTAGCCCCATAGGGCGCCAGCTCGACAGAGATGCCCGCTTCTAGCCCTGAGGGCACCATGGTGCCGTACCTTTCAGCGTCAGCGTCAGCGTCAGCGTCAGCGTCAGCGTCAGCGTCAGCGGTTCGTTCGGGGACAGGAGCATCATCCTTCCGCGAACCGCTGCTGAAGGAACCCTCGCTTGAAGCTTTCGGCACATCCTCAGGGTGGTTCTTCCTGTCGACCTTTCGCCAAGGTGGTCGTGCGCTTGCTCGCTGCGTCGGTCGCCTCCAGTGTTCTGGGGAGCCGGCGGTAGCCAGTCCAGGACGCGTCTCCAGTCAGCGATCGCTGCGTTGGCGAGAGAACAGCCAATAGGCTCACGACGTGGACACGACGAACACCCATCGGGGTGGGCCGATGCAGGCTAAGCCGAAAGCCCTGCTCTGCGACGCAAGCGCGCATACGTCTGCGGTAGATCAGTGAGGCGCGTCCCTGTTCAAGGCGGCAACCTCGTGTCGGTTGGTTACGACGAGCAGGAGAGCGCGCTCGAGGTGGAGTTCGTCGGGGGTGCGGTCCGGCTCTACTTCGAGGTTCCGCAATCCGTCTTCGAGGGCTTCGTCGCGGCGCAGGATGCCGGAGCGAACGTCGGCCTGTACTTCGACGTGCGCGTGAACAGAGGTGGCTACCGGTACCTCGAGATCTAGAACCGTCACTGCTCATCTCGTGAGTCGTCGTCGATGGGGAGCCTGACGTTGCAGGATTGGGGCCCGCCACAACTCACGGGTGACGCGTGCGTAGAGAGGTTGCGGTTTCCCGCATGCCCCCGTTTGGGGGGTGCGGAAGGATCGTCAATGCGGCTAGGTTTCGAACAACCCTCATCTGAGCTGACAGTGCGGTCGACGGGTGGTGCGGGCGTTTCACGCCATTCGAGTGGCCCTGGGGTGTCTTGGCCACGTTTCATCACCCGCGTCATCGTGCTCTTCCGCTAGGGGAACCCGTGCTTCTTGCTCCACGCCGTAAGGCTGTCCATTCATCGTTCGGTTGGAAGGTTGCGCTCGTCGGCGCGGTCAGTGTCGCCCTCGTGGGCGGTGTCACCGAAGTCGCTCACGCTGCGATCCCGACGGGTCCAACGACAACCGGCTTGACCGGTGCGCGGCCGTCGGCGACGACGTTGCCGTTCGCAGTGTCGGACCAGGTCGGCGTCACCGTCGACGTTGCAACGGGGAACCTCGAGGTCACGACCGCTGGGTTGTCGCTGCCGGGTGCGAGCGGGACGAACGCGATCACCCAGACGTACAACTCGTTGGGGTGGCAGACGGCGAACGCGAACACCGCGCAGGCAGTCCGATGGACGACAGGGATCGCTGGCGCGGGCTCGTTCTCGTCCGGGGCGTCCGGTTCGGTGGTCTACACGGACGCCGATGGCGCGACGTGGAACTTCCCCTCGGCAACGGCTACGACTTTCACCGCACCGGCCGGGTTCCTCCGCAAGCTCGTCGCCTCCGCCACGACGAACCCGACCTACACACTGACGGACCCCACCACGGGGCAGGTCATCACTTCGAACACCAACGGTGTTCCCGTGTCGGTCGCGGACAAGAACGGCAACACGGTGACGATGTCCAACATCGCCAGCGTGCCCACGACCATCACCAGCACCGCCGGGACGGCGGCTGCAAAGACCGCGAACGGCGCGTACGACGCGACCACGCGCGCGTATACGGTGACGCAGGGGAGCGGCTCGACTGCACGGTCAGTGAAGTGGGTGAAGGACACCAACGGCAACTTGACCTCCTACGTCGATGGTGCCGGGAAGACGACGACGTTCGCGTACTCCGGTAACGACCTGACGGGGATCACGAGCCCGACGGGTGCGACGACGACGATCAGCTACTCCGGGACCACGCACAAGGTGTCCCAGGTGCTGCAGTCCAACACCACCGCCGGTAGCGCAGGGGCGTCAACGACGCGGCTGAGCTATGCGTCGGCGACGTCGACCCTGGTCGCGTCCCCGAACACGGACACCGCGACCGCGGTGGCGTCGGTGCCGCACACGACGTACGCGATCAACTCGACGCAGAAGCTCGTAAACACCGTCACCGACCCGGTCGGCCGCGTGCGGTCTAAGACATACAACGGCGCGAACCTGCAGCCCTCGACCTCGACCATCGGGTCCGGGTCCGCTGCTTCAACGACGACCGCGACATATGGGGCGAACAGCAGCCAGTCCCTAACGAAGATTGCCTCCTCCGGTGGGGCGTCGCAGTCCACCAGCTACAACGCATCGCCGGCAGCTACGGCGTACTCGCCGGCGTCAACGACCGACGACGCCGGCAACACCTCGGCGCTGACCTACGACCCTGTCGGTAACCAGCTGACGAGTAGCGCCGGCGCCGGCGCCACTGCCGCGACGTCGACGCTGACGTACACGGCCGGACAGGTCGCCACCGCCACCGCCCCGGGTAACGGCACGAACAAGACGACCTACGCGTACGAGAACAAGCAGCTCAAGACCGTCACCCCCGTGACCGGCACCAGCCTTGCCGCCCGGACCTACTCGTACGACGCACTCGGCCGGATCGCCTCGGCCTCCGACGGTGCAGGCCGAACGACGAACTACGCCTACGACGGCAATGACCGGGTCCTCACCACCAGTTTCTCCGACGGCACCGCAGCGGTGACGAACACGTACGACAACGCCGGACACCTGCTCACCCAGGCGTCCTCTGGCGGCACGATCACGAACACGTACGACCAGCTCGGCAACTTGCTTACCACGACGAACACGGCGAACACTGTCGGTTTGAGTGCCATCACCTACACGTACGACAAGGCGGGCAACCAGACCTCGTACGCGGACCAGGACGGCACGCTCACCTCGACCTATGACGACTCCGGTGTACTGACCTCCACCACGACGCCAGCGCCGAACAACACCACTGAGACCATCCGGTTCGTCACCGACCCCGACACCGGACGCCGCACCGACACCTACGTCGATTCGAACGCGGACAACAGCGCCTGGGCCAGCCGCACGCACGCCGATTATGACAGCAGCGGCCGTATCCAGGAGGTCCAGGGGTGGGTTGGCCCGTCCTCAAGCAACAACCAGCGGATCTACGACCTGTACTACTGCTACAACGCCGGCAGCACCTCCCCCAGCTGCGGCACCACGGCTGCGAACGACCGCTCCAAGATTCAGTGGGTCACCGACAACGTTTCTGGGCAGAGCACCGCTTACACCTACGACACCCGCGGCCGCGTCACGAAGACCGTCACCACCGGTAGCGGATCCGCGACAGCCGGGACTTGGGAGTTCGGCTACGACATCCGCGGCAACCGCACCTCGGCGAAGTTCACCACCGCTGGCGGCACAGTCACCACCAACCAGGCGCTGACGTACAACGCGGCGAACCAGATCACCAACACCGGGTACACGTACGACGGGGCCGGGAACCTCACCGCAGCACCCGAGTACACGTTCACCTACAACGCCGCGGAGCAGATGACCCAGGCCGTCCACAACGGCTCAGAGACCACCAATTACGCATACGCTGGCGCCGACCAGAAGTCGCTTCTGTCGCTCTCGACACCGGGTGGCGATACGCGGACCTATCAGTACGGCCGTGCAGATCAGAACGGCAACCCCACCCTCACGAGCGCCACCCGCAACGGCAACCGGGCAAACGTCGTCAATGACGCCAAGACCGGGCAGCCCATCGCCCTATCTACCCCATCCGACGCACTCGGTCAGTACGCCTACGACGGCTCCGGCAACCCCTTCGCCCTTCTTGCGGGCAATTCCGCAGCGTTCGTCAAGACCGTCGACCCGTACGGCACCACCACCGTCTCCTACGACGGCGGCGGCGACGGCATTCCCACCAACCCCTTTACCTTCAAGGCCGGTATCGACGACATCCACACTGGGCTCGTGAAGTTCGGGCAGCGCTGGTACAACCCGTACATCGGCGCCTGGACCCAGCAAGACACCCTCGACAGCCCCCTCAGTCCCAGTAACGGGAACCGATACGCTTTCGCAGCAAGTGATCCGATCAACCGCGCAGACCCCACTGGCCAGCTCACCGCCTGCGCTGCTTTCGCCGCGATCCTGACCATCGGAGGGGGCGCACTAGTAGCCGCATCGCTCATTATCAGTGCCGTTGCTACCGGCGGAGGCACGCTAGCTCTAGTCGGGGCAGCTATTGCCACGTTGGGTTACGCACTCACACCCACCGGCATCATCCTGGCGATCGCAACCCTTGCAGATAGGTGCTGATGTCTACTCTCCTTCTCATTCTTCTTATCTGTAGCTCCCTGACGTTTCTTGTCGCAGCGTTTGTGGGTGGTATATTCACGGGCAAGGTGAGGACAACGACAGGCCGCCTGAGAACACCGGTCAACGTTGCTTTTGCCGCAATCGGCGTTTCGATCGTTCTTGCCATTTTGCTTCTGGCTCTGTTCTAGCTGCAAAGCACAGGCACAGATGACGCCCTCGCCAGTTCCATGGCGGGGGCGTCGTCCGTGTTGCACGAACTGATCGGAGCAAACGGAACCATCGGCGAGGGGCATCATGTATTGCCCGAGCCCTGTACCGGACTGTATCGGTAGTTTCAAGCTGGCCCTCACGGTGATGACGGCGGAAATCCTAGGGGACATCGAGAGCGCTTTGGTGCGTTAGAAACGCCACGCCGTGTGCCGCTGACCGAGTAGCTGAGTCCCAGTGCTCCGCAGAACCAAATGCGGCGGCAGCATCCACAGAGCGGCCGGGTACTCCGCGCCTTCCCGGACGTGTTGCTCCAGCATGTACCCCGTTCGCGACTCGATCTCTCTCGACGTGGCTTGGGCTCGCTCGAATGCTGCAAACACCGGTTCCCGAACCCATTCCGCGACGAAGGCAACTTGTTCGTGCCTGACGCTCCTGCACGCCGAAGTGGAGAAGCTCGCAGCGGTCGTCGAAGTCGGTAGCAAGTCCGATCGTTGCTCGACTCGCCCCGCAACTGCCTGCGCGGCGGCCCGCGGCACGGTGGGGATGTTGTCGACTGATTTTGAAGGTGACCGCTGTACCGCGATCGATCTACACAGGGCGCGATAGGCAACGCCGGTGGTTAGAGCGCCGACCTGGCGATCAGTGTCGTCGGAGGTCTGCGATGAATTCGATCTGCGCTTTGATCCCTCGCGATGATGCGAGGGCGTGGACTGCGTCTTGATCGCCCTTCGGCCACTTCTGAAGGCCGGTGCCGAAGACGATTTGATCCGCTCGCAACAGCTCCGCGGCGTCGAGGCGCTTCGCTATCAGCTGCTGACGTGTCTGGCCGCCGCCAAGGTCGCCTTCCTTACATTCGCCGATGATGAGGTCCCCGTCTCGGTGCGCGATGAGGTCGATCTCGAAGGATGGTTTACCGGCGCCTTCTTCGGCGAACTCAATCTCCGCTAGGTCGCTGTACTCTTCGGCGAGGCGAGCGAGACGATTGCCAAGTAGGAGTGTGAGATCGCCGCTGTCCTTCAGAATGGTCCGCATCGCGGGGTGCAAGTCGTAGTAGAACTCGGGCTCGCTTCCTGCCCGATGCCATCGGTCACCCGTGAGGGCATTGAGCGCGCCGCAACGAGTGCACGGGTAGGTCCTTCCGACCCGTTCAATGGGCGTGAACTGCACGGTTCTGCACTCTCCGCAGTTGAGCATGAAGCCGCGCGTGAGTAGCTCCGATCGCAGAAGCTCGTCGAGGTCGTCCCGCAGCTCCGCCGCATCGGGGGTCGACCTTTGGGCGAGGAGTGCATCGAAAGTGAGAAATGACTCGTAGGCGGCGTCTCGCCGAAGTCGGACGCGACCTCTTTCGGACGATTCCTCGGCCTGGAAGGCGCGGAGCATCTGACCGCGTGAGGAGACGACAAGCTGGCGAAGGGCGCTACGCCCGCCGAGCCGATCCGCGACGAGGTCGGCGAGTTGCCCCGGGCGGGACAGGGTGGCCCTCATGTTTCCGCGGATAGCCGTCTGCTGCACCCAAGGCATTAGTCCCAGGAACTGCAATCGGGGCCGGGCCATCCGTTGCTCCAGCGGAGTCTCGGGCGGAAGGTACCCGGTGAAGGCAGCATCGAAGGTGATGCCGTCCTTCGCGTCGCGAAGGTTTACCCAAGCCGCGCGGCCATCCGCCTGCAGGCTCCCTGGGACTGTTCCTCGCCCGCGCGGAGACTGCGGATGGTCGATCTCAGCATCGACCAACCACCCCGGCCGTTTGGCGCCGGCCAGGAGGGGCCACGCAGTAGACGGCAGCGGGAGGGTCGGTTCGTGGGCCAGTACCGCCGTCCCATCGCGCTCGATGAGGAACGGGAACGTGGTCCGACGATCGGCGTGAGCGGCGACGAGCAAACGCCGCGGTGGCGCCGGGATGGGGAGGCCGCTTCCGTGCAGACGCTCCTCGGCGTCTTCCAGTCCCGCGTCTCGGACGAGTGACCCGAGTACACGTACCGCCGCTTTTAGTTCGTCGGCGGACATGGAAGCTGACGCGAGATAAGCGGGACGCTCGAATGGATCGGTAGCCATCCGGCCGGCGAGCCCCGCGGCAAGAGCGGTGCTCTCAGCCGGCTGCTCGAGCATCGGGGTGGTGACCCACACCGCCTGTCCATGCAGCCGGTCGAGCAGCACGGCAAGCGCGAAATCGTCCGCGGTGTCCCCGACTGACGCGGTGACGGTTGCCGGCTGTGTCTCGTTGCCCCACCAGGTCAGGCCGTCATCGATTGCATCGAACCATGGTTGCAGGTCGCTGCTGCGTGACGAGAGGACCATGTTCGCAAACCAGGTCAAGGCGTCTGGAGCGTGCGAATTGTCCCGTGAGGCGATCCACCGGATGAGGTCGCTTGGCGGAGCAGCCGGCTCCGAGCCCTCGGCGGGCCCCATTGGCGGCTTCCCGGTGATAAAGGCCGCGAACAGTGCGGCGCTGGACTCCCAGTGGGTCCTCGCTACTTGCGCTGCCACCGGGGATGTGAGCGCTGTAGCAGCCAGCAGTTGCGGGGGGAGCCTCTCGCCGACAGCTCGGAGTCGAAGGTACTGCGGGATCGGCAATCCGTCGGTGAATCCACGAAGCAGCTCGCATTCCGCGCCCACGGTCGCAGCAGCGATCGCCGCCGCGGCCGGAGCCATCGAGTCGCAGTCAGCGACGTCTCCGTCATTGCTCAATCGGTCGCTCAAAGCTTCCGGAGACAACGCGGACCAAGTCAGCTCTCCGGGGGCATACACGGCAAGGTAATCGGGATCGTAATGGTGTAGCTGCGCGAGCAGGCCGGGCTCTACCTCGCCCTCCCGTCCGTACGGAATCAAGACGAAGCCTTCGCCACCCCAGATAGCTGACACCGCGGAGAGAGCTTCGCGTGCCCACGCCTGCCAGGAGGACCCGGCATACGTCAGAACCGCCACGCGCGGTGGTCGGTACGACGTCGATATCTCGTGATGTTCCAGAGCGGCTGGCACGGGTTCATCTTGCCGCGCCGCGGGATCGCCGTCCAACGAGGCGGACACCTGCAACACTCCGGTTCCCGCGCCGACGAAGCGGTGCAGCGTCGGCACGGGACGCGGTGTCAGTGCGCAGCGTTGTACGCGTCGCGGACAACCTGGCTGATGCGCCCGCGCGCCGACACGTCGTGACCGTTCGCGTTCGCCCACTCTCGGATCTTGGCCAGTTCGCCTGCGTTGCCTCGTTTCGAGGCGGAGCCGCTTCGCCGGCGAGCGGCTCTATCGCCCATCTTTCGGGCGGCCGCAACGTAGTCGGAGAGGGCCCCGCGGAGCGCCTCCACGTTCTGGTCACTGAGATCGATCTCGTATTCGCTGCCGTCAAAAGCGAAGCGCAGGGTGCGGCCCTTGCCTTCGGTGATCGTGTCGCCGGTGAGGTCATCGATGAGGTGTGTAGTCACTCGCTGTGCCACTGGAATGCCTTTCATGGGAGGGGAGGTTGCTCATCATTGTGGCATAACCTCCGTGGAGTCGAATGGTCGGAGCGTTCGTCGGTGGGCGGTTCTCACTCACGAGCTGCGCGGCCGTCCTGCCTCGGCGAGAATGTCGTTGGTTACCTTTGTCGTGCAACACGTGTCTTTCGAAGGAGGACGTCGCATCAGCGGCTGCGTTGCCCGTGTCGGCGGGTACTAGGACACTGTGTGCATGACAGAACTCGCGTACATGGTTCGGGCCGACTGGGGTCAACAGGGGACGGGGATGACTGCCCAGAGTGTGGTCATCCGGGACTGGCTCGGTCCGGGACCCTACGTCTTCGCAGTGTCGGACGCGGACGCTTTCGGTGTGGATGATCAGGATGCGGATGCCGAAGCGGCAGGGTACCTCGATGCGGATGCGGTCAATCGAAGCGTCCTGAGTACCCGGCGGCTTCCGCGATTTTCCACAAGTGCTGACGTCACGCTTCAGACGGTGGTCGTCCTACATCCATTCGAGGAGAGCGACCTCGAAGCGATCCGCAAGGTGGCTGATGCGAACAGCTTGCGCAAGCTGTTCATCCTCGTGTGGTCAGGCGACGACATCGTGCGTACGTGGCTCGATGGCATGGGAGCGTTGAACCTGCACACGCGGAAGACCGCGGGCGTCGAGGACTCCCTTTTGCTCGCCGCGGCCGGGATGATCAAGAGCGAGGACTACAACGGGCTTAGCTTTGGTAAGGGCAAAGACGCCGTTGTGCAACTCGTCAGAGCTTTCGCAGTCGAGGGATATCCCGTTGACCCTACATCTTGGCTGCGCGCGTACTTTGCCGTAGGTGGGGGCTTCAAGCACGCGCCCGCGTTGCAGAAAATCGTTCAGGAGATGGCGACGGGGATCAGGCACCGTGTTAAGCCGCGCTATCGCGACAATATCGTCGCCATCCTTCGCGACCGCGACCGCGACGGGGACGTTGGGGACGAGTGAGTACCCGGGAGTCGCTCCTGCCTGTTTGAGGACGGTTGAGGCAACTATTGCAACAGCCTGTGCCGTGGACGGGGGTCAGCGGCGTGACGGCACCGACGGCTACGCTTTCTAGTCTAACAAAAGGGGGAAGCCGAACGATGGCTGATATGGATCTCGAAGTCGCCAGCACAGGATCACAGGGCGGAATATCGTCCACGATCCAAGAGTTCGAGCAGGCGCTTCTCGCCCGGGTCGACGCCCTGCACCTTCCGTCCGAGGGGGTTCTCGTTGGGGTGCAGCAGCGCGTGCAGGTTCTCTCGAACCTCGACGGCGCCATGGCGAACCTTCCGCAGGAGAAGCGCGCGACGGCCATGTACCTGTCCAAGTTCATCATGGCGGTGTCCGCCGGGCTCTTCGACGCCGCGCTGAACTACCTGTGGGACGAAACGATCGGCGAACTCCGGAAGCGG
The DNA here is from genome assembly GCF_004340725.1 of Curtobacterium sp. PhB128. Lineage (NCBI taxonomy): Bacteria > Bacillati > Actinomycetota > Actinomycetes > Micrococcales > Microbacteriaceae > Curtobacterium > Curtobacterium sp. PhB128. The sequence goes on from NZ_SLUR01000002.1 coordinate 442,205, forward strand.
ATCATCGCGTACGACCTCGACTACTTCTTCGACAATGCCGTCTCCTCGCCGGAGAAGCGCAAGGACCTGTCGGGCCCCGACGACCTCCTCAAGGTCACGGACGACGAGTTGATCCGTGCCGCGGCGAAGATCGGTTTCGTCTCCTCTGTCGGACAGCAGCAGCTCGATCTCGTACGTTTCATGCGAAACCACGCGAGCGCTGCTCATCCGAACCAGCACGAGCTGCAGCCGTTCGCGCTGCTCGGGTACATGGAAACGTGCATCAAGGAAGTGATCACGCTTCCGGACTCACCCACGATGGTTGCCACGTCGCGACTGTTGGCGAACATCAAGCGGGAAACAGTCACCGCTGCTCACGCCGAGAGCTTCGCGCCGCTCTTCGAAGGCCTACGCCGCGACCAGACCGAGACGTTGGCGAACGGACTGTTCGGCCTCTACGTATCACCGGAATCGACCTCGGTCATCCGCGACAACATCCGATTGCTGCTTCCGCTCCTGTGGCCGCACGTGACGGAGTCGGTGAAAGCGAACTTCGGCGTCCGATACGCGAGGTTCCAGGCCAATCTTGACCTGGCTCAGGCTGAACTTGCACACGAGTTCCTCGTCGCGGTGGGCGGTACGTCTTATCTCCCTGAGGACATCCGATCGGGACAGATAGACGCACTCCTCGACCGACTGCGCGGCGCCCACCACGGCTTCGACAACTTCTACAACGAACCGCCCGTCGCGCACGAGCTTGAGACCTACGTCGGCACGTTGGCGCTGCCAGCTGGCGTCAGTGACAAGTTTGCACAGGTCATCGTCGACGCTTTCCTTGGGAGGTCGTCGGGCCTTGCGTACGCGGCCGACCCAATATACGAGCGTCTCCTCCGCCGAATGACGCCGAACGAAGCGGCAGGTGCGCTTCTCGTGGCGACTGGGCCAGATGTCTCTGCCCTGCTGCGTTACGACATCCCGAAGAGCCAGTTCGCGCGTCTCCTCGACATCATCGCCCCGAAGCTCATCAACCGCTCAGCGACCGCGTTGATGAACCACCTTCGTAGCTTCACTGGCGCGCCGGCGCAGATCGCTCTCGATACGAAGATGCAGGCGCTCCGTGCGAAGCTTGCCGAGAATCTATAGCGGAGCATGCGCGGGTGGCCTACCGCGAGAGCCGAACTCGATACGGAACGCTCCGGTCCCGGCGTCAGTATGTCGTCCCGTCAGGAGGTCGTGAACGACCGTGTCCTCTCGCGACGCACCCCGTTCTCGATCCACGTTGCGTGTACTTCGAAAGTCATGGTGCCCATTAGGGTAATCAGGCTCCATTGAAGTTCTGACTCACCAAACAGTGTGAACAGCTCGGTTGGGCCTTCGAAGCGATAATGGCTATCGTCCGACCCGACCGGCTCGATGGTGAATTCAAATTGTTCGGCGTCGACCTCGGACAGGTTGCGAAGGACAAGGTCGTTCCGACGAGTTCGGGTCTTCATCTTGCCGTTCCGGTCGAAGCCGACTTGGTCCACCAAATGGACGTGCTCCCAAGCCGGATCCGCGCCTGAGGACCGACGAGGGAGCGAGCCTTCACCCCACCCGTTGTCGTCGACGTCGTGCTCCAGAGCACGGGTGACCTGAGCGGCAAGATCCCCGGGGTCGCTGTAGTCGCCGAGAAGCCCGTCCTGCTCGAGTGCGGTCTTGAAGTCCTTGAGAGCGATGAGTTGCTTCGGGTCGACGTCGCGGGGCAGGTCCTCGGATGAGAAGTAGACGTGCACTGGCTTCCCGACCGCCGCTGCGCGGCGAATCTCCTCAGCCGTACCCGACACGTCGTAGCCGGTGTGGGTGCCGAGGCGAGAGTCGAAAAACGCAACGACGACGTCGGCGCGATCGACGGCCTGGGCGTTGATAAGGGCTTGGGCGCGATCCCCGAGCGCGGCGACCGCGTGCCGTTCATACAGCCACGGCAACGCGACGATGTTCTGGCGGTGCGCGTTCTGCACGCTCCAGTCGTTGATCGCGTCCCGCACTGCCGCACGTTCTTCACGGGTGTCTCCCGGTGAGGCGATGAGGATCAAGATGCTGTTGACGTTGGTCGGCATGTTGTCTGCTTCGTTCGTTTCGGGGACGGGGTATGAGCGGGAGCGCGGGCGGCGCTCTGGCAATGAGGATTCTCCACGAAATCTGTGATGATTACGGGATGAAGGTGCAAGCGTTGGCACAAGTCATGGACGAACTCGCGGAGCTGACTTGGTTCAAACTCGTGGAGGCCAGGCGCCTGACGATGCGCATGGGTGAAGTCTCGATCACGGACCACAACCTGCTCGCGCTTCAGCAGTTCGCGTCCGCTGCCGGTAGTGATGTACGCCTCGTCCATGCGCACGACGAGGCGACAAGCGGCGCCGACTTCGAGATCTGGCTGGTCGACCGAGCAGGCCGACCGGTCTGGGCATACTCGATCCAAGCGAAGGTCGGCGGCTGGGTTGGTGCGACCTACAAGTACCGTTCGATCGGACACAAGGTCGGACCGGCCGCTCAACACGATCTTCTGCTTCGGCACGCGGCGACCAACGGAACCCGACCCTTCCACCTGCTCTACAACGGCTGGGATCCCAGCGATACCGATGCGCCGATACCACCGACACCGGATCAGCGAAAGCTTGGGTGCGCTGCCGTCTCCACCCACGAGGTGGCGCGAATCCGTCGTCTCAGCAGGCCCAGCCTGAAGGCAGTCGACTACCTGCCAAAGAGCTTTCCCTGGTCCGAGCTGCTCACCAGATTGAGCCCGCCAGCTCCGCCTCCCGTGAAGCCGACGCCTCCGATATCGCCATCCGGCGGGTCCGGTGCGCAGCCACCACTCGGTGGTGGCGCCGGACCGGGCACTAACGGTAACGGCGCACAGGGCGGCTCCGGACCCTCGGACGGGGACAGTCCCTCCCTCCCCGCACAGGCCGACGCAGGGTTGGACATCGTGAGGCCGGTCCTTGCTGATGTGGAGGGCGAGTCGGCTTCCCCGCTCCGTCGTCCTTCGGCCCTACCTGAATACGTACTACGCGGACTTGACGGCCCTCGAACGCAAGTGCCGCGCAAGCGCTCTGAAGATGTGTGGCTCCCGGAGTTCGCTCTCGTGGTCACGATCGACTAGCGGTGCCCACGCGGCAAGGGATGAAAGGCCACATCCTGACGTCCGGCGTGTTCTCATCAGTGGTCGGAGGGTCGAGCTTCTCAGACCACACGAAGACGCAATCGCGCCGGACTGACCTTCCGCCTGGGTCCGGGCGACCGAGCCCGGGTGCACGCAGGCCGATGGCGCGTGGCGGCTCGCGCACCCCGCTCGAAGGAACAGACGCCGCACCTCACGACGTTTCTACATGGCAGTCGGATTCGGCACCGGAGACACGATGGGGAGCAGACACGCGATCCGCATCTGATCAGGGCAAAGAAGATCTGCCACGTACCGTGAGAACCAGCGGTGACATGTCCCGTGAGAAAGGCCGCTCTGCCGCGGCCGCCTTCGACAGCGCCTGCGAGAAGACGCATCTGAAACACGGACATGGACACGTTGTTTGGCAGTACGGACGGGTCGCGTTGATCAGGGGTCGGCTAAGTCTTCGTGCGTCGCGAGGTGTCCGTATGGCGTTCGTGAACTGAGATAGTTCGCGGACCACCTATGTGAGACGGGGAGCGCTCCGGAGCAGGGCGTAGGAGTCCGGGCCGCCCGCAAGCACCCGAGGTTCCATTGGAGGACCGGCTACCGGGACGGTCCAGGAGACGCTCTGGCACCATCCTGGTCGCACTCGTCTCAGACGAGCGACCGACCTCCGCCGGGTGAACCACCCGACGGCGGTCGCCGCGCGCACATGTTGGCCGCGCGCCCCGTTTGCCGATCAGTCGGTTACCCCGGGTGACGCCATCT